>PXTS01000058.1 GCA_003022485.1 Bacteroidetes bacterium QS_8_68_28
TGCGCAGCGTCTTTCTCGAAGCGGTCGACGTTCATCGAGTTGTCCTTGATGACCGCCAGGAGCGCCTCGGGATGGACCTTCGTTTCGGTGTGCCACGGGCGCAGGCGCCCGTCGGTGCGGAAGTGGATTTCGACTTCTTTGTCGGGATTCGGGAAGATGTGAATGTCGCTGGCTCCCTCGCGCACCGCTTCCACGAGGGTGGCCTCGAAGAGGTTAATCAGCTTCGAGCGACTGATTTCGGCTTCCAGTTCCTCCTCGTCGATCAGGTCGTCGTCGTCCTCGTCGTAGTTGGCGCCGAGGTCTACGCTCTGGTCGTCGTCCTCGATGCGGTCCCAGTACTCATTGGTCTGGGGAAAGGCGTCAGTGAGGAGCGCCTGCACGTCCTCTTCGGGAGCGTACTGGAGCTCCACGCGGTCCACGTCGAGTTCGTGGGCGAGGCGGTGTACCGCCGGACGCGCCGGGTCGTGGGTAATCAAGAAGAGCTTGAAGAAGGAGCGCTTCTGGTCCATTTCCACGCGCCACGGGGCCAAGCCCAGCTCGATCATGCGCTCGCGGCGTGCATCAGAGAAGTGATCGGCCACCGCGCGTGTAAACTCCGGTTCCGGCGGCTGCGCTTCGAGGTCGGCGAAGGGAAAGGCGTAGACGCGCGCGGCCTCGGCAAAGATGGAAGCGCGGTCTACGTCCTTTCCGCGCGCGAGGACGCGCCAGAGCGCTTCGCTGCCGCCCTGCTTTTCGCGGCGTTGCTGCGCGCGGGCCACCTGGCGCGGCTCCACGATCCCGCTGCGCAGGAGGAAGCTCACCACGCGGTCGCTCGTCTCCACCTCGGAGGGAGCGTCCCCGGAGGAAGCTCCCGCGTCCCGGTAGCCGGGCAGGGCGGGCGCGTCCGTGGCGGCCCCGTCACCGGCGCCGGTCCACTGGTCGGAGATGTTGGCAATGGGCTCTTCGTTGAGCACGTAGCCGCCGGCAGAGTCGCCGGAGCGATCGAGCCCCGGCAGCAGCCCCGCATCGGCGAGCGGGCCGAGGTCGCCATCTGTTTCAGGGAGCGGCGTTTCAAGATCGAAGGTGCTCGCGCGCACCTCCGCCTCGAAGCGTCTGGCAAACGCGGGTGACGGCGCACGCGGCGCCAACCGGTGCTCCTCGCTGGGGGCCGGGCGCTCTGCGGAGGGCGTCTGCGGGCGGCCGTCCACCACTCCGCGCGCCTGCGCCTCCTCAAAGAGCGCGTCCGTATCGGTGGTGTCGAGAGCGGCGACAGCCCGCCAGAGCGGCTGCCCGGCCTCCCGGCGCTTCAGGCCCGCGTGCACCTGTGCTTCGGTCAGGGCACCCCGCTGGAAGAGCCCATGCACCACCGGGTCGTGACGCGCGGCCTCGGCAGGACTTCCCGCGTGCGTGCCGGACGCCGGGTCCCCGCCGTCCTCGTCGGCAGTCGTCACCAACTCGCTTTCGTTCGTCAGGTGCTCCAGCCAGCCCAACTCGCGCGTCTTCCCCCGGCCGCCGCCGTTTTCCGCGTTGCCGTTTTCCGCGTTGCCGCTGCGGGGCGTGGCGTCGTCGCCCGGGCCGCCGCCGTTGCTGAGCACGCCGGCCAAGTGCTGCCCGACGGCCTCCTCGGGAACGTCGTCCGTGCCGGCGGGCTCGCCCGAGGGGTCGGTGTCGCCACCGTCGTCGTCAGGGGCGAAAGGGTCTTTCATCGAAAGCAGAGGTCGCGTACTGCAGAAAAGAAGCGAAGGGGGTCCGCGTGGCCTTCCCGGCTCACATCCCCATCATGTCGGTCGAGGAGGGCTGGATGAAGGCCATCTCCGTCGAGATCAGCGTCAGGAAGCAGATGCCGATGGCAATCAAGATCGCCACGACCGTCTGGATGCTCTGCACCGCGCTTTCGAGGCGCATTTTGGTCTCGCGCTCGTAGTAGTCGGCCATCTGGCGGGCGGAGTCCTGGACGTTGCCGGTCTCCGCCCCGCTACGGAAGCGCGAGATCGCCATGTCGGTAAACGCCTTCGACGCCTCCATGCTCTCGACCAAGCCTGCCCCCTGCGCAACCATCATCGGGATCGTTACCGTCTTGATCCGGTGCTCGATGTACTTATTGCCACAGGCCTCGGCGGCCACGCGGATGACGTTGATGTTCTCGCCGCTGCCGGAGTAGAGCACCGCGAAGACGCGGCAGAAGATCTCGATATTGAGCTTGTGTAACAGGCCCCCGATGACGGGCAATCGAATCATGTACTTGTGAAAGTAGAACGTCCCCTGATCGGTGCGCGCGTAGAAGATAAAGCCCCCGACCGCCGCCGTAATCGAGCTAAACAGCCACACGTAGTTGCGGTCCAGCCAGTCGCTGAAGGCGAGCGTGGCGCTCGTCAAAGGCGGCATATCCACGCCCATCCCCTCGAAGAGGCCTGCCGTCTGCGGGAAGATGTACCACACGTACCACACGAAGCACGCGATCAAAACGACCAGCGTGATCGCAGGGGTGATCATCGAAGAGCGCACGCTCTTTTTGAACTCGTTTTGCCGTTCGAGAAAGCGCGCGGTGGACTCGTAGATCTCGGCCATGTTGCCGCTTTTCGAGGCAATCCCGAGCATGTAGCTGGTAAACTTGCCGAGGTCGCCCTGGTGCTTCAGGAAGGCTTTCTCGGCGTCCATCCCGCCTTTGAGGTCGGCGTTGAGGTCGCGGATGACCTGCTTGAGGCTCTTGGAGTTTACGTCGCTGACCAGAAGGTTCAGCACTTCGTCGAACGGAAGATTCTCCTTCAGCAGGTTCGCCGAGAGACGCACGAACATGATAATGTCGTCCTTCGGCGGGCTGAAATTGAAGTCCAGCAGCTTCTTCCGGACCCTCACGACTTCGAGCCCCATGCGCTCCAGCGCCTGCTCGACCTCTTCCTGCGAGAAGGCCTTCTGCTCGCCCTTGGCGACTTCGCCGCTCGGATGCTTGACCTTGTAGAGGTATGTGCGGCGCTTTTCGATGCTCTGCTGGCGGAAGCCGTGCTTCTCGGCCAGCGACTTGACCTTCTTTTTGGCCTTGCGCTTCGACGGGGCGAAGACGGTGCCCTGCACGGACTGCCCGCCGGAGCGGAGACCCTGAAAACGAAACTCGCGCGTGGAGGCCATGAGTCTGCGGGGAAGACGGGAGCGAACGTCGAAAGCAAGCGGCGGCGTGGCGCCTGCATCCGCTTCGGGGGCGCAAGAAACTTGCCACGCCCCGTACCGGGCGCTGGCGCCCTGCTGGCGATGCTCCGCGCGGCCCGCACCGGAAGTTCTGTGCCGCCCGACGGAAGATTTTTCCCATCCCGGAAACGCCCCGACGCCCTGCGCGGCGGATCGTCAATCGTGGGATCGTCAATCGTGAAGGTGCGTTCACGGCCCTCCGGTCTCCTCCAGCCCCAGCTTTTACCAGTCGGATCTCATTACGCTCATGAACGAGCACCTGCCTGACGGGCGCACCGCCGTGGAATTCGCCGTGCGCACCGCGAAGGGCACGAAGGTGGCCGACGTGGCCTTGGCTCTCGCCGGAGCGCGCCGCGAAAGCGGAGGGCACGCACGACACGCCGCTCGCGCCGGAAATCGAAGTGCTCTCGCCCACGAACACCCAGGGGAAAATCGAGGAAAAGAAACAGCTTTACTTCGAGGCCGGCGCCGGGGAAGTGGGGACCTGTGACGCCGACGGCTACCTGCTCTTTTTCGACGCCGAAGGAAAGCGAGACGCTTCCGAATACGTCCCGGTCTTCCCCCAGCACCCGGATGACGGACGGCCGACCAGAAATTACGCGAATATAGAAGTTTTTCCGTCTGTCTTCCCGCACTTTGCTTGCGTGCATGGAACGGTCCCCTCGCAGGCCGCCCTCGCCCTCCTTTTCCAAAAATGTTCCCCGTCATGACCGACGACGCCTCTTCTTCCAGCGAAAGCACTACCCAGCAGGCCAAAAACACTGCGCAAGACGCCGCCCAGCAAGCCCAGGACAAGGCCGTCGAGGAAGTCACCGTGCGTGGCAACCAGGTCGTCGAGAAGTTCAAAGAGATCGTGGATCGCGGCAACGCGCGCCGCGTGATCGTCAAGCGCAAGGGCGAGACGGTCATGGAGCTGCCCCTGACGGCGGGCGTCGGCGGAGCGGCGGCGGCGGTGGCTTTGAGCCCCACGCTCGCAGCGCTGGGCGCCTTCGCCTCCCTGGCAACCGACGTGAAGCTCGTCATCGAGAAGAAGGAAGACGCGGTGGAATGATGACAGGAAGGGTGAGGGTAGGAAGGTGTGAGGACATTGCTTGACTGACGCCCCCTTCTCACGTTCAACCCTTCCCTCTCCAACCCGCTATCTCTTTGGTTTCTTACGACGACGTGGAGGCCGCCGCCGCGCGGCTCGAGGGGGTGGCGCACCACACGCCCGTGATGACCTCCCGCCAAGCCGATGAGGCCACGGGCGCAGAGGTCTTCTTCAAGTGCGAGAACCTCCAGCGCACCGGCGCCTTCAAACTGCGCGGAGCCTACAACGCGCTCTCGCAGTTTTATGAGGAGCAGAAGGAGCGCGGCGTGCTGACCTACTCCTCGGGCAACCACGCGCAGGCGGTGGCGCTGGCGGGGCGGCTGCTGGACATCGCGGCGACCATCATCATGCCTTCCGACGCCCCCGCCGTGAAGCGCGCGGGCACCGAAGGCTACGGCGCGGAGATCGTCGAATACGACCGCGCCGAAACCACGCGCGAGGCGCTGGCCGAGCGGCTTTCCGAAGAGCGCGGGCTGCCCGTGCTGCCGCCCTACGACCATCCGCACGTGGTGGCCGGCCAGGGCACCACCGGCAAGGAGCTCTGCGAAGACGTGCCCAGCCTGGACACCCTGCTCGTCTGCTGCGGGGGGGGCGGGCTTCTGAGTGGCTGCGCCATCGCAGCGAAGGCCCTCCAGCCCGATTGCCGCGTCGTGGGCGTCGAGCCCAGGCGCGCCGACGACGCCGCGCGCTCCTTTCGCACCGGCGAGTTGCACTACGTCGAGGACCCCGACACCATCGCCGACGGGGCGCGCACTCCCTCGCTGGGGGAAGTGACGTTCCCCCTGGTGCAGAAGCACGTGGACGCCTTCGCCACCGTCAGCGAGGAGGCTATCGCCGGGGCCACGCGCTTTCTGTGCGAGCGGCTCAAGCTGGTCATCGAGCCGACCGGCGCGCTGGCCTTCGCCGCGCTGCTGGAGGAAGCCGTTTCCCGGGCAAAGGGCGCGCGCGTCGGCGTCACCATCAGCGGGGGCAACGTGGACCTGGCGCGGCTGGGCAGCTTGTAGGACGACGGTCGCTCCAAGAAGCCGGTGCTGCCCGAAGCCGGTGCTGCTAAAGGCAGTGCACTCGGTCGCTTGCGCTCCCAGCGCCGTAGACGGCGCTGGCGGCGGCCCTACCCGAGGTCACAAGCGCGAACCGTAGGGCGGCACGGCTCGTTATCCCGTTGCTGCGATTCTCTCGCACAGCCCGCCCGCCTCGCCATGTCCACCGCCCGGCAGACCGACCTCCCGCCCCTCCAGGCCGGCGACCGGCTGACGCGCCCGGAGTTCGAGCGCCGCCTCGAAGCGATGCCCTCCAACAAGGTTGCCAAAGCCGAGCTTGTGGACGGCCTCGTGTATATGCTGCTCTCCATCCGCGCCGAAAGCCACAGTCATCCTACGAACACGCTCTCCACCTGGCTGGGCGTCTACGCCGCCGCTACGCCGGGGGTGCGCGCTTACACCGAGGCCACGCTCCGCCTCGACCTCGACAACGGCGTGCGCCCCGACGCGCTCCTGCGCATCGAGGACGCCTGCGGCGGGCAGTCGCGCGTCACCGGCGACGACTATCTCAGCGGCCCGCCCGAGCTGGTCGCGGAAGTGGCCGCTTCGAGTGCCTCCTACGACCTGCACGCCAAAAAAAACGTCTACCGCCGCCACGGCGTGCGGGAGTATCTCGTCTGGCAGACGCACGAGGAGCACCTCGACTGGTTCGTCCTCGAAGACGGCGCCTACCTGCGCCTCGAACCGAACGCGAACGGCCTGTTGCAAAGCCGCGTCTTCCCCGGCCTCCATCTCGACGTGGACGCGCTTCTGAACGACGACCTGGCCCCCGTGATCGAGGCGGCCCGGACCGGCACGCAAACCGATGCGCACGCCGCCTTCACCGACCGCCTCCAGCAGCAACACGACGGTTCGTAGGTCGTGGTTCACCTCGAACAATGGACTGGCAAACGGAGGAGCCAACCCCAAGCGTTGCAAGGGCATCCTGCCCCTCGTTAAGATTTACCTCTCGCCGAAGACTACCGTCGCCCGTATTCCGAAAACGAACAAGCGAGCCGGGGGCGAGCGGACGACCCACAAACCAGTGAGCGAAGCGAACGGACGATCCACGAACCCCGCCCTTCACGGCTACCTCGACGGGCTGGTGCGCCGCTACGAGCGCCCCGCCTTCATCAGCAAGGACCCGATCTCGATTCCGCACGGCTTCTCCGACCGCGAAGACCGCGCGGTGATCGGCCTCTTTGCGGCGCTGCTGGCCTGGGGCCGCCGTGATGTGATGCTGCGCAAGCTCCGCGAGCTCTGCGAGCGGATGCGGATGCAACCCGCCCGCTTCGTGCGCCGGTACGATGATAGGCGCGACGCCGAGCGGCTCGACGGTTTCAAGCACCGCACCTTCCAGCCGATAGACGCGCGCTGGCTGGTCAAGAACCTGCGATCGGCGCTCGAGAAGTACGGCTCGATGCAACGACTATTCACGCGCCACCTCGTCCCGTCGGCGGAGCACGTCGGGCCGGCCATCCAGGGCTTTAGCGAAACGATCCTCCAGATCGACCCCGAGACGCCGGCGCGCTTGCGCAAGCACCTGGCGCGGCCCGAGGCTGGGAGCGCCTGCAAGCGCCTGGCGATGTATCTGCGCTGGATGGTGCGCGGCGGGCCGGTGGACTTCGGCACGTGGCGGCAGATTCGACCCGCGCAGCTTCTGGTGCCGCTCGACACGCACAGCGGGCGCACCGCGCGGCGCCTGGGTCTTCTTCGCGGGCGCAAGTCCAACGACTGGAAGGCCGCTCTCCAGCTCACGAGGCGGGGGCGGCGACTCGCCCCGCGCGACCCGGCACGCTACGACTTTGCGCTCTTTGGGGCGGGCGTCTCGGACGCGTCGCTGGCCGAACGGCTGGCGAGCTCCCCCGACGACGAAGCAGACGCCACGGTGCGGTAGCCTCTCCGGTAGTACACGAGCGGGTCAGCGGCGGGCGCCGCCCCCTCGGTGCCCGTCACGCGGCCCACCACGAGATCCGAGTCGCCGGCGCGGATGCGCGAGTGCAGGCGGCAGTGCAGCACCGCCAGCGCGCCGTCGAGTACGGGCCGCCCCTCGGGGCCGGAGTGCCACGCGAGCCCGGCAAACTGCTCGGCCAGCGGCAGGCCCGGGTCGGCGAAACGCTCCGCCAGCGCGGCCTGGCCCGCCCGCAGGACGTGCACGGCGAAGCGTTCGGCCGCCTCAATCCATCCGTAGGTGCGCGCCTCCTCCGACACGTTGAACGACACGAGTGGCGGGCACAGCGACACGCTCGCCAGCGACCCGATGGTAATGCCGAAGGGCCTCTCCCCCGAAGCCCCGGCGCGCGCGGTGACGACCGTCACCGGCGAGGGGACCTCACGCATCACGGCCCTGAGCGCCGCGCCGCCGGCGGCGCGTTGCTCCTCCGTCGGTTCGTTGGGAGCCGTGTTCATCGCAGCAGCGCCGGTTCGTTCGTGCAGGTCGGAAGGTGGTGTGGGACCGGGGCAGCGGCGCGCAGCGGAACGGCCCCAGCAGATACCCGACGGTGTCTCCCTACGTCTCTCGTGGACCGACCAGCACGCTTCGGAACACCCCCCCTCGCGAACCGCCGCCCGAGCGCCGCAGGCGCTCTACGTAAATACGTCTTTGACGCGACGGAAGAAGCTCTTCTGCGGGCCGCCTTTCTCTTCGGGACGCGGGGCGAAGGCGTCATCGCCGCGCCACGCCTCGATCTGGTCGCGCTGCTCGTCGGTCAGGTTCTGGGGCGTCCAGACGTGAACGCGGATCATCTGGTCGCCAGTGCGGCCGCGCTGTGAGACGTCCGGCAAGCCGCGCCCTTTCATGCGCAGGATCTTGCCCGCCTGCGTGCCCGGGTCGATCTGGAGGCGCGCCTGGCCTTTGAGGGTCGGCACCTCAATCTCCGTCCCCAGCGCGGCCTCGGGAAAAGACAGGTGCAAGTCGTAGTAGACGTCGAGTTCCTCGCGGGCGAAGTGTTCGTGCGCCTTCTCCTTGATCTCCACACGCAAGTCGCCGGCCGGGCCTCCGCGCCGCCCGGCGTTGCCCTGGCCGCGAAGCGTCAGGTAATGCCCTTCGAGCGCGCCCGCCGGGACAGTCACGCTGATCGTTTCTTCCTGCTTCCGGCGCCCTTCGCCACCGCACTCGTGGCACTCGTTTTCTACCAGACGCCCCTCGCCGCCGCAGGTGGGGCACGTCTGTACGTTCACCATCTGCCCGAAGGCCGAGCGCGACACCTGGCGCACCTCCCCGTTGCCGTCGCAGGTGGAACACATGATGAGATCCTCTGCGCCGTTCTCGCCGCCGGTGCCGTCGCACGCCTCGCACTCGACGGACTTGTTGACCTTGAGGCGCTTCTCGGTGCCCTCGGCGATCTCTTCGAGGGTGAGCGGAAGCGTCACGCGCAGGTTCGATCCCGGCTGCCCACTCTGGCGCCCACGCCCCCGCCTCTGCCGGCCTCCCCGCGCCTGGTTGAACATCTCTTCGAAAATGGAGCCGGCCCCACCGCCGCGCCTGCCGCGCCGGGACTGACCGAAGATGTCGCCGAACGCCTCGAAGATGTCCTCCACGTCGCGGAAGTCGCCGCGTCCGCGCCCGCGCCCTCCGCCGCCGGCGCCGTTGCCCACCCCCGCGTGGCCGAAGCGGTCGTAGCGCTGGCGCTGCTCGGCGTCCCCCAGCACCTCGTACGCCTCGGCGGCCTGCTTGAACTTCTTCTCGGCCTCGGGGTCATCGGGGTTGCGGTCAGGATGGTGCTTCATCGCTTTCTCGCGGTAGGCGCTTCGGATGTCCTCCTCTGAAGCGTCGCGCGAGACGCCGAGCACGTCGTAGTAGTCAGCGGGCATGGTCGGTGAGTTGGTGAACAGTGAATGGTCGATGGTTTTTGCTTGGCAACGCGGCTGGCTCGCCCAAACCATCTACCATCTACGAAACGGTCATTCGTCGAGACGGTCACTCGTCGGGACGGTCATTCGTCGGCAGATCCGTTTTCCTCGTGGTCTTCTTCAGCGGCGCCGGACTCCTCTTCGGGCGCAACCGCGACAACCACGCGGCTGTGACGCAGGACGCGCTCCTCCTCCTCATCTGAGGTTTCCATGCGGTAACCGCGACGGATCTCTGCCAGCACGGTGCCGGGATCGGTGCCCTCGGGGGCAGGCTGCTGCATCATCGCCTCGTGGAGGGTTTCGTCGAAGGGCTCCCCCTCCGCCGCGATAGGCTCGACGCCCAGCCCCGCCAGCGCGCTCTCGAACTTGTTCTCGACCATGCCGATGCCGCTCCGCAGCGACTCGAAGGCATCGCCGGTTTCGTCGCCCTCCGCGTCGTCATCGGCGGCGGCAAGGGCGCGCTGCAGGTCGTCGAGCACCTCCAGCATGGGCCGCAGCGCCGAGGCGCGGGCTTGCGTGGCGCGGCGGCGCTGCTCTTTGGCGGCGCGGCGACGCACGTTTTGCAGCTCGGCGGCGGTGCGCAGGAGGCGGTCGTTGGTCTCCTTCTGCTCCTCGCGGAGCGCCTCCAGTTCCTCGCGGAGCGCCTCCACCTCGGTAGCCGGTTCTTCCTGTTTCCCGTTCTCGGACTGCCCGTTCGGTTCGCCTTCCTCTTCACCGGCCGCTTCTTGACGGGCGGCGTCGCTCGGGGGGCCGTCGGGGGAGGTAGCGTCTTCGGCGGCAGCGTCTTCGGCAGGCGGAGCGGGCGTTTCCGGATCGGCGTTCGGCGTGTCGCGGTTCGCGGCGGATTTCGTCAAGGGGCGAAGGAGGTCGGAGAGAAGTGAATCAGACAAAACGAAGTGAATCAGACAAAATGAGGAGCGGCAGCGCGGAAAGAGAGCGCCCCCGGCGGCCCCCCAGCCACGACTTACGCGCCGGGCCGGTTCATCAGGCGGGCAGCGTTTTCGACGAGGGCCATCACGCGACCGTAGTCCATGCGCGTAGGCCCCAGCACGCCGACGGTGCCCACCGCCTCCCCGCGCAGGAAGTGCGATGTGACTATGGAATAGCGCTCCGCCGCGCGCGCCGCGTCGGCTTCGCGGTGCTCGCTCCCGATGCTCACGAGTGCCTGCACGTCCTCCTGAAGGGACGCCCCGCCCAGGAGCGCGTCGTCAGAGGTGGGGTCGCTATGGGAAGCGGGCGCGTCGGCGCGGGGCGCTTCGTCCGCGTCGGGGGAAGGATCGGCCACCTTTTCGAGGAGGCGCACGACGCGGTCTTCGTCCTCCATCATCTCGATGAGGGCGCGCAGGTCGTCGGCCTCTTGGAACTCCGGCTGGTTCATCAGGCCCTGCGTGCCGCCGTGCAGGAGGCGTCCCTCGGCGGGTTCGCTAAAGAGCAGCGCCGCCTCGTCGTGCATCAGGCGTACCACGCCGGCAGGGTCGCTCTTGCTGTCGCCGGCCAGGTCGCCGGTGCGCTCGCGGAAGGTGCGGCGGATCTCCGCGAGCGTCAGCCCGCCGAGGCGCTCGTTGAGGATCGAGACGATGCGGCTCAAGTCGTGGCGGCGCAGGTCGCCTTCGGCTTCCGCCTCCAGCACGAGCGTCTTGACGAAGCCGCCGCGCACGCTGAGGACGAACATCAGCCGCCCAGCCGCCAGCGGGACCAGCTCCAGGCGCTCCAGCACGCTCGTCGAGAGGCGCGGGCTGAGAACCACGCCCAGCAGGTTCGTCAGCTGGCCCAGCAGGCGCGAGCTCTCGCGCAGGAGGTCGTCCACGTCGCTAAGGCGCTGGGTGAGCACCACGCGCACGGCGCGCTTTTCGGCGGCGTCGAGCTCGGGGCGCTCCATCAGCTCGTCTACGAAGGCACGGTAGCCGCGCTCGGTGGGCATTCGCCCGGCGGAGGTGTGCGGCTGGTCGAGGTAGCCACGGGCCTCCAGATCGCTCATCGTGTTGCGCACCGACGCGGGGCTGAGGTCGATCTCGGGATGCTCTCGCGCCAGCGAGCGCGACCCAATCGGCCTCGCGGTCTCGATAAAGCGCTCGGTGATAAACCGCAGAATGCGCTGCTCCCGCCCGGTCAAGTCAGAGCCGGAGCGAGCCTCCTCCTGCGTGTTGCCGTCGGTGCTCATAGAACGACGCCCGGGCTTAGATGCAGTGAAAAGAGCTCGGGGGAAGCCTCTACGAAAGAGGCGAGGCGGCACATATGCGAACGGCACTGGCGGAACGTATGTCCGGCAGCGCTGCAAAACAAACCGCCCCTCTTCGCCGTGGTTTCAGCACGGGTACAAGCCCTGAGGGGCGCACAGGCGCCTTCAGCGGCTCTTCGGGCCACGTTTGCAGAGCCTTTAACATTTGTCCGGGACGAGGGGCAGCGGGAAATGGCCGACGGATTTTCTGCGCCCCCTTGCACGAGCCCCCGCCCTTTCGGCATTTTACACCGGGCCGTATCATTTTCCCCACCAGTGCAGTACGCAAGGGTCCTGGGGACACCAATGCACGCCCTCTTCTCGACTCCTTCCCTTTCCTCGGAAAATGCGTTTTCTCTCCAACGTCGCTGCCAGCGCGCTCGGAGCGCTCGTCGCGCTGGGTCTGATTTTCTTTTTGCTCTTTCTTGTGGTCTTCGCCGTGGCGCTCTCGGCGGGCGGCAGCGAGACGCCCGGCGTCGAGGACGGGTCGGTGTTGCGGATGGAGCTCTCCGGCGCCATCCCCGAGACCGCGCCCGACAATCCTTTCGCGCGGGCCTTCGGGGACGAGTCGTCTACTACCGACCTGCGCGACGTGACGGGCGCGCTGGCGAAGGCCGCCGCCGACGAGCGCGTGCAGGGCGTGTGGCTGGAGCTGGAAGGGGTCTCGGCCCCTTGGGCGACGCTCCAGGAGGTGCGCCAGGCCCTCCAGCAGTTCCGGCAGGAGAGCGGCAAGCCGGTGATCGCCTCCGCCGCCGACTTCGGAATGGGGGAGAAGGGATACTTCCTGGCCACCGCCGCCGACAGCGTCTTCGCCGCCCCGCAGGCGCCCTTCGAGTTTAACGGCTTCGTCACCAGCGTCTCCTTCTACCAGGGCACCTTTGAGAAGCTGGGGGTGGAGCCGCAGGTCGTGCGCGCCGGCACCTACAAAAGCGCCGTCGAGCCGCTCATCCGCGACGACCTCTCCGCTCCCAACCGTGAGCAGCTTACGGAAGTGCTCAACACGCAGAACACGCAGTTTCTCCAGGCCGTCGCCGCCGGGCGGGACCGCGACACCAGCGCTCTCCGCGACCTCACCCAGCAGGGCGCCATCTTGACGTCCGCGAATGCCGCACAGGCGGGCCTCATCGACGGTCTCCGCCACCGCGACGAGGTGAAGGGCGCATGGCGCGAACGCCTGGGAATGGAAACCGGCGAAGAGCTCGAAGACGTGTCGCTGTCGGATTACGCGCGCGTCCCGCGCTCCGAAGCGGGCCTGGAGACGGGCGGCGGGCGCGTGGCCGTCGTCTACGCCGACGGCCGGATCATCAGCGGCGAGTCGCCGGACGACTTCAACTTCGGCAACACGCCCGCGCAAGTCGGCTCCGAGACTTTCGCCGAGGCGATGCGCGAAGCGCGCGAAAACGAAAGTGCCGACGCGGTGGTTCTGCGGATCAACTCGCCGGGCGGCTCGGCCGCGGCCAGCGAGGCGATGCGCCGCCAGGCCACCCTGACGGCCCGCGAGAAGCCGATGGTCGTCTCGATGGGCGACTACGCCGCCTCCGGGGGCTACTGGCTCGCCACCGCTGCCGACACGCTCGTGGCCAATCCGACGACGCTGACCGGCTCAATCGGCGTCTTCGGGGTTTTCTTCAACGCCAACTCGTTTTTCAACGACGAGCTCGGCGTCACCTTCGACCAGGTGGCGACCAGCCCCGTAGCCGACCTCGGGAGCCTCGCGCGCCCGCTCTCTTCTCGGGAGCGCCGGCTTCTGGAGCGCTCCATTGACACCACCTACCAGCACTTTCTCGAAGAAGTCTCCGCCAGCCGGGCGCTTACGACTGCCGAGGTGGACTCCGTCGCGCAGGGCCGCGTGTGGAGCGGCGCGGACGCGAAGCGCGTCGGGCTCGTGGACACACTCGGCACGCTCGACGACGCGCTTGCCGTCGCCGCGCGCCAGGCGGGGCTGGACGCCGCAAGCGTGAGCGTAACGACGTACCCGCGCGCCGAATCGTTCTTCGAGCGCTTCGTGCAGAGCGCCAGCGCGCAAGCGGTGCGCATCTGGACGCAGGCGACCCCCTCCGCTGCCGAGCGCGCGTTGATCAAGCAGCGCCGCTTCCTGCGCTCGCTGGCTCGCCAGCACGGGACGGCGCAGGCGCGCCTGCCCATCGAGCTGCGCATCGAGTGAGCGCGTTTAGTCCGCTCGCTTGGGCTCGCTGGATTGTTTGGGCTCGCTGGATTGTAGAACATCCGCCTGCCTGCGGCTCGCTGGACTACGTCTATCCCGCTGCCGTGCCAGCGGGCTGAAAACCATCCACCACCCACGATCTACGAGCCCTGCCGTTCGCGCTCGCCGGTCCCTTCCCCGAAGGCCCCCTGCCAGACGCCCGCCAGGTAGCCGGCCAGCTCTTCGAGCGAGCTTTCGTCGCGGAAGTAGCCTTTGTGCGAGAGCGGGTTCCAGCTTTTCCAGAAGGCCCCCACGTTGCGCTGGCGGTCTTCGAGGTAGCCCTGCTCGGCCATTTCGGCGTAGCTGTCGGTGAGCCGGCCGATGGGGTAGCCGATCACGTCGTCGGCGTCGTAGACGTTGAGCCAGCGGGGTTCGAGCTGGGGGTACAGCTCCTCGGCGGCGCTGCCGGGGAAGCGGATGGCCTTGTAGTCGTCCCCAAAGCGCAGGCGCCAGATGGCCAGCGGGCTGCCGTAGGTTACGAAGAGCGAGAGCGTCTCGCCGCGCTCCAGGCGCGTCTCGGGCTGGGGAAGCTCGCCTTCGCCGTCTTCCTCGACGATGACGCCTTCTGAACCGCGCTGCATGTCGTAGAGGTAGTTGTGCGTGACGATAGTGCCCATCGAGTGGGAGAGCACGCACAGCGGCGCCTCGGGGCCGGCCCGCTCGGCGAGTTTCTCGAAAGACTCGGCCATGACCTTGTGAACGGCGAGGTAGAGCTCGCGCCGCCCCTGGCTGGGCTGGTAGGCGAGCGTGTCGCCGGCGATGTTGAAGATGTAGCGCCGCAGCGCCAACTGATCCATCGGGCCGCTGGCTTTGACGCGCTCCCAGACCTCTTCCTCGCGCTCGCGGGGCAGATCCGCCCAGTAGACGGGTTCGATCTCGAGCTCGGCCTCGCCGCGCTTCTCCTCCGGCAGTGCGGCGGGAAACATCTCATCGAGCGCGGCGATGACGTCCTCGGCAAAGTCGGGCTCCTTCTGGCCGCTGCCGTGCACGATGGCGACGGCAATGCTGTCTGGCATGGCGTTGCGTGGTGCGTATTGCGTGGTGCGCGTGAGGTTGCTGGAGGACGGACGTTGAAAGTCGCGTCGAGCGTCTATGCCTCCGGGACGGCCTGAACGGCACGTCTGAAGCGCATGCGCGTCACGCGCCATGCGCCACGCATCGCGAAACCAGCACCTCACCGGTCATTGCCTCGGGCACGTCCTCGCCCATCAGCGTGAGGATTGTGGGGCACACGTCGCCGAGTTTGCCGTCGCGCGGCGGCTGGTCCACGTCGTCGCAGAGGAGCAGATGCGGCACGAGCGCAGTCGTGTGCGCAGTGTGCGGGCTGCCGTCGGGGTTGCGCATCTTGTCGGCGTTGCCGTGGTCGGCGATGACGCTCACGCCGTACCCCTCCTCGCGCGCGGCTTCGATGACCGTCTTCGCCGCCGCGTCCACCGCCTCGACGGCGGCGACGGCCGCGTCAAAGTCGCCGGTGTGGCCCACCATGTCGGGATTGGCGAAGTTGAGACAGACGAAATTCGGCATCTCCTCACGGATCAGGCGCGTAGCGGCACGAGCCACCTCGGGCGCGCTCATCTCCGGCTTTTCGTCGTAGGTTGCCACGCCGGGGCTGCCGATGATTTCGCGGTGCTCCCCCTCGAAGGGCTCCTCGCGCCCTCCGTTGAAAAAGTAGGTTACGTGCGCGTATTTTTCTGTTTCGGCGATGCGGAGTTGCGTTCCGCCGCGCTCCGATATCGTCTCGCCCATTGTCTGCTCCAGGTCCAGCTTCTCGAAGGCCACGGGCACGTTAAATTCCTTGTCGTAGGGCGAGACGGTGGCGAAGTGAAAGTCCTCCAGCCGCTCGCGCTCGAAGCCGTCGAAGCCCTCCTCGGTAAAAGCACGGGTAAGCTGGCGTGCGCGGTCGGCGCGGAAGTTGAAGAAGACCGCCGCGTCGCCGTCCTCCACGCGCGTGTTCTCCACCGGCTGCTCGCCCGCGACAGCACGCGGTTCGACGAATTCGTCGGTCACGTCGTCCTCGTAGCTGGCTTTCAGCGCCGCCTCGGGGTCGTCGAACATCTGGCCTTGCCCTTCGGTGAGGAGGCGGTACGCCCGCTCGGTGCGGTCCCAGCGCTCGTCGCGGTCCATCGCGTAGTAGCGACCCGCGAGGCTGGCGAGGCGCCCCACGCCGAGTTCCTCGGCTCGGCTCTCGAAGCGGCGCACGTAATCCACGCCGGCGTGCGGGTCGGTGTCGCGCCCGTCGGTAAAGGCGTGGACCTGGACCTGCCCGGGCGCCAGTCCTTCCCGCCGCGCCAGCTCCAAGAGCCCGAAGAGGTGCGTAATGTGCGAGTGCACGCCCCCGTCGGAGAAGAGGCCCATCAGGTGCAACGTCGAATCGCGCTCCTTCGCGTGGCGCGCGGCCCCGACGAGCGCCTCATTTTCGAAGAAGGACTCGTCCTCGATGGCATGGCTGATGCGGGCGATCTCCTGCGGGACGATGCGGCCGGCGCCCAAGTTCAGATGCCCCACCTCCGAGTTGCCCATTTGCCCCGCTGGCAGGCCCACCGCTTCGCCGCTGGCGTCGAGCATGCCGTGCGGATACTTTTCAAACAGCTCCTCCAGAAACGGCTGATCGGCCGCCTCGATGGCGCTGACGGACGAGTCTTCGGCCATCCCGTAGCCGTCGAGAATGATGAGGGCGTGGCGTTTGTGCTTTTTCATGAGGGGCGTCGTAGGACGAAAAGAGCGCGCGTGGCTGGAGACGAGTGTTGCGGTGGGGAGGTGTGATGGCGCACTTCGCGCCGAGGCCTTCCCCCCAACACGATAACACCTCAACCCCCGAACACCGAAATGCTAAACGCGATAATCGGGCACGGTCTTGGTCGGCTCGCCGGTTTCCGCCTCGAAGACCTGCATCGAGCCGCAGGAGGGGCAGGCGGTTTGCTCTTGGCCGTAGCGGTCGGTGTGCGCGGCGGGGGCGTCGAAGTAGCGCCCGCAGGTGTTGCAAAAGAAGGCGCCCTGCGCGGCGTCGAGCCCATCGAGCGAAGCGGGTAGGCGCTGCTTGCGCGCGTAGTAGCGACAGGCGGGGGTGAGCGGGCAGCGCTGGCAGTCGGGGCTGCGCGCGGTGCAGGTGTAGCGCCCATGCAGGATGAGGAGGTGGTGCGCCTCGCCCCAGTCGGCCTTCGGGATGATGCGCTTGATCTGACGCTCGACCTTGCGTGGGGTGTCGGCGGCGTCGGCGCCTTCCTTAGTGAGCCCCAGGCGGTTGGCGACGCGAAAGACGTGCGTGTCCACCGGCAGCGCGTCGATCTCGAAGGCCACCGAGGCGACCACCTGCGCGGTCTTGCGCCCCACGCCCTGGAGCTCGCGCAGGCCGGCGATGGTTTCGGGCAACGCGCCGCCGAAGTCGTCCACCACTTGGCGGCCCATCTCGGCGAGGTAGCCGGCCTTGTTGTTTGGATAGGTGACGGACTGGACGTAGGGAAAGATCTCTTCTTGCGTGGCTTCCGCCAGCGCCTGCGGGCTCGGGAACGCCTCGAAGAACGCGGGCGTGACCTCGTTGACGCGCTGGTCGGTGCACTGGGCAGAGAGGATGACGGCCACCAGCAACTCGTACTCGCTCTCGTAGCGCAGCTCGGTGGCCGGCTCGTCGATCCTCTCGCGCAGCGTTGAGAGGGCGAAGCGGGCGCGGCGCGTGCGGCTCCAGCGCCGGCCGTCTTCGGCAACGCTTTCGCTGGTGGAGATGCTCACAGAAACGACGCGCGTCGTGCTGTGCAGAAGTCGTTGGAACCGCAGACGGCGGGCGGCAGACTGCCGTTCTCCCCGCAATCTTCGCAGCCCGAGCACGGCCGTCCGCTGTCCGTGGTCCACTGTCTTTTGGAAACCTCTTTGTTATCAACGGCATTGAGCGCTGATAGATTCTCCCTCTCCGCTGCCGGCCCGCCGATGCGCCGCCTGCTTTTCGCGCTCGCCCTTTTCGCCTGCATCGCCGGCGCCGAGTCTGCGGGCGCGCAACCCGGGGGCACGCACCCCGGGGGCACGCAACCCGAGGGGGCCTCTGCCGCCGATGCGCCGCCCCAGGCCGCCGACGCGCCGCCGCTTTCAAGCCGGGCGCACGTCTCGCTCCTCACGATCTTGCCCGGCGGCAGCCCCGCCTCCGCTTTCGGCCACAGCGCCCTGCGCGTGCGCGACCCGGCGCGGGGACTGGACCGCACCTACAACTACGGCACGTACAACTTCCGCGAGCCATACTTCATTCCGAAATTCGTCTACGGGCAGCTCACCTACCTCCTCGTCGCAGCGCCCTTCCAGCCCTTTCTGCGAAAGTATCAGCGGCTCGGGCGGCCCGTCATCGAGCAGGAGCTGCGCCTCACGCCGGCGCAGGAGCAGCGGCTGTTTGCCTTCCTGGAATGGAATACGCGCCCCGAGAACCGCGCCTACGAGTACGACTTCCTCTTCGACAATTGCGCCACGCGTATCCGCGATGCCCTGCGCGACGCGCTCGGGACGCGGCTGCGCCTCGAGAAGGCGACGCTGCCGCGACGCTCGTTTCGCGAGCACCTCGACCGCTTCGTGGCCGGGATGCCGCTGCTGGACTTCGGCTTCGACCTGGCGCTGGGGCTGCCCACCGAGCGCACAGCCGTCCCCAGGGAGGCGATGTTTCTGCCGGAGTACCTGATGGAAGGCTTCGCCGGGGCCACGGTGGGTACCGGAGCGGATCGCCGCCGGCCGCTCGTGACACGCACCGACACGCTCTTCTGGGAGAAAGGCGCGCAGTTCCCGGCGCAGGCGGCGTTCCCGTGGGTGACGGTCCTCGCGTGGGCGCTCTTCGCCGCCGGGGCCGCGCTGACGGGGCAGCGCTGGGCACGGGGCCGCCCGCCCTTGGCGTGGCCGGACGTGCTGCTCTTCGGAGGGGTGGGCGCCGGGGGCGTGGTGGTCTGGTTTCTGGCCTTTCTCTCCGACCACGAAGTCACACGCCAGAACCTAAACGTCGTCTGGATGTGGCCGACGCATCTTCTCCTTGCCGGGACCCTGCTGGCGAGGCGAGGCGGGCGCCTCACGCGCGGCTACCTGCTGGCCGTCGGCGCGGCCGCGCTCCTCCTGGCCGTCGGCTGGCCGCTGTGGCCGCAGGACCTGCATGCGGCCGCCTTCCCCCTGGTGGCGCTGGTCGTCCTCCGAAGCGTGTGGCGCGGGCGAATGCTGACCACTCGCGCGCCGCGCACGCCTGCGCAGAGCAACGGCGAGGCCGCCCCCCGGCGCGAGCGGACTGAAACACGCTGACCGGCCGGTCGCCGCCGGGTCGCCGGTCCGGTCCCTTCGGCTCCGAGGGTCTACCTGAGCTGGAAAGGAATCATGACGGTCTTGTACGCGCGCACCGGCTTTCCGTCTACGCGGCCCGGCTCGTACTCGGCGTTTCGAGCCGCTTCTACGGACTCCTCGGGCGCACCGAACTCGATGCTGCTCCGGATGACCTCGACGCGCTCGGCCGCTCCGTTGGTCCCAACGGTGACGCGCAGGAAAACCTTGCCCTCGGCCCCCTCCCTCCGCGCGCGGTTTGGGTAGGAAACCTCCTGAACGAGCGCCTTCAACCCGCCCGCGATCTTCGGCTGCTCGTCGGGGTGTTCGTATACGTCCTTCTCGGTGCGGTCGTCGTTCTGCCGGCGGGTCTTCTTCTTGGCAGCGGCGGCCAGCCGGCGGGCTTCTTTCAGGCGCTCCTGCACGTAGCTGTCCTCGGGGCGGTATTCGAGGGCTTTCTCATAGCTTCGGGCGGCTTTTTTCATCTCTTCGTTTTCGAAGAAGGTGTCGCCCTCATCGCGGTGGCGCTGGTACTGCTCCTGCTGCTTTTGCCGGCGGGCCAGCCGCTCCTCGATGGTCTGGAGGCGGCGGGTCACGGCGCTGTCGCCGGGCTGCACGTCGAGGGCCAGTTGGTACTCGCGCCGCGCCTCGGTGAGGTTGCCTTTTTGGAAGAACGTGTTTCCGCGACGGCGGTAGCGCTGAAACTGCTCCTGCCGGTCCGTCTCGCTGATGAGCGCGTCGATTTCTTCAATTTTCTGTCTGGCGGCCGCGTCGTCCGGCTTGTGATCGAGAAGGCCCTGGTACTGGCGGCGTGCCTCGGTGTAGTTTTCGTCCTGAAACGCCTCCTGCGCCTGCGAACGATACATCTGAGCCGCGCGGTCGTGGAACCCCGGTTCGTGACGTTGCCCGCAGATCGAGCACAACGGGTTCTCGTCGCTGGCGTTGCCTTTCTCGTCCACGCCGCTTGAAGCCGACCGGGCGCTGGCCTGCCGCGTCCGCGCCAGCGCGAGGGAGTCGTTGGGGCGGTGCTGGAGGGCCGCCAAGTACGCCTCGGAAGCTTGGGCGTACAGCTCGCCGGCCGCCCGGTCGTTTCCCTCCCCCGCCTGCTGTCGCGCCTGCGCCTGCAGGGAGTCGCCCTGCCGGATGGCCTGCTCGTATCTTTTCTTCTGACGGGCTGCCTGCCGCCGCTCAATCTCGCGCAGGCGCTTGTCCACGTAGCCGCCCGTCTCGGTACGGGGGCGCGCCTGCTGTGCGCGCTGGTAGCGCTGCCGAGCGGCGCGGTAGTCGGCCTGTTCGAGCAGCGAGTCCCCCTCCGCACGCAGCCGCTCGTACTCCGCACGCAACCGCTCGTAGCGCGCCGGGCCATCCACGTCGGCGTCGCGGTTGGCACTTCCGGCCGTGCTGTCCAGCACGCCGGTGAACATCAAAGCGGCCCCGCCGAGCAGCACGACCAGCAGGGCCGCCGCCGCGAGGGTAGCGGGGCGGCGCCGACCTCGGCCTTCGCGGCCTTGTTCTTCGGCACCGGGCGCTTCGCCGTCGTCCGGGTCCGCTTCCTCCACGCGTCCCGGCTCGGGGGGAGCATCCGGCTCTTTCGCCTGCTCGGCCCCGCGCGATGCCCGCTCGCGGTCTTCCTGAATGGCCTCGGCCGCCGCAGCCGCCATCGAGGCCGGTCCCCAAGCCTCCGTCTGCGAACCGGATGAGGCCGGCGCGTCAGCCGGGGCGGGCTGCCGCGACGGTTCGTCGTCGTCGCGCTCGCCCGGCCGCTTCGCCGGGTCCGCCAGCGCTTCGGCGAACGCCTGGGCCGACTGGAAGCGGCCTCGCGGGCGCGGCGCCAGAGCGCGTTCGAGCACGCGCCGGACCGCCTTCGAAAACGTGTCGGCACGTCGGAGGTGTTCGGCGACGGTTTCTTCAGCGAGCGACCCTGCGTGGGCTTCGGGAAGAGGCCGGCCGGCCACCGCCCGGTAGAAGGTGGCTGCCGCCGCGTACACGTCCGTCCACGGGCCCCGGCGTCCGTCTGGGGCGTACTGCTCGGCAGGGCTGATGCCGGGAATCGTGACCTGATCGAGCGCGCCGGTCTTGCGCGCCAGTTGCATTTGCGCGCCGCGAAAGCTCCCGAGCAGCACCTCGCGGCTCTCGGTGAGGTAAACGGCCTCCGGCGAGACGCCGCCGTGGAGCAGCCCTTGGCGGTGTAGCGCGTGGAGGGCCTTCAAAACCGGCTGCATGACCGTGACGGCAGCGCGCTCGGAAATGCGGCCCCCCTTTTTTTCCAATGCCGTGGCCAGCGAAGCGCCCCCCGGGCGAGCGCTCACGCGGTAGGCCGTGCCCCCTTCCTCGAAATCTTCGAGCTCGCGCGTCAGGTTGGGGTGGACCGCTTCGCGGAGCACCTTTGCTTCCTTGCGAAAGTACTTCATCCCCTGCCGGAACGTCTCGGCCTGCCCCTCCCGGGGCGCGACCGATCCGTCGGCGGAGCGCCCGGCCAGGGCGCGCGGAAAGTACTCGACGATGGTAACGGCGGCTACTTCGTTCTCAGTGTCGCGTCCGCGGTAAGTCGTAGTAAACGGCACCGGATTCTCATCAAGCGCGCGCTCGATGACGAAGCGACCGTCCAGCAGGGGCGTATCGGGGTCCAGCGCCATAGGAAGGAAGCAGCCAGCGGAAGCGGAAGAAAAAACGATCCTCGTCCCAGACTGTACAGACAGGCGAGGATACATGCGGGGCGTAAGCAGGAGGGCGCATTCTTCGAGCCGGCCCCCTGCTGCGGCGGCCCCTCACCCCGCGCCGGACCGATCCGCACGCGGCGCAGAGGCGCGCTTTTCGCCTCTTTCCGCCATGATTGATGGGTTTCTTTTCAGGCTGGTGAGAAAGCGCTTCAAACGGCGTGCCGAATCAAAAAAAGCCCCGTCCCCCAGGGCGGACGAGGCGTGCGTGAGCGGGCTGCGGTACCGCGTACGGGATTTGAACCCGTGTTACCGGCGTGAGAGGCCGGCGTCCTGGACCACTAGACGAACGCGGCGAGTCGGCGCCTCCGGAGAGGCGTCGTGGGTATTTTCTGCTTACGCGTTTACCATTTTTCAGCCCTCCCGTTCACGGTTTGCAGAGGGTTCAAGCAGAGTCGGCAGGAATCTCCACCGCTCTCACATTGCAACTACTCCGCAGCAACGCTTTCCCGAAAACCGGGCAACGCGTTGCCGGGCGCTTACCCGATTTGCTGCATGAGGTCGGCCATTTCGATGGCGGCTTCGGCGGCGTCGGCCCCCTTGTTGCCCGCCTTCGTGCCAGCGCGCTCGATGGCCTGCTCGATGGTGTCGGTCGTGACGACGCCGAAGAGGACGGGCACGCCGGTGTCGAGGGCAGCCCGGCTCGCCCCCCTGGTGGCGCCCCGGGTGACGAGGTCGTAGTGCGAGGTGGCCCCGCGAATCACGACGCCGAGGCACACGACGGCGTCGTAGTCGCCTGTCTCGGCCATCTTCTGCGCCACCAGCGGCAGCTCCATCGCGCCGGGGCAGCGTGCCACCGTCACGTTGCCTTCAATGTCCGCGCCGTGGCGGCGGAGGGCGTCGAGCGTGCCGTCCAGCAGGCGCTCGCCGATGGCGTCGTTAAAGCGGCTGAGGACGAGGCCGAAGCGATACTTCTCAGCGTCGAGGTGACCTTCGAGACGATGCGGCATGGGAAATTGAAAATTTCAGATTGCGCGTCGGAGATTGGCCGCCGGTCTGCCCCCCGTCGAAGATCGCCAATCGTCAGTCGAAAATCGAGCCGGCGTCGGGGGCGGTGTAGCGGCCGAGGTGTTCGTCCTGGCCGTGGTAGTCGGAGCCGCCGGTTTGCTGGAGCTCGCAGGACGCGGCTCGGCGGCGCCAGTAGCGGGTGAGGCGGTCGTCATGGGATGGGTGGACGACCTCTACGGCGTCGAGGCCGGCCTCCCGAAGTGTGCGAAAGGTGCGGCCCGTCGTCCCCTCGCCGGGGTGCGCCAGCGCGCCGATGCCGCCGGCGTCGTGCAGCAGGGCCAGCGCCTCGGCGGCATCGAAGCGCGGCTTTCGGACGAAGGCCGGTTTGCCGTCGCCGATGAGGCGGTCGAAGGCAGCGCGCGCAGAAGGGGCGTGGCCGGCGGCAACGAGCGCCTGCGCCACGTGCGGGCGGCCCAGCGCGGCCCCGCCCGAGGCAGCCTGCGCCTCCACGTCGGCCAGCGTGAGGGGGTGGCCCAGTTCGGTGAGGCGCGCGGCCATACGACCGGCGCGCTCGCGGCGCACCTCCTTGAACCGTGCCAGGTGCTCGCGCAGGCCCTCGTGGCCCGGGTCGAAGGCGTAGCCCAGCAGGTGGATCTCTTCGCTCCCCTCCGCGCCCCCGTCGGCCCCCGAGGGCACTTCCTCCCCACTGGGCGGGGCGCTGCTGGGGCGGTCGTGACGAACGGTCACGCTCAGCTCCACCCCCGGCACGACCTGCACGCCACAGGCGCGGCCCGCCTCCTGCGCCTCGGCCACGCCGTCAATCGTGTCGTGATCGGTGACAGCGAGCACGTCCAGACCGTACTCGGCAGCCTTCTGCACCAGCGCCGCCGGGGGGAGCCGGCCGTCGGAGCAAGTGGTGTGCATGTGCAAGTCGGCGGCGGGCATCGCGCGGCGTTCTCCGAGAGGGGGCCGAAGCGGGCACGATCGGTTCTGCCTCAACTTGCGAGGAGGCGGGAAGTTTTTTCAGAGCGGCCTTGCCAGGCCGAACAGCGGCGGCCCCGCCGGGTTTATAGTAAAATGCTGGCGCTTTTTCTTTTTCCAACAGCGAGCCACCGCCGGCTCGTCCGGCCCCGCCCGCTTCATGCCCGACGCGCCTTCGCCCGACCCCGCTCCGCCTGCGGCCCCAGTAGACCACGACGCCCCTTCCGGCGATGAACGCGCGGGCGACGACCCCGGCTCGGTTCCTCCTTCGGATGACAAACTGGCGCGGGGCGGCAGTGGGCTGCGCCCTTTTTGGCCGCTGCTGCTGAGTCTGAGCGCGCTGGGCGCCGTGGCGGCGTCTACCTTCGAGCCGGAGGCATTCTGGACGTTCGCGCGCTCGGCAAACTCGTGGCTGCTGGCCGGGGCGTGCGGCGTGACGGCGCTGCGCGTGTTCTTCGGAGGCGCGCGCTTTCGGTTCATTTCGGGCGGGCGCCTGGGGCTGGCCGAGGGCGTGCGCGGACAGATCGCCTGGGACTTCCTCTCCAACCTCACGCCCACGGCCATCGGCGGCGGGCCGGTCGCCATCGTCTACCTGGCGCGCGACCAGGGCATTTCGGTGGGCGAAGCGTCGGCGTTTATGCTCTTTTCGATGGTGCTCGACCAGCTCTGGTTCGCCCTCTCGATCCCGCTGCTGCTGGGCGCGTCGTCGTTTTTCAACGTCTTTCCCGATGTGGCCTACGGCTTTGGGCACTGGACGTTTTTCGCCGCGTTTGCCGGGATGCTCGTCTGGGCCGTCGTGTTCAGCTATGCCATCCTCTTTCGGCCTCAGCTGCTCAAGCGTCTGGCCGGCCGGATCTTTAGCCTACGGCCGCTGCGCCGGTTTCGCCACCGCGTGGTGCGAGAGGCCACCCGCTTCTCCAAACGTGCCCACCGGATGCGCGAGCAGCCGGCTGCCTTCTATGCCAAGAGTTTCCTTTTGACCATCGGCATGTGGATGGGGCGCTACCTCCTGGCCATGGTCGTCGTCTGGAGCGTGTACCCGGCGCTCGACGTCGTGCTGGCGACGCTACGCTCGGCGGCGCTCCACATGGGCAGCCTGCTGATGCCCACGCCCGGCGGGGCCGGCGGGATCGAAGGGCTGTATGCCCTCTTCTTCGGCCCGCTCATGCCGAAGGCCCTGATGGCGCCGACGCTGCTGGTGTGGCGCTTCCTGGGCTACTACGTGTTCGTGGCGTTGGGGGCGTACCTCTCTTTTCACCAGACGCGCCAAGAACTGCAGCGCAGATGAGGGCCCATCAGGAAGTTGAACACTGGAAACAGGATGCCGCCTGCTGATGTCGAAAAACCCAGCCCCCGAAACGCCAGCCCCCCAACCGCTCCACGAGCGCCGCGAGCGGGTGGAGCGCTACGACTTTCGCGGCATGCGGCCTGGAGTGCGCTTCGGGACCGCCAGCGACCGCTACGCCGGATGGATCGGGCAGGTCTATCCCGCGCGCTACGCTACGAAGACCTCCAGCAGCAAGCGCACGCTCGGCGGTGAGACCTTCCGGGAAGAAAAAGTGCCGGTGGAATCGGTGCGCGACTACTTCGAGCATTTTGAGGTGCTGGAGGTCGACTTCACTTTCTACCGTCCCTTGCTGAAGGAGAATGGCGAACCGTCGTCGAACTACCGGGCGCTGGAGCGCTACGCTCAGTTCGCCCCGGCGGAAGCGCGCTTTCTGGTGAAAGCCCCGCAGATGTACTTCGCCCGCACGCTGCGGCGCGGCGGCGACTTCGCAGACAACCCGGATTTCCTCGACGCGGAGGGCTGCCGCACGCGCTTCCTGGAACCGCTCGGCGAGGTGCTGGGCAAACGCGCGGTGGGGGTGATCTACCAGCAGGAGTACCAGCGCAAAGCCGGCAGCCCGCCCCCCGGAGAGAACGTGGAGGCGCTGGCGACCTTCTTCGACCGGCTCGCCGGCGAAGGCCCCCAGGCGCACGTCGAATTGCGCTCGGGGCACCTGCTGACGCCCGGCTACTTCGACTTTCTGGCGGAGGCCGGGCTGGGCTTCGTGTTCAGCCACTGGACGTGGCTCCCGATGATCCGCCGCCAGTGGCGCATGGCGGGCGAGCGTTTCACCGCTGCCAACGGCGAGGCCGTCTGCCGCCTGCTCACGCCGCGGGACACGAAGTACGCCGACGCCTACGCCCAGGCGCACCCCTTCGACGCGCCCGTGCCGTCCTTGAGCGACACGCCGCAGGCGCGCGACATGGTCGACGACGCGGCAGCGCTCCTCTTCCAGGCAGAGGCGCACGGCACCATCCTCAACCTCGCGCTCAACAACCGCGCCTGGGGCAACGCGCCGGACCTGGGCTGCGCCATCGCTCATCGGGCGCTCGACGCCGAGAAGCAGCGCACCGGTTCGTAGATGGATTTTCGTGGGCCGCCCGCTTGCTACGCTCGCCGGTTCGTGAGTTGTGGATCGTTTCAGTTCGACGCGCGCCCGCCAACCTACACGCCTGCAAACTCACAACACACCTACCCGCTCTGCGCGTCCAGCCAGTCTTGCAAGATCAGCGCGGCGGCGGCGGCGTCCACGCGCTCTTTCTCGAAAAGCGGCTCGCCGCTGCGGCGTTCCCCTACCTCGCGGATCGTGTCTTTTGCCATCTCGGAGGTGTGACGTTCGTCGCGGCGCTCCACGCGCGCCTCGGGGAAGGCGGCCTGAAGCTCCTCCATGAAGGCCGCTACGCGCTCGGCCGCTTTGCCCTCTTCCCCGCTCGGCAGGAGCGGCCAACCGACGACCAGCGCCGCCAGTCCCTCCCCTTCGGCGATCTCTTCCAGACGCCCGACGACCTCGCCGGGCGGTACGGCCCCCACCGGCTGCGCGAAGAGCCGCAACGGATCAGCCACGGCCAGCCCGATGCGCTGGGTCCCGTGGTCGAGGCCCACGACGCGCCCGCGTGGCTGCTGCTGCGTCATGCGTAGGGCACGGGTGCGTGAAGGCTGTGAAGCAACGTCCCTGCGCCAAGCGCAGTCTCCAAAGCCCAAGAAGCGGCAGTTCGCCGTCCACGGTCGGCCGTCACGGACGCTACGCCGGCCGGGTCTCGGACGTCGAGGCACCGGCGTCGGGGGGCGCCGGGTCCTCATCGGCATGGCCGTCGGCGCGGGGCGGCGTGCCGTCGGCGGCGACGGTGTCGAGAGGCACGTCTTCGAGGTGCTTGTCGGCGCTGCCCTCGGGGATTGCATAGCCGTGCGCGCGCAGAGGAACCTGAAGCACATCCTTGAGACGCTTGCTGGGCTTGAAGTGCGTCTTGCGCCGGCTCGGGATGAAGACCGTCTCGTTGGTCTTGGGATTACGAGCCTTCGGCTTGGCCTTCGTTTTCTTCACCTCGAAGACGCCGAAGCCGCGCAGCTCGATGCGCACCTCCGGGTCCGCTTCAATCAGCAAGTCGCCCATCGCGTCGAGGACGGCGCTAACCCACTCTTCGCTCTGGTAGATCGGCTCGTCCATTTGCTCGGCGACCTGCCGGGACACGTCTTTTTTGGTAAGCGTCTTGGTTCGTTCAGGCATGGGGGCAGGGGAGCGGATGCGGTCGGTCGGCGCGTGCGGAGGGAACGTCGTGCCGGTCGCCCGCGCAGGAAGGCGCGGAAATGCGACCAGACTGTGACGCGCAGTATAACGGCTCCTTCGGGGCGGATGCAAGCCGCGCGCTACACGCGCCGTTCGGGGTTTCGGGTTCAGGGTTTGGAGTTCTCTGCGCCACAACCCGGACCCCCGGACTCTGCGCGAAGCGCTATTCCTCGAACCGCTGCACGCCGTGCACGTCGTCCACGCGGCGCAGGCGGTCGATCACGCGGCGCAGGTGATCCAGCCCCGTCACGTAGATGACGACCGTGCCCTCGAAGATGCCGTCGTCGGTGTCTACGGTAATCGAGCGGATGTCCGTGTCGAGCGTGTTCGACAGGGTCGTCGTGAGGTCACGCACGAGGCCCTTTCGGGCCTTGCCGGTCACGCGCAGGGGAGCGACGAACTGCACGTCTTTCTGGCGGCTCCACTCCACCGGCACGATGCGATCCGGCTGGTTGGTCAGCAGGTTCGAGGCGTTGCGGCAGCCGGTGCGGTGAATGTTGATCGTGCCCGTCTTGGAGATGAAGCCGAACACTTCGTCGCCGGGGATGGGATTGCAACAGTTGGCGTATTTGGTGGCCAGGTCGGTGTGCAATTCGCCGTCCACTTTCAGCGCCGGCTGGCCGGTATCCTGCGCGTCATCCAGAAATTGTTCGTAGCGCAGGCGCAGCGACTCGGCGTCGTCTTCGTCGGAGAACGCTTCACTCGGGGTTTCCTGCTTGAGGTGGTCGATCATCTCCTGTGGCTCGAAGAGGCCGCTCCCGATCTCGTAGAACATCTGCTGGAGGTCGGGAAACTTCAGTTCGTGGGCGGCCTCCTGGAGGTCCTGATCCGAAATCTCGACGCCGGCACGCCGGGCTTTCTTCTCCCACGCCTCGCGGCCCAGCTCGGCAGCCTCGCGGCGCTCACGGTTCACCCAGTGGCGCACGCGGCTGCGCGCCTTGTGCGTGACGACGAAGTTCATCCAGTCTTCGCTGGGGGACTGCTTCTGGGAGGTGATGATCTCGACCTGGTCGCCGCTTTTGAGCTCCTGCGAGAGCGGCACCATCTTCCCGCCCACCTTTGCCCCGATGCACTGCATCCCCACCTCGGTGTGCACCTTGAAGGCGAAGTCCACCGGCGTAGCCCCGCTGGGCAGCGTCATCAGGTCGCCCTGGGGGGTGAAGACGTAGATCTCTTCGTCGTAGAGGTTGAGGCGAAACTCTTTGACGAACTCGGTGGCCTCGTTGGCCTCGGGATTGTCCAGCAGGTCGCGCACCCAGTCGAGGAACTGGTCCATCTCCTGGTCGCCGCCTTCGCCTTCCTTGTACTTCCAGTGCGCCGCCACGCCCCGCTCGGCAATCTCGTGCATCTCCTGGGTGCGAATCTGCACCTCCACCTTGCGCCCCTCCGGCCCGACGACGGTGGTGTGGAGGCTCTGGTAGCCGTTGCTTTTCGGGACGGAAATGAAGTCGCGGAAGCGCTCGGGCATCGGGCGGTACAGGTCCGTGACCACCGAGTAGACGCGCCAGCAGTCTTCCTTGCCCTGTCGCCCTTCCGACTGGAGCACAATGCGAATGGCGAAGAGGTCGTAGATCTCCTCCAGCGGCTTCTCTTGCCGCCGCATCTTGCGGTCGATGGAAGCGATGTGCTTGGGCCGCCCGTAGATCTCGAAGTCGAAGCCGTGCTCTTCGAGATGCTCCCTGAGCGGAGCGATGAAGGAGGCGATGTAGTCCTGGCGCTCCTCTTTGGTCGCGCGCAGGTCCTTGACGATATCGTAGTAGCGCTGCGGCTCGATGATCTTGAGGCAGAGGTCTTCCAGCTCGCTCTTGATCTTGAAGAGGCCGAAGCGATGCGCCAACGGGGCAAAGAGGTCGCGCGTCTCGGTAGCGATCTTGAGGCGCTTGGGCTTGGGCAGCGCCTCGATGGTGCGCATGTTGTGCAGGCGGTCGGCAAACTTGACGAGGATCACGCGCACGTCCGTCGCCATCGAGAGCATCAGCTTGCGCACGTTCTCGGCCTGGCTGAGCTCGCGGCTCTCGAAGACCCCGGTAATCTTGGTCAGCCCGTCGACGAGCGCGGCCATGTCGGTACCGAACTCCGCGCGGATGAAGTCGAGCGACAGATCGGTGTCCTCAACCACGTCGTGCAGAAGCGCGGCGGCCACGCTGGTGTCGTCGAAGCTGACTTCGCGCGCGGTGAGCGTGGCCACTTCGAGCGGGTGGCTGATGTAGCGCTCGCCGCTGGCGCGCCAGTCGTTGCGGTGCGCCCAGTAGGAGAGGCGAAAGGCGCGGCGAATGAGGTCTTCCTCCACCGCCGGCAGGTGCGCGCGGCATTCCTCCAGCAGCTCCTGGAGCTTCTTCTCGAAGACCGGCTCGACGTCGAGGTCGGTCTTCTCCAACACAGCGGACGCCTGGATCATAGCCTCCGGACGGCGGTCACTCCAAAGGTCACTCCAAAGGATACGTGAGCGCTTCGCTCTCAGCGCGGCAGACAGCGGTCGCTTCACGCTGCATCTGCACGGGGAGCGCCCAGGTCAGCTTGAAGGCCGCTCCGGCACGCCCCGTTCCCACCCCGAAACCGAAAAAGCCCCCCGGATCGCTCCAGCAGGCTCTTGTCGTTCGTTTTTTGCAGCGCGACGCTCAGGACTTTGCTTCGTCCTCCTCGGGCGCTTCTTCCCCGCCGGGTTCCTCAGCCTCCTCGCCCGTGTCGGCGACTTCGCCAGAAGCGGCGGCTTCGTCTTTGGACTCGGTGCGGTCGGGCACGGGCTCCTTCTGCTCTTCGGGCACCGGCGCTTCGACGGAGGCTTTTTCTTCCCCGCCCAAGGACTCCTGCTGGTCGGTCGTTTCGGTGGCAGCGGCCTCGGGCTTGCCCTGCGACTGCTGTGACGGGTCGTCGCCCCCCCCGATTGGCTGGGCATCGCCCTCGGCGGGGGTCGCCTCATCGGCAGCGGCACGCTCCTCTTCTTCTTCCGGCTGCGGCTCGCTGCGGCCCGGCTGCGGCCCGGCGGGCGTCGAGCGGCTGCGGCTGGCTCCTCCCCCGCTGCCACGGCGCGTGCGGCGGCGGTCCGAGCCGGTCTTGGGCTGCCCCCCGCCGTAGTCCACCAGTTCGACCATGGCGCGTTCGGCCCCGTCGCCGGTGCGGCGGCCCAGTTTGATGATGCGCGTGTAGCCGCCCGGGCGGTCGCCCACCTCGACGGCCACCTCGTCGAAGAGTTCGCGCACGGCAGCCTTGTCCTGAAGGTGGCGAAACGCCTGACGGCGATTGTGCGTGGTGTCTTCTTTGGCACGCGTGATGAGCGGCTCGACGAACGGCCGCAGCGCCTTGGCCTTCGGCACGGTCGTCTGGATGCGCTTCTTGTCGATCAACGCGCGGGACATGGCCTGCAAGGTGCGCTTGCGGTGCGGCGCCGAGCGCCCCATCTTGTGGCCTTTTTTCTGGTGTCGCATGGCGGTGCGGTTTCGAGTGCAGGATTCGGGGCTTGGGGTGCTCTAAGGGAAACGCGCAACGCCGAACGCGCAACGTCGAACGCGCAACCCTAAACCGCGCCGTCAGGCGCTCGCTTGCTCTTCGACATAGTTTTCCACGTCCATGCCGAAGTGGAGGCCGCGATCGTCGAGCACTTCGATGAGCTCCTGAAGCGACTTCTTGCCGAAGTTGCGGAATTTGAGCATCTCGTTTTCCTCACGGCGCACCAGGTCGCCGATGTTTTTGATCGAGGCGGCCTTCAGGCAGTTGTGCGAGCGCACCGAGAGGTCCAGCTCGTCGACTGGCTGTGCCAGCAGTTCGCGGATGCGCTGCACTTCGGCATCCACCTCCTCTTCCTCCGGCTCGGCCTCCGGCTCGCCTTCGAGGGTGACGAAGAGGCCGATGTGATCGCGCAGGATCGCTGCCGCCTGCGTGAGGGCGTCCTCGGCGCTGATCGAGCCGTCGGTCTCGGTCTCGATCTCGAGCTTTTCGTAAGCGATTTTCTGCCCCACGCGCGTGGGCGTCACATTGTAGTTGACGCTCTTGACGGGCGTGAAGATCGAGTCGATGGCGATGACCCCGATGGGATCGTCCTCGAGGGTGTTCTCCTCGGCGCTCACGTAGCCGCGCCCGCGCCCCAAGCGCAGGTCGATGCTCAGGTCCGCATCGTCGGCGAGCGTGGCGATGTGGTGGTCAGGGTTGAGGACCTCGTAGTCGGAGGTGGCCTCGGCGATGTCCTCGGCCGTCCACGTGCCGCCGCCCTTCAAATCCAGGTGCACGCTCGAGTCGTCGAGCTCTTCGGTGTGGAAGCGCACGCCCTTGAGGTTGAGGATAATGTCGGAGACGTCCTCGGTCACGCCGGGTACGGTAGCAAACTCATGCTGCACGCCGTCAATCTTGAGAGCGGTGATGGCCACGCCCCGCAGCGAGGAGAGCAGGACGCGTCGCAGCGCGTTGCCAATGGTAACGCCGTAGCCGCGCTCCAGCGGCTCGATCGCGAAGTGACCGTACGTCTCGGAGGCGTCCTCCACCTGAACGCCCTCGGGCATTTGCAGTCCGTGATTCGGGTTCATCTGCGGAATGGGGGGAAGGGGGAAGAGGGAAGAGGAAGCAGCAGGGAGAAAGGAAGCAGGAAAAAGGAAAGGGCGGCTGCAACAGCGCGCGCCGTCTGGCTGACTGGCGCTCGCCGCCCCTCTTCCCTTCTCCCTACCCGACTACTACTTGGAGTACAGCTCCACTACTTGGAGTACAGCTCCACGATAAGTTGCTCGCGGATGTTTTCGGGAATGTCTTGCCGCTCGGGCAGGCCGGTGAACTTGCCTTTCATGTCTTGCCGGTCCACTTCCAGCCACGGGAAGGTGCGGCGGTTGCGCTCGGCGTTCTCGCGGAAGACCTCCAGGCGTCGGCTCTTGGGGCGCACCTCCACGATGTCGTCGGCGCGCATCTCGTGGGAGGGGCGGTCGGAAAGGCGCTCGTTGACGATGATGTGCCCGTGGGTAACGAACTGGCGCGCCTGCCGCCGCGTGCGAGCAAAGCCCATCCGAAACACGGTGTTGTCGAGGCGCGACTCCAGAAACTTCAGCAAGTTCTCGCCGGTGATGCCGCGCTTGGAAGCGGCCTTGTCAAACAGGTTGCGAAATTGCTTCTCCAGCAGCCCGTAGGTGTACTTGGCTTTCTGCTTCTCCTTGAGCTGCTGGGCGTACTCGCTCTCGCGGCGGCGGCGGCGCTGGCCGTGCTGCCCCGGCGGGTAGGGCTTGCGTTCCAGTGCCTTCGACGGGCCGTAGATCGGCTCCTTGAAGCGGCGGGCGACTTTCTGCTTGGGTCCTCGGTAGCGGGCCATTGGGAGGGGTTGGTATTTGGTTTTTGGTGTTGGTTGCCAGCCGAGAAACCAACGACTCACAACCGACCACCAATGAATATTTCAAACGCGCCGTTTCTTGGGCGGGCGGCAGCCGTTGTGCGGCAGCGGCGTGGTGTCGCGGATAGTGGCCACCTCCAGCCCCTCGGCGCTGAGCGCGCGGATGGCGCTCTCGCGGCCGGAACCCGGCCCCTTGACGTACACGTCCACGCGGCGCATCCCCAGGTCGTAGGCTTCCTTCGCCGCGTCGCGCCCGGCCACCTGCGCGGCATAGGGCGTGTTCTTGCGCGTGCCCTTGAAGCCCATCTTCCCCGCGCTCGACCACGAGACCGTGTTGCCGTACTGGTCGGTGAGCGTTACGATGACGTTGTTGAAGCTGGCCTTGATGTGCGCCTCGCCATTTTGCTCGACGACGATGTTCTTCTCGCGCACGCGCTTGCCGCGCTGCTTGCCTTTTCCTTCGTCTGCCATGTTGGGGGTTGGGTCTTTGGTTTTGGGTCTTGGGGCTTCGTGATCTGGGCCGCCCCGTCCTCGCTCTTAAAAACAAAGAACAAAGACCGAAGGCCCAAGTCCTAAACTACTTCTTCGTCACCGTGCGTTTCTGGCCGGCGACGGTTTTTTTCTTGCCTTTGCGCGTGCGGGCGTTGGTGCGCGTGCGCTGGCCGCGAACGGGCAGGCCCTTGCGGTGGCGCACGCCCCGGTAGCAGCCGATGTCCATGAGCCGCTTGATGTTCATCTGCTCCTCGGTGCGGAGCTGGCCCTCGACGGTGTAGTCGTCCTCGATGGTGCGGCGCACCTTGCGCGTCTGCGTTTCGTCCCACTCGCGCGGGCGAAGGTCCGGGTTCACGTCCAGCTCGTCGAGAATGCTCCCGGCACGCGACTGGCCGATGCCGTAGATCTCGGTCAGAGCAATGACGCCGCGCTTGTGCTCGGGAACGTCTACGCCAGCAATGCGGGGCATGGGGGGAGTCGGGTGGGGTTCGGGAAAGATTGTGCTGGAAAGAGGACCGTCGGAGGGCGCGTGTGGCCCCCGCTGCATCTTGCACGCGCGTCGACTTTTTGGCGCGAGCGCAGTTTCAGAAAACGTGGCGACCGTCGGCGTGTTCGCCTCAGATGTATAACTGGTGACGCATGGGGTATCCCTCGACACGGGCTTAGCCCATTTTTCACTGGCCGCTCGCCCGGCGGTGGGGGCTTCCCGCAAGCCACGCGCTTCCCACAAGCCACGCGTCACTTGTAACGGTAGACGATCCGCCCTTTCGAGAGATCGTAGGGCGACATCTCGACCTTCACGCGGTCGCCCGGCAGGATCTTGATGTAGTTCATGCGCATCTTGCCAGAGAGCAGCCCCAGGATCTCGTGGTCGTTCTCCAGACGCACGCGAAACTGCGCGTTCGGAAGGGCTTCGATCACTTCGCCGTCTTGTTCGATGGCTTCTTCTTTCGCCATGAAAAGCAGTCGTGCTTGGCAGAAAAGAGCGTTCAGGGGAAGAAGAGCGAGGCGCCGGCGCATCAGGCCGCCGCTACGTGCCCCGAGCGCCGGTACGGCACGGTGCCGATGGCGCGCTCGATGGGCTCGAACGTGCTCAGGATTTCAGGTTTCCCGTCCTCAGGGGCCCTCTCGCCGGCGCGCACGGCAATCATGTGTTCGTAGTGAGCGGAGCGCCGACCGTCGGCGGTGCGTACCGTCCAGCCGTCGGCATCGGTCGTGACCTCGGCGGTGCCGTGGTTGATCATCGGCTCAACGCAGCAGACCAGCCCTTCCCGCAGAGGCGTGCCCTCGCCGGGGGAACCGTAATTGGGCACTTGCGGCTTTTCCCAGAGGTCGCGCCCCACACCGTGCCCGCAGAGCGCCTCGACGATACCGTAGCCGGTGCAGTGCTGCTCGACCGCCGCGCCGATATCACCGGTGCGTTGCCCGGCTATCGCCTGGGCGATACCTTCGTGCATTCCCTCGAAGGTGACGCGGCAGAGCCTCCGGTCCTCCTCAGAGAGCTCGCCCACGGCGAAGGTATAGGCGCTGTCGCCGACGTAGCGGTTGAGAAACACGCCGCAGTCCACCGAAAGCAGGTCGCCCTCCTCCAGCGGCTCATTCGAGGGGATGCCGTGCACGACCGCGTCGTTGACGGAGGTGCAGAGCGTGGCCGGGAATGGGTCGCCGCCGTCGCCGGCCTCGTGGCCGAGGAATGCCGGCTCGGCCCCATGGTCGCGGATAAACGTCTCGGCCACGCCGTCCAGCTCCTGCGGCGTCGCGCCCGGCTCGACGCGGCGGCCCACCTCCGCCAGGGCGCGCGACACGAGCCGCGCGCTCTCGCGCAGGAGGTCGATTTCACGCTGGCTCTTGAGCTTGACCATTCCGAATGCTTTTCCGAAAAAGGTGCGGGCCGCTTTTCGCCGGAGCGCGCTCCAGAGAGAAGACATGGGCTTGCAGCAAAGGGAAGGGGTCCGGGGTTTTTAGTGTGCTGCGGTCGCGTGGCGACAGGCACCGCAGCACCACAGCACGACAACCCCCGACCGCTACGCCTTTCGCCCGCGCACGCGGCTGCCTTTCATGAAACCGTCGTAGTGGCGCATCAAAAGGTGGCTCTCGACCTGCTGGAGCGTGTCGAGCGTCACCTGCACGAGAATGATGAGGCTCGTCCCTCCAAAGAAAAGCGCAAAGCTTTGGCTGACGCCCAGCATCATGGCGAAGGTCGGCAGAATCGCCACGAAGCCCAGAAAGATCGATCCTGGGAGCGTGATGCGCGTCAGGATGTTGTCGATGAACTCCCGCGTCTGCCGCCCCTGCTTGACGCCCGGAATGAAGCCGCCCTGCCGCTTGATCGTATCGGCCATTTCTTGCGGGTTTACCGAGATGGCCGTGTAGAAAAATGTGAAGCCCACCACGACGAAGAAAAACAGGATCGCGTACCCCCACTGGGACGGGTCGCCGAAGAACGCGCCGATGCTCTGCATCCAGGGGCTGTCGGGGAAGAAGGTCGCCACCGTGCCCGGGATGAACATGATCGACTGCGCGAAGATGATCGGCATTACGCCGGCGGCGTTTACGCGCAGCGGCAGGTACTGCGTGGTGCCGCCGTAGACCTTGCGCCCCACCACACGCTTGGCGTACTGCACCGGGATGCGGCGCATTCCCTGCGAAACCAGCACGATTCCGCACACGATGAGCGCCCAAACACCCATTTCCAAAATCAGCAGAAAGGGGTTGTAGTTCAGGTTCGTCGAGAACTCGTTGAAGAGCCCCTGCGGCAAGAACGCAATGATCCCGATGGTGATGATTAGCGAAATCCCGTTGCCGATTCCGTTCTCGCTGATTCGCTCCCCCAGCCACATGACGAAGACCGTACCGCTGGTCAGCACGATCACCGTCGAGATGGTGAAGAACGTCGAGCCGATCACGATGGCCTGGCCGGTGGCCCCGTACTGGAGGTTGATCGTGTACCCGACGGACTGCAAGGCTGTGATCCCGACCGTGCCGTAGCGGGTGAGCTGGGTGATCTTGCGGCGCCCCTCCTCGCCCTGGCGCTGGAGCTTCTGGAAGTACGGCACGACCGCCCCCATGAGCTGGATGATGATCGAGGCGGTAATGTAGGGCATGATCCCCAGCGCGAAGATTCCCGCTTGGCTGAAGGCCCCCCCGACGAACATGTCGAGAAAGCCGAGGATGCTGCTGCCGGCCCCGCCGGCCGCCCCGCCCGCCTCTGCGAGCGCGTTGGCGTCCACGCCCGGCAGCGTCACGAACGTGCCGAAACGGTAGATCGCCAGCAGTCCGAACGTGTAGAGAATGCGATCGCGCAGCTCTTCGACCTGCCAGATGTTGCGCACGCTCTCTGCGATGCCGGCCATGACTCGGGGGTTGGTTGGTGGTGAATGGTCATTGGGGGGTAGTCGAGAAAGGCCTCAATGACCAAAAACCAAGAACTACAAGCTCAAAGCAATGTCACGCTTCCGCCAGCGGCTTCGATCTTTTCTTTCGCCGATTCGCTGAAGGCGTGTGCCGACACGTCGAGCGCAACGCCCGAGAGGTCGCCGCCCCCCAGGATTTTGACGCGCTCGGGCTTGCGCACGGCGCCCGCCTCGGCGAGCACCTCCGGCGTGAGTTCGTCGTCGGCGTCGAGGCGGCCGTCGGCGATCATCTGCGCCAGCCGCCCGACATTGACGATGCGATTTTCCTTGCGAAACGGACTGGTGAAGCCGTACTTCGGCAGGCGGCGCTGGATGGGGTTTTGCCCCCCTTCGAACCAGACGGGCAGTTTGTGCGAGCCGGAGCGGCTCTTCTGGCCCTTCGTGCCCTTCGTAGAGCTGTGCCCGCCCGTCCCGGAGCCGGGCCCCCGCCCCTTGCGACGGTCGGCGTGCGTGGCCCCTTCAGCGGGTTTGAGGTTGGAGAGGTCCATGTCGGTTCTTGATTTTTGGTTCTGGGTTTTTGGTGAAAGACTGCGAGCCGAGAAACCAACGACCCGCCCCCAACCACCAACAGCTAAAAACTATCCGTTAAACACCTTTTCCAGCGGGATGCCGCGACGCTCGGCGACCTCCGAGGGGTCTTCGAGTTGCGAGAGCGCGTCGAGCGTGGCGCCGACCTGGTTGTGCGGGTTGCTCGTGCCGATGCTCTTGGACAGGACGTCGGTGAGGCCCACGCACTCCAGCACCGCGCGCACGCCGCCCCCGGCGATAACGCCCGTTCCCGGCGAGGCCGGGCGCAAAACAACCTTGCCGCTGTCCTGCTGGCCGGTCACTTCATGCGGAATCGTGCCCTCGTCGAGCGGCACCCGAATCACCTTTTTCTTGGCGTCGTCCTTGCCCTTCGAGATCGCGCCGGAGACGTCGTTGGCCTTCCCCAACCCCGCGCCGACCAAGCCCTTCTTGTCGCCGACGACGACGACGGTGTTGAACGAAAAACGCCGGCCGCCCTTGACGACCTTCGAGACGCGGTTAACGGCCACCAGGTTGTCTACCCAGTTTTTGCCGCCGCCTCCGCCACGGTTGCGGTTGCCTCTTGCCATGCTTTGCGGTTGAAAGTGGAAAAGTTGAAGATCGAACGTTTCCTCCCTCTCGCGCTGGGGCGTGTCGCTTAGAACAGACTACTCTCGCTCGCTCGCGCCGCCTTCACGGATTACGTCACGGATCACACATCACTAAAACTGAAGTCCGCCGTCGCGGGCGCCTTCGGCGAGGGCCTTCACGCGACCGTGGTACGGATAGCCGCTGCGGTCGAAGACGACGCGCGAGATGCCCTCCTCCTCGGCGCGCTCGGCCAGGAGTTCGCCTACGCGGCGGCTCTGGTCGGTGCGCGTGCCCTCGCTCGCGTCGATGCCGGGGTCGCGGCTGGAGGCGGACGCGAGCGTGTGCGCAGCGATGTCGTCGATGAGCTGCGCGTAGATGTGCTTGTTGGAGCGGTAGACCGACAGGCGCGGGCGCGCCGTCGTGCCGTTTATGTCCTTGCGAAGCCCGCGGTGCACGCGGTGGCGACGCTCGCGTCGAGTCTCGGTAGGCATTTCGATTTTGGATTTTGCGTTAGGGATTTTGGATTAGGGTCGACACAGTCGGCAACCAATCCAAAATCGCAAATTAAAAATTTGCAGTCACCGCGCCGCCGTCTTGCCAGCCTTGCGCTCGACGTGCTCGCCGACGTAGCGCACGCCCTTGCCCTTGTACGGCTCCGGCGGGCGCAGGCTGCGAATTTTCGCGGCCACCTGGCCGACGAGTTCCTTGTCCACCCCTTCAACGGTGATGACGGGATTGTCGCTACGCCCGGTACGCACGGAGAACGCGATTTCCTCCGGCGGCGCGAAGTAGATGGGGTGCGAAAAGCCCAGCGCCAACTCCAGCACGCCGTTTGCGTCCACGCTGGCGCGGTAGCCGATGCCGCGAATCTCCAGCTCTTTCGTGTAGCCGTCGGTGACGCCGACCATCACGTTCGTCAGGAGCGAGCGGAACAGGCCGTGGCGCTCGCGCTCGTCGCGCGCGTCGGAGGCGCGGTGGAGAACGACTTCGTTATCGTTTACCTCGACGGTCAAGTCGGGGTCCACGTCGAGGGCAAGCTGGCCTTTCGGGCCGTCCACCGTCACAGTGTTGTCAGCATCCACGTCTACCGTCACCTCGTCGGCGACGGGGACGGGCGTGTCGCCCATGCGAGCCATAGTGCTTTCGCGGTTTTGGATTTCGGGTTGCCAGGTTCTCGGGATTCGGGCAAAAGCGCAACTCGAAACTTCGAACCCGAAACCCGCAACGGCGCGCAAGCGCCTAAAAGCCTAAAACTAAAAGCCTAAAATACGTGCGCCACCACTTCGCCCCCGACGCCGACGCGGCGGGCTTCCTTGTCGCTCATCACGCCGCGTGAGGTGGAGATAATGGCGATACCGAGGCCGTTTTTGACGCGCGGCAGCTCGTCGGCCTTCGCATACTCGCGCAGGCCCGGGCGCGAGATGCGCTCGAGCATCCGGATAACCGGTTCTTCGTCCTGGTCGTACTTCAGGAAGACGCGCAGGAAACCCTGCTTACCGTCTTCAACGTTGAGGTAGTTTTTGATGAACCCCTTTTCGAGCAGGATCTGCGTCATCGCGCGCTTGAGCTTCGAGGCCGGCACGTCGGCGTAGCGGTGGCCGGCGGCCTGGGCGTTGCGCAGGCGCGCCAGATAGTCGGCAATCGGATCGGTCGTAGCGCTCATCGCTTCGGTCTTTGGTTTTTGGTTCTTTGGTTCTGGTTTCTGGTCAGCGAACGAACACGAAGGACCAAAAACCAAGAACTGAAAACTATGCCTTACCAGAAACTATGCCTTACCAGCTCGACTTGCGAACCCCGGGGATCTTGCCCTCCAGCGCCATCTCGCGGAAGACGATGCGGCTGACGCCGAACTCGCGCATGTAGCCGCGCGTGCGCCCACTGATGGGGCAGCGGTTGTTCAAGCGCGTGGGACTGGAGTTGCGCGGGAGTTTCTGGAGCTCGACCCACTCGCCATTTTCTTTCAGCTCGCGCCGCTTGTCTTTGTACTTCTCGTACATGCGGCGGCGCTTCTTCTGACGCGCGATCTGGCTTTTCTTGGCCATTGCGTGAAGGGAATGCGGTTCTCGAAGAGAATCATGTAGGGACGCGATGCATCGCGTCCGAGCAGTCTGAAAATTATGCCTCGGCGGGGGCGGTTTCTTCTTCGCCTTCGGCGGCTTCCTCGCCCTCGGCGGCCTCTTCGCCTTCGACCGGGGCCTCGGCCTCTTCCGGCTCTTCTTCCTCCTCGAAGAGGTCGGTTTCCTCTTTGGCCGCAGCCAGGGCCGCCTCGCGCTCGGCGCGCTGGCGCTCCTCCTCGACAGCCGCCTCGTCCTCCCCTTCGTCGCGGCGCTGGAAGGGCATTCCCAGGGCCTTCAAAAGCTCGTAGGCTTCCTCGTCGGTCTCGGCGGTGGTGACGAACGCCACGTCCATTCCGTGGATGCGGTCGGTGCGGTCCACGTCGATCTCCGGAAAGATGATCTGCTCGGGCAGCCCCAGCGTGTAGTTGCCGTGCCCGTCGAAGGAGCGGTCGGGCACGCCCTGGAAGTCGCGCTGGCGCGGGAGGGCCAGCGTTACAAGGCGGTCGAAGAACTCGTACATGCGTGCGTCGCGGAGCGTGACCTTCGCGCCGACGGCATCGCCCTTGCGAATGTCGAAGCTGGCGACGCTCTTTCTGGCGCGCGTGATCGACGGGTGCTGGCCGGTGATCTTGCGCAACTCGTCGACTGCATCGTCGAGGAGCTTCTGGTTTTCCGGCGCATCGCCGACGCCCTTGTTGATGACGATCTTGTCGAGGCGCGGCACCTCCATGACGTTGTCGTAGCCGAACTCGTCTCTGAGCTCGGGAACGACCTCGTCGCGGTATCGCGTTTTGAGGCGAGCGGTGTCGGGCATGGTTCGTCCGTGTGTCGAAGAGCCGGGACGGGCACCGGGAGCGCTCCCGCAACCGGGTGGCGGTGCAGAAGTTGGTAAAGGACGAGACCACGCGACAGTTCCCCCCAGCGCGCCGCTTTACCGGACGCTTCACCAACCCCCTGCCTCCAGGCGCGTCGCTCGCGCTGCTATTGGTCGAGTTCTTCGCCGGTGGTCTTGGCGTAGCGCACCCAGCGACCCTTGCCGGTGTCGGGGTTCTCGACGCGCTTGCGGCCTACGCGCGTGGTGTCGCCGTTGCTATCGACGGGCATTACGTTGCTGACGTGGATGGGCACTTCCTTTTCGATGCGCCCGCCGTCGGGGTTTTGCTGCGAAGGCTGCATGTGATGCACGCGCACGTTTACGCCTTCGACGATAACCCTCTCGTCGTCGGGGAAGACCTTCAGGATGCGCCCTTCAACGCCGCGATAGTTGCCGGCGATGACGCGCACGTCGTCGTTTTTTTTAACGTGAAGCTTTCCCACTTTTGGATTCGGGATTTTGAATAGTTTCAGGCTGGCGGACAATCCGCAACCCGAAGTCGAAAATCTGGAATTCAGAGGACTTCGGGGGCAAGGGAGACGATGCGGGTGAACCGCTTTTCGCGCACTTCCCGCGCGATGGGGCCGAAGATCCGCGTGCCCACCGGCTCGTCCTGGGGATTGAGAAGCACCGCCGCGTTTTCGTCGAAGCGGATATAGGAGCCGTCGTCGCGGCGGCTTTCCTTCTGGGCGCGCACCACGACCGCCGGGCTCACGTCGCCCTTCTTGAGCGTGCCGTCGGGGATGGCCTTTTTGACAGACACCATGATCTTGTCGCCGACGCGGGCGTAGCGCGTGCCGCTGCCGCCCATCACACGAATGCACATGACCTCGCGCGCGCCGCTGTTGTCGGCCACGCTGAGGCGGGACTCTTGCTGAATCATCGTATCGGTTGAACGTTGAAGATTGAACGTTGAAGGCCGGGCCTGTCGAAACGGGGAACTTTAAACCTTCAACTTGAAACGTTGCACTTGCCCTACGCCGCGCGTTCGAGAATCTCGACGAGGCGCCAGCGCTTGCGCTTCGAGATCGGGCGCGTCTCCATGATGCGCACCGTGTCGCCCTCGCCGGCCTCGTCGTTTTCGTCGTGCGTCATCTTGCGCGCCGAGCGCGTGAGATATTTCTTGTACATGGGGTGCTTCTGAGAGCGCTCGATACGCACGACGACGGTCTTTTCCATCTTGTCGCTCACGACCGTGCCGACGCGCTCTTTGCGTATGTTGCGGCTCTCCTCCTCAGCCTCCAGCACGTCTTCGCGGACGGCGGCCTGCTCGGCGACGACGTCTGCGCCTTCCTCGGAGGCGGCGGCCACGCCATTCTCTTCGGGCGGGTCCTCCTGCGAGAGGTCGTCGGCTGCTTCGGCTTCGGGGGAAGGGGTTTGGTCCCCGTCCTGCTTGCTCTGTTCTTCCTTGTTCTGTTCTTCCTGGTCGGCCATTGGTTCGTCTTTCGGTTTTCGGTTCTTGCGGATATCCGCGCGCCCGTGCTACGCCGCCTCGCCAGCGTCTTGCTTTTCGGTGCGAATCGTTTTGAGGCGCGCGATGGTGCGGCGCTTCTTTCTGAGAATCATGGGGTTGGGGAGCTGCGCGATGGCGTGCTCGAAGCGCAACTGTTCGAGGTCTTCCTGTTCCTCCTGAATGCGCTGGTCGATTTCACCGAGGTCCAGCGGGCGGATTTCGTCAGGGCTCATGGCGCGGTACGGTTTCGGGTTTGATGTTTCGGAGTTACAGTTTTCAGAGAGTTACGGTTTTCAGAGACCGGGGGAGCTGGGGCCTGCAGCTTTCAACCCGAACCCTGAAACGGTGCCAGCGGCGCTATTCTTCCTCCACCTCCTCGTAGCCGGGGCGCTCGACGAACTTGGTCTTGATCGGCAGCTTATGGCGGGCGAGGCGGAGTGCTTCCCGAGCCAGCGCGCGGGGGGCGCCGCCGCCGACCTCGAAGATCATCCGTCCCGGCTTGACGGGAGCCACGAAAAACTCCGGGGAGCCTTTGCCCTTGCCCATGCGCGTCTCGGCAGGCTTTTGGGTGACGGGCTTGTCCGGAAAGATGCGGACCCAGACTTTTCCGGCGCGTTCGAGCTTGCGGTTGGCCGCCACGCGCGCCGCCTCGATCTGGCGGCTGGTGATGCGCCCCTTTTCGAGCGCCTTGAGGCCGAAGTCGCCGAAGCTGACGCGCGTGCCCCGGTTGGCGTTGCCCTTGAGGCGCCCGCGCTGCTGCTTGCGATGCTTGAGGCGGCTGGGTTCGAGCATGGGGTTGGTCTCTGGTTTTTGGTCTCTGGTTTTTGGGTCACCTGGCCAACGAACAACCAAGCCCAAAAACCAAGAATGGAGAACTAAGAGTTGCGGCGGCGGGGGGGAGGTTGCTTCATCTGCTGGCGCTGCTGGGCCTGCACGTTGGGGCTCAGGTCGGGCGTGCCCAGGATTTCGCCCCGGTAAATCCAGACTTTGACCCCGATGGTGCCGTATATCGTGAGCGCGGTGGCCCGCTTGAAGTCGATGTCGGCGCGCAGGGTGTGCAGCGGGACGCGGCCTTCGAGATACTCCTCCACGCGCCCCATCTCGGCCCCGCCCAAGCGCCCGGCCACGCGGATGCGCACGCCCTCGGCCCCGGCACGCATGGCGGCGCTCATGGCCTGGCGCATCGCGCGGCGAAAGGAGATGCGCCCTTCGAGCTGTTCGGCGATGTTCTGCGCCACAAGGCTGGCGTCCAGCTCGGGTTGCTTGATCTCGCTGATGTTGATCTGGATGTCCTTGTCGGTCAGGCGCTTGAGCTCCTCACGCAGCTTCTCGACCTCACTGCCGCCGCGCCCGATCACGACACCGGGGCGAGAGGTGTGGAGCGTCAGGATCACGCGCTTGGGCGTGCGCTCGATGACGGTGCGGCTGAGACCGGCCCGTTCGAGACGCGCAGAGAGGTAGCGGCGGATTTCCTCGTCCTCCACGAGCTTCGACTGGATGTCCTCCTCGTCATACCAGTTGGAGTCCCATCCTTTGATGACGCCGAGGCGGAAGCCAATCGGGTGTGTTTTCTGTCCCATAATGATTTTTGGTTTTTGGGTTTTGGTTTTCAAGGGGGCAGTTCCGCCCCCAAGCGCCAAAGACTAAAAGACGAAAATTTTGCTCACGCCGCCTCCAGTTCTGCGCCGTCGCGCTCGTCGGCGGTGGCAACGATGACCGTGAGATGGCTCGTGCGCTTTTTGTAGGGGTGCGCGCGCCCCCGGGCGGCAGGGCGGAAGCGCTTGTAGGCCGGTCCCTCGTCTACGCGAATTTCCTTGACGAAGAGGTCATCTTCGTCAACGCGCTCGTCGCGGTTCTGCTCGATCATGTTGAAGACCGCGTCGCGCAGGGTGCGCTCGATGGGGTCGGTGGCGCGCTGCGGCATGAAACCCAGCGCGCTGACGGCCTCAGCGACGCCTTTGCCGCGCACGGCGTTGACCACGGCGCGCATCTTCATCGGCGCGTTGCGGATGTACTTGCGGACGGCACGGGATTGCATGGCAGCTTCGCGGTTGCGGGTTTGGGGTTTTACTGGCGGGAGTCGCTTCGCTCGTCTCGGGTTTAGGGTGCTCTATCCGAGAGCAAAACAATACGTTGCTGCGGCGGGGCGCGCGCGGATGGGGGCCACCGACGCAAGCGGCGCGGCGTGAGAACGAACCACTAACCAGCGAGCGCGAGCGAGCGGACGAACCCCGAAAAATCACGGCGCAGGCTTCTTCGTTTTGGCGCGGCGGTCGGCCTTGCCCACGGGGTGGCCGGTGAACGTGCGCGTCTCGGCGAACTCGCCGAGTTTGTGGCCGACCATGTTTTCCGAGATGTAGACGGGAACGAACTGCTTTCCGTTGTGCACGGCGAACGTGTGGCCCACGAAGTCGGGCGTAATCATCGAGGCCCGGCTCCACGTCTTGATGACGCGCTGAGCATCCTCCTCGTTGAGCTCGTCCACCTTGCGCCGGAGCTTGTAGTAGACGTAGGGACCTTTGCGTAGAGAACGCGGCATTTTGAGTCTGGGGTGGCGGGGTTTGGGAGGGGTGGGGGTTGTTGGAGCGCAGGCGTGGGAGATACTCCCGCACCCCCGCACTCCCAACCCTACTGGCTTTCGTTGCGGCGGCGGATGATATATTTGTTGGACTTTTTGTTGCGCTTGCGCGTTTTGTAGCCCTTGGCGGGGAGGCCCTTGCGGCTGCGCGGGTGGCCGCCACTGGCGCGCCCTTCGCCTCCGCCCATGGGGTGGGAAACGGGATTCATCGCCACCCCGCGCGTGCGAGGGCGGCGCCCCAGCCAGCGGTTGCGCCCGGCTTTGCCGAGGTCAATGTTCATGTGATCGGGATTGGAAACGCGCCCCACCGTCGCTTTGCAGCGCGACGGCACCAGACGCGTCTCGCCGCTGGGCAGCTTGAGCGTAGCGTACTCGCCCTCGCGCGCGGTAAGCTGGGCGCTGGTCCCGGCCGAGCGAGCCATCTGCGCCCCCTTCCCCGGCGTCATCTCGACGGCGTGCACGGTCGTGCCCGTCGGCATGAAGCGCAGCGGGAGGCAGTTGCCCGGCTCCGCGTCGGCGCTCGGACCGCTCTCCAGGCGGTCCCCCACCTCCAGCTCGTCGGGAGCGATGATGTAGCGCTTCTCTCCGTCGGCGTAGACGAGCAGGGCGATGCGGGCGGAGCGGTTCGGGTCGTACTCGATGGTCGCCACCCGCGCCGGGACGCCGTCTTTGTCGCGCTTGAAGTCGATGATGCGGTACTGGCGCTTGTGGCCGCCGCCGCGGTAGCGCATGGTCATGCGTCCCTGGTTGTTGCGCCCGCCCGTGCGCTTCAGCGGCTCGACCAGGCTCTTCTCCGGCTCCGTCTCGGTGATGTCGTCGAAGGCGGAGATGGAGTACTGGCGCTGCCCGTTCGTGTCGGGTTTGAGGTTTTTGGTAGCCATGGCCGTTTGGAGCTTTGGTCTCTGAGGCTTTGGTTTTGGGGTTTTGGTCTTTGGGTCTCGGAACGCCGGCGACGGCTCGGGTGCAGAAACCAAAAACCAAGACCGAAGGCCCAAGTCCTAAATGCTTTCGAAAAAGTCGATTTCCTCGCTGCCCTCCTTAAGCGTAACGATGGCTTTTTTGTAAGCGGACGTGCTCCCTTCGATAAGACCCGCCTGCGTGAACTGGCTGCGTTTCTTGCCGGGAATAATCATCGTGCGCACGTCGTCTACGTCGGTACCGGGGTAGTGCTTCTCGACGGCCTGCCGGATCTGCGGCTTGCTGGCCTTCATGCCCACGATGAACGTGTACTGCCCCTCCTCCATCAGGCGAGTCGTCTTCTCGGTCACGTAGGGGCGAACCAGAACGCGCTTGCTCATCGGTTTTGGGTCTTTGGGTTTTGGTCTTTGGGTTTTGTCTTTTTTCTCAGGCCGACGAAAGAACCAAAAATCAAGAACGAAGAATCTCGGTGAGCGCGTCGAGGGCGCCTTCCTGGGCAAGGATCACGTCGGCCTTCATCACGTCCACCGTCGAGGCGTTGCGGCCCTCTTTGACCGACAGATTCGAGACGTTCTGGCTGGAACGGTAGACGTGCGGGGCGTGCTCGGCAGTGAGGAGCAGCACCTTTTGCCCGTCGTCGTCGCCGCCGTCCAGCTCCAGTTGCGCGAGCAGATCGGTAAGCTGGCGCGTGGAGGGACGGTCGAACGAAAAGTCTTCGACCACGCGAAGCGCGCCGGCGTCGGCTTTCGCGCTGAGGGCCGAGCGGCGCGCGAGGCGCTTGGTCTTTTTGTTGAGGTCCAGCTTGTAGTCGCGCGGACGGGCGCCGTGTGCGCGCCCCCCGGTCTGGCGAATCGGCGACTTGGCGTCGCCGGCGCGAGAGCGGCCGGTGCCTTTCTGGCGGTAAAGCTTGCGCCCGGAGCCGCGCACATCGCTGCGCTCTTTAGTCTTGTGCGTGCCCTGGCGCGCGGCGGCCTGGATGCGCCGCACGTCCAGCCACACGACGTGCTCGTTCGGCTCGATGCCGAAGACCGCGTCGCTGAGGTCGGCCTGGCGGCCGGCCTCCGTGCCATCTTGGTTGTAAATGGGAAGCTGCATGTCGTCGGTGTTCTCGTGTTTCGGTGTTCTCGTGTTGGAGTGTTTCGGGGGTTCCGGTCTCTGCGTGCTGAAGCACTTCAACACCGCAACACCAGAACACTATTTCCGGTGGATCTCGACGTATCCCTCCTTCGGCCCCGGCACCGACCCTTTGATGAGAATCAGGTCGCTGGCCTCAATGATGCGCACGACCTCGAGGTTGAGCGTTTTGGTGCGCTCCCCGCCCATGCGCCCGCCCATCTTCATCCCCGGGAAAACGCGCGAGGGGTCGCTGGCCGCCCCGATGGAACCGGGGGCGCGCTCCACGTCGCTCTGGCCGTGCGTCTGCATCCCTACGCCGCTAAAGTCGTGGCGCTTGACGACGCCCTGGAAGCCTCTTCCCTTGGAAGTGCCAACCACGTCTACGAGTTCGCCCTTCACGAAGAGATCGCCTAAGCGGATCTCCTCTCCCCGCTCGACGGGTTCTTCGAGATCGTCGTTGAAGTTGCGGAACTCGCGCACGACCTCCTTCGGCCCAGTGCCGGCTTTGTCGAAGTGGCCCAGCAAGGCCTTCGAGGTGCGCTTCGCCTTGGCCTCCCCCACGCCCAGTTGCACTGCGTCGTAGCCGTCGGGGCCGCCCGCGGTTTTGACCTGCGTGACGACGTTCGGCTCGGCCTCCACGACGGTGACGGGCACGTTCGTGCCGTCGTCGTCGAAGACGCTGGTCATGCCGACTTTCTTTCCGATGATACCGCTCATGGCGTGGCTGCGGGGGCTGTGGGGCGTCCTGAAAGCGAAGGGCGAAAGCTGCTGGTGGGCACGCGCTCGCGGGCGATGGTGATGGCAACGTCTTCGACGTTTCCGAAGCCGCCGAGCGCCAAAAGGTCAATGAGATCCTCGGCATCCGTGTCGTCTTCGGCCATCAGGTCGACGCGCGCCGGGTCGTCCGTCTCGCTTGCTTCGAAATCGTAGCTGAGAGAAAGAAACCTGGCCGTCGTATTCAACTTCAGTTCGCTGTCGTCGGCGTCCACCTCAAAGGTTCCCCGCCGAATGAGCAACGTGTCGCCCCGGTCGTTGAGCGACTGCGCGAGAAAAAGCTCGTTTTCGTTCTTGTCTACGCGAAGGCGAAAAAGGATCGCATTCGGATACTGGCTGTCGAGGGAGGCAAACGCGGGATCGCCGTCCACGCGCAGGTCGGTGATGAACCAGGAGCCGCTCAACCTCTCGCGGTCGGCGTCGTCTTCGGTATTGTTGGCGTCGCAGCCCGCTGTGGCGAGCAAGGCGCCGGTGAGCGCCAGTGCAAGGGCAGCCTGTCGGGCGTTTTGAAAGCAGGGCGTGGGTCGTTTTTGCATGGGGTCCTTCGCGGAAAGGCCGAAAAGAGCACTCGCATCGCGCCTGCTCTGGTCCGCAAAAAAAGGGCCATGCACGTTCTGCAAACGACGGGCCGCCTCACACTTTGATCTCCACGTCCACGCCGCTGGGCAGCTCCAGGTTCATCAGCGAGTCCACCGTGTCGCCGCTGGAGGAGTGAATGTCGATGAGGCGCTTGTGGTGGCGGCGCTCGAACTGCTCGCGGCTCTTTTTGTCCACGTGCGGGCCGCGCAGCACGGTGTAGACTTTCTTCTTGGTGGGCAGCGGGATCGGACCGCTGACCACCGCGCCGGTCTTCTTGACCGTGTCGATGATCTTCTCCGCACTCCGGTCGATCAGCGAATGATCGTAGCTTTTGAGCTTGATGCGGATTTTCTGCTGCGTGGCCATCTTAATCTGCGATTTCGGATTTTCGATTTGTGATTCGCTGCCGCTCGCCAACCGACCCTCATCATTCGACGCCGTGAGCGGTCAGCGTTCAGCCGTCAGCTCTCGGCCTGAAGCGCTGAATGCTTAGTCCAGCACGTCGGTTACGACGCCGGCTCCGACGGTGTGGCCGCCC
>PXTS01000060.1 GCA_003022485.1 Bacteroidetes bacterium QS_8_68_28
CGATCATGCCCGCCAGCACCACGTCCACCATCCAGCTGTAGTTGATCTGGAAGCCGAGGAGCTGGCCGTACACGCCGGCGTTGAAGATCCCGGCCAGCAGGCTATTCGGCCAGATCCATCCGCCGATGCGGAAGAACAGCAGCACGAACGCCAATCCCAAGATGACCTGCCCGGCGAGGTTGAGCTTGTTCCACTTTTCCCCGTGCGGCATCTTGTCGCGGTGCGTGTCGCCGAGGGTCTCGGCCAGGGCGCCACAGGAGCAGATCCAGCCGCAGTACGCGCCCTTGCCCCAGTAGTAGATCATACCGGGAATCAAGACAAAGGTCTGTACGAAACAGATGCCGAGCCACCACCAGAGCGGGTCGCTGGTGAAGACGTTGTACACGTTGAGCGGCCACGCAAGGATGAAGCCGTAGGCTCGCCAGTATTCGCGGCCGTGCGTGGCGTATTCGCTGGTGGGAAAGAGCGCGTCGAGCAGGCCCGTCGGCAGGAGCCCGTTGCCGCCCAGGTAGGGAAGAATGATTTCCGGAAGTAGGAAGAGCGGCACCACCTGGATGGCCGCCAGCGTGGCCGTCTGCCACGCTACGTACTCGGTCTTGCGCCGCTTCACGCGCCGCCAGCCGAAGATCACGACGATGGCCGAGTACGCCAGCGTGTAGTAAAATGACGGCGCGGCGGCGGAGGTGAGCACCACGCCGGCGAGCGAGGCATCGGGGAGCGAGGCGGCCCACTCGGAAAGCGTGAACGGGAACGTGCCGGCCGCCTGCGCCCAGCGATAGAGCAGGCCGCTGGAGTTCTTCCAGCTAAAGACGGCACACATGAACAGAAAAAACGCCGCGAAGGCCGCAAGGCGCCGCCCGTTCACGTTCTTCATCCACGAAAGCCCCGAAAGCGCCTCGCCAAGCGAGTCGGGCGTATCTCCCCAGTCGTTGCGCAACGCGATTCCCGAACGGCGGAAGAAGTCCAGCGGCGCCTCACGCCCGATCATGGCATAGACCACGTCGGCCTCGACGGTTTGTTCGCCCCCCGGCGTAGAAAGATCCGCCTCGCTCTCGCGGATCTCTTCGACCTCGCTTTCCATCACCAGCTGGAGGGTTCCGCCGCTGGGGGCGCCCGCCTCGGCCAGCTCGCGCAGGCGGTCGGTGTTTTCCGGCTTGGGTCGGGTGAACCGCGCGCGGCGGTAGGAGAGCCTCACCTGCGCGCCTGCCTCGGTGAGCGCAATGGCCGCCTCGGCCGCCGAATCCCCGCCGCCGATGACCAGCACGCGCTCGCCGGCGTGGTCGGCGGGATCGTGCAGGCGGTGATGCACGTGGCCGCGGTCTTCGCCGGGCGTGCCGAGGTGCCGGTAATTGCCACTGCGCCCGATAGCGACAATCACGCGACGCGCTTCGAGGTTCTCCCCTTTCCCCGTGACAACCGTGAGCCGCCCGTCGGAGCGCTCGATTTTTTCCGCCTCGGCGTCGCGCGTCTGAATCTCAGTCGTCTGGGCCTCCAGTTCGTCCACCAGCGCTTCCTTGACCGGCGCGGTGGCGCGGAGGTCCCCGGCGGGCGTCATTTCGTCGGGGTAGGTGTAGATGGGCTTTTCCTTCTGAAAATCTTTGACTGTGGCAAAGCGGCGACTCGCTTCCAGCACCTCGAAGGAGAGCCCTTGCTTCCGGCACTCCTTGGCCGCAGCCATGCCGGCGGCCCCGGCGCCCAGGATCGCCACGTCCACCGCGCCTTCTTCTTTCCGGCCGCGCTCTGCCCCCAGGTCGTCACCGATCTGTTGGGCGACGCGCGCCCCGCCGTCCATCGAAAACTTCAACAGCGGCACGCCCGCGAGGTCGCCGACGACGTAGACGCCTTCGACATTGGTGCGGAAGCGCTCGTCCACGCGCGGCAGGCGCTCGACCTTGCCGCCGGGATAGTCCAGGTGCAGCCAGTGCGCGTAGCGCGCGAGCAGGGTCGTCATTTTGAGTGTGGGGGTTTAGGAGGGTGGGGTTGCGTGCGCGGGCGACACGCACCGCGAACCACGTTTCCAGATGCAACGCCACCGCCGGATGTGGTGTTAACGAATGGGCCGCCGCAGAGATCACATTTCGCTAAACGCTGCCTCTTCATGACGTACGGAATTACCGGCCACACGCGCAAAGATCAGATCTGGGAACCCGTCGCGGATCTGGTCTCGTGGCTGATGCGCCAGGACCTACCCTTCTGCCTGCACCAGGACGTGGCCGACGGGCTGGCCGCGCGCGAGCTGGTGGGCGAGGCCGTCTGCACCGCAAACGCCACCGCCGACCTCACCGACGCCAGCGACGTGGTGCTCTCCTACGGCGGCGACGGCACGCTCCTGCGCACCGCCCACGCCCTGGGCGACGGCGGCCCGCCCATCATGGGTGTCAACATCGGGCGGCTGGGCTTCTTGGCCGACATCGACACCGGCGGCGTCGAAGAGGCCATCCAGCAACTCGAAGACGGAGCCTACCGCGTCGAGGAACGGATGGTGCTCGAAGCCTCGGCCCGCTCCGCAAGTGACGACGCGCCGGACCTCTCGGCACGCTGGGCCTTGAACGAGTTCGTCGTGGACCGCAGCGGCGAGACGGGCCTGCTGGAAATCGACGTGCGCGTGAACGGCACGCCGCTCAACACCTACTGGGCCGATGGGCTGATCGCAGCCACCCCGACCGGCTCGACGGCCTACTCCCTCTCGGCCGGCGGCCCAATCCTGGCGCCCGGCACCGAAGCGGTCATTCTCACGCCCATTGCCCCGCATACGCTGACCGTGCGCCCCATCGCGCTTCCCGCCGATGCGACCGTCGAAGTGCGCGTGCGGCCCGAGGAGCGCTCCTACGTCTTCGCCGCCGACGGGCACAACAACGCCATCGACGGCGGCGGCGCGGTGCTGTCCATCCAGAAGGCCCCGCACACGGTCAACCTGGCCAAGCTCGACGGGCAACGCTACTTCAAAACGCTCCGCTCAAAACTGATGTGGGGAGCAAATGCGGTCAGTTCCTGACGGCGGCGGATCGTGGAGGGCGGACTTTCGGATGGCCCGGCGTTTTTCGTGGAGCGGAGGCTCGTCCGTGCTCGGAAACCCTCGGCTTTTCGCAAGCGTTGCTGCCGCTTCGTGCGTTGGCAACCTGAAGCACCGCCGTCATCCGTCCGCCGTTCCCGCAGCCCGCACAGGCGGCCGCCCGCGCCGCCAGCGCAGCAGCGCCTGCACGCCGAAGAAGCACAGCCCGGCCACGACGACGAGCGCCAGAACAGGGGCAAAGATCGCCAGCGCCGTGGTGAGCACCGAGAGCAGCGCTTCGCCGCCGGCTACGAGGACGTTGCCCAGCCCGCCGGTGCTTGCGGAAGAGGCGCCGCGCATGGCCCCCGTCCCGCCCTGCACGAGGCCCGTCGCGCCCCCACCCGCCACCGCTGCCAGCCCCCACTGCATGACTGGTGAGAAGTCGCCCAGCACCGAAGCGCTCGCCCCCACTCCCGCCACCATCGCCGCCGGGGTGGCGACCGCATCGAGCGCGTTGTCGATAAACGGCACAAAATAGGCCAGCACCTCCAGCACGGTCGCCACGGCCAAGAGTATCAGCCCCGTGTCCGTCTGGGCCCAACCGAATCCGTCAGCCAGCGGCAGGAGCCCCGAGCGCGCTGCGAGGCTCATGCCCAGCAGCGGCACGAAGACGCGAAAACCGCACGCAGCCGCCAGCCCGATGCCGAGCGCGACGGAGGTGAAAGCAGTCATGGCTTCAGCGGGACGACTTTCGAGGAGTCGAAAGTCGCCCACGCTCCCGTTTCCCCCACGCCCCCGTTTCCGCTACACGTCCAGCGCCTCCGCCTCGGCAGTGTGCTCCATAATCATCTCGAAGCGCGCCTGCGTGTCGCGGCCCATCAGGTCGGAGATCGTCTGCTCGGTGAGCATGTGCTCGGCGTCGGGGATGGAGACTTCCAGCAGCTGGCGCCGCTCGGCGTCGAGGGGGGTTTCCTTGAGCGTCTGGGGCATCATTTCGCCGAGGCCCTTGAAGCGCTGAATATTGATGTTGAGGTTGCGGCCGTCTTGCTCCAAGTCGTCGACGATGGCGGTTTTTTCCGCGTCGGTCAGGGCCCACTGCGTCTCGCCCTTCGCATCGATGCGGTAAAGCGGCGGCTGCGCGACGTAGACGTAACCGCCCTCGATCAAGGGCCGCATGTAACGGTAGAAAAACGTCAGCAGCAGCGTCGAGATGTGGTGCCCGTCGCTGTCGGCGTCCATCAGCAGGATGATCTTCTGGTAGCGCAGCTTCGACGGGTCGAGGCTCTGCCCGAGGCCGCAGCCGAGGGCCTGCGTAATGTTGGAGAGCTCCTTGTTTTTCGAGACGCGTTTGAGGGTCGCCTGCTCGGCATTGAGGACCTTGCCGCGGAGCGGGAGCACCGCCTGCGTCTTGCGGTCGCGCGCCTGCTTGGCCGAGCCGCCCGCGCTGTCGCCCTCCACGATGAAGAGTTCACTTTCCGATGGGACGCCCGAGGAGCAGTCCGCCAGCTTGCCCGGCAGGTTGAGGCGCTTCGAGGACGAGGCGCTTTTGCGCGCGCTCCGTGAGGCGGTGCGGCGGGCCTTGCGCGCTTTCGCGGCCTGGATGGCGCGCGCGGCGATGGCCTCGCCCGTCGAGGGGTGCGCGTTGAGGTGCTGCTCCAGCTCCCGCCGCAGCGCGCCGGAGACCTGCGAGCGGATGCCCGGGTTGTTGAGCTTGTCCTTGGTCTGCCCCTGAAACTGCGGGTCCACCATGAAGAGGCTCACAATGGCGACCAGCCCCTCGCGCACGTCGTCGGCGCTGACGTCGAGTCGGTGCGGCATCAGGTCGTGCGTCTGCATGTAGTTGCGCACCGCCGTGCGCGTGGCGCTCTTGAGGCCCTGCTCGTGCGTCCCGCCGTCGGGGGTGGGAATGCCGTTGACGAAGGAGTGGATGCGCTCTTTCGGCGCGGCGGTCCACTGCAAGGCCACTTCGAGGCGGACGTCGTCGTTGAGCTGCTCCTGGCGCATCACGAACACCTCGTCGTGCACGGGTGCGACTTGGAGCTCGCCAGTGACCATGTGCTCCAGATACTCCGCGATGCCGCCCTCGTGCTGGAGAACGTGTCGCTCGCCCTTCGCCTCATTTGTGAAGACGATCTTGAGCTTCTCGTTGAGGTAGGTCTTGACTTCGAGCTGCTCGTGAATGAGCGCCGCGTTGAAGTCGGTCTTGTCGAAAATCTCCGGGTCCGGGCGGAAGTGGATCGTCGTGCCACTCCCGCGCACGCCCGTCCGCACCTCGTCCACCGCCGCCAGCGGCGTGCCCTTCGCGTAGCGCTGCACGTACTCCGCCCCGTTGCGCTTGACGGTCGCGGTCATCTCCTCCGACAGGGCGTTGACGACCGAGATGCCGACCCCGTGCAGGCCGCCGCTGGTCATGTAGTTGGAGGCGTCGAACTTGCCACCGCTGTGGAGCGTAGTCATCACGACCTGAAGGGTGGAGACGTCTTCCTCGGGGTGCTCGCCTGTGGGAATGCCGCGCCCGTTGTCGGAGACGGTGACGCTGCGGCCGTCCTCATGGAGGGTGACTTCGATCTTCGAGGCGAAGCCGTTGGTGGCCTCGTCGACGGCGTTGTCGACGACCTCCCAGAGCAGGTGGTGCAGGCCGGGCGTGCCGGTCCCGCCGATGTACATGCCGGGGCGGCGGCGGACCGCTTCGAGCCCTTCGAGGACCTGAATGTCTTCGCCAGTGTAGGCTTCGGCTGTTTCAGGCATAGCGGTTTTGGGTGTTGCTAAAGTTGGAATTCTGCCGAGTTTGGAATTCTGCGTTGCTAAAAGCGGAGCGTAAACGACTTGCCGTCGAAGTTTTCATCAGCGGCGCATCAATGCCCGGGAAACCGCCTTCCACGGCAGACTCCATACGTCCTGCACATATACAACAAAGGATCGTAGCAGCAGGGGTTTCATGTCTGCTGCTACCCTCATTGTCGGCGTCGCCTACGTCTACGCGGCAACAGCCGCGTTCGCTCCACCGCTGGGCGCGACCCTTCAGCCGCTTGCGAGGGCGCGCCGGACCTCCGCCAGAAAACGCGGCACTTGCTTCCGCGGGGCGCCCGGTCCGAGCGTCTCGATGGGCAAGTAGCCGCGGTACCCGCTCTCTTTGACGATGCCGACGACCCGGTCGAGGTCGGTCTTCACCTTCTCGCCCTCGACGGTCACCTGCTCTTTGATCTGCCAGCTGACGGCGTAGGGCGCCAGCGTAGCGATTTCTTCGTAAGGGTCCGACCCGCCGAGGCTGCCGATGTCGAGGATGAGGCCCAGCCAGTCGCTGTCGGCCCGCTGGAGCACCTCCTCGACCTGCGCGGCGGTTTTCAGGAACTCGGCGTGGTTCTGCAGGGCGACCATCACGCCATAGCGCTTGCCGTACGCGGCGCACTCGCGCAGGCTCTCGACGAGCCACGCGGTCGCCTCCTCGCGCGAGTGGCCCTCGGGAATGCCGCGCCGGGCGAAGACGCGCAGAACCGGCGCGCCCAGCTGCGCTGCCGCCTCCACCCAGCGCTTGACGTGCCGCATCTCGGCCCGCCGCTCTTTTTCGTCATCTGTGATGAAGTCGTTGCGCACCCCCGTCCCGCTGATGTCGAGCCCGAGCAAAAACGCCCGCTGCTTGATGTGGTTGACGTACTCGGCCGTCGGCCTGCGCGGGTAGCCGGGAAAGTAGTAGCCCGTCGGGTCGACGGCGGCGAAGCCCAGGTCGGAGCAGAACTTCAGCACCTCCTCGAGCGTCATCGCGCCGCTGGTGAGCGGTTCGTTGAAGGAGTAGAGGTTGCAACTCAGCTTGAGCGCAGCGGCGCGCGGCACCGGTTCGTCCGCGCGATCCGCACCGTCGAGAAGCGCCGATCCGCCCCAGGGCAGCAGGGAAGCGACTTGCAAGAAGGTTTTTCGGTCCATGACGACGTTTGCGCTTTTTCGAGAAAGAGCGTGCCCTCCGCCCCGCGATCTCAAAGGCGAAGAAGCTCCCGTGCCTCCCAGTTGACGTATTCCTCGGGCACCTCGGAAGTGGGCGCTTCGCCCCGCGACGGCGACAGCAGGAGGAACGGCAGAACAAGCGCCAGGAGGGGAACGGCATAGAGCGGATGCCTGGACCGGAAATGACCGTCGGAGGGAGCTTTCCTCGCTGCGACGATCTGGAGGGGAGGAAAAAATCGAGCCCCGCTTTCAGAGCCGCCGCGCTTTTGCACGGGCCATCCCGTCACTGCGCTACCTCATGTCACTGCGCTACTTCATGAAAGACGGAACGCAAGGCAGGATACAACTCCTGGTACAGCGCGTGGCGTTCGTCATAGACGCTCACCGGCTCGGGCCGCGGCGCGGTCCGCTCGGTGACGCGCACGACCTCCGCGCAGGCCGCTTCGACGCTCGGCCAGCCGCCGGCGCCCACGCCCGCCAGCAGGGCCGCCCCGTAGGCCGCCCCCTCGGGGTTGGCGACGGTGGCCAGCTCCACGCCCAGCGCGTCGGCGATGATCTGGCGCCAGAGCGCGCTCTGGGTGCCGCCGCCGGTGATGCGCGCCTCGTCGACGCGGGCGAGACCGGCGTCCTGCATCAACTCGAAGTTGTCGCGCAGGCCGAAGGCGACGCCTTCGAGGACGGCGCGCGTGAGGTGCGGCTGCTCGTGGCGCGCGGTGAGGCCGATAAAGCCCCCACGCGCCTGGGGATCGGGATGGGGCGTGCGCTCGCCGGTGAGGTACGGCAAAAAGAAGAGCCCGTCGCTGCCGGCGGGCACGTCCGCTGCCGGGGCCAGCAGGTCGTCGAAGTCCGTCTTGGGCGCGAGGGTGTCGCGGTACCAGCGCAGGCTGCCGGCGGCCGAGAGCATCACGCCCATCAGGTGCCACGTGCCCGGCGCGGCGTGGCAGAAAGCGTGCAGCCGCCCCTCCGACTCAACGGCGGGCCGCCCGGTCGCCGCGAAGACGACTCCCGAGGTCCCCAAGCTGATCGACACGACGCCTTCCTCGACGGCCCCGGTACCCACCGCCGCGGCGGACTGGTCGCCCCCCCCGGCCACGACGGGCGTGCCCTCCGCCAGACCCGTCGCCTCGGCGGCTTTGCCCGAGATTTCGCCCGTCACGTCGGTGCCTTCGTGCGTGGGCGGCAGCCAGCCGGGGTCCAGCTCCAGCGCCTCCAGCACCTCGGCAGACCAGTCGCGCGCTTCGAGGTCGAAGAGAATCGTGCCGGCGGCCCCGGCCTTGTCGGTCGCGTACTGGCCGGTGAGCTTGAAACGCACGTAGTCTTTCGGAAGCAGCGCTTGCGCGGCGCGAGCGTACACGTCGGGTTCGTGCTCGCGCACCCAGAGCAGTTTCGGCGCGGTGAAGCCGGGAAGCGCGTCGTTGCCGGTGAGCTGAACGAGGCGCTCTTTGCCCAGCGCCTCGCGCATCGCGTCGCACTCCGCCCCGGTGCGCTGGTCGTTCCACAGAATGGCCGGGCGCAACACAGCACCGCGTTCGTCCAGCAGCACGAGGCCGTGCATCTGCCCCGTCAGCCCGACGGCGTCGACGGCCTCCGGCGCGGTATTGCTTTCAGACAGCACCGTACGGATGCTCTCCTGCGCGGCAGTCCACCAGTCCGCCGGGTCCTGCTCGCTCCACAGCGGCTCGGGCGTCTGCGTTTCGTACGCGCTCGACGCCACGCCGGCTACGTTGCCGTCTTCGTCGATGAGCAGCGCTTTGGTGGAAGACGTGGCTACATCGAGACCAAGAAATGTCATTTCGAGTTGGCTGGTTGGGGGGGCCGTCGAGCGCGCTCCCACTCTCCCACGCCTCCGCTCAACGAACCCCCAGTAGCAAATCCGTCACGAGCTGGTCGAGGCGTTCGTAGGGCTGGGTACGCTCCCCGAGCGCCTCGCGGTCGAAGCTTCGTTCCTTGAGCGACGCGGCCCCCTCGGAGGAAAAGCCGTTCGCCGCTTCGCTCTGCGCGTGGCCGTCGGGGTTGATCTCTCCGAGGAGCGCCTGGATCTCGTCGTCGGCGCGCATCTGCTCAGCTTTTTCCTTGAGGATGAGATACGTCTTCATGCAGCCTTCGGCGAAGACGCGCACGTCTTCCCAGCCGGAGGTCCGGTGCGCGTGCGCGTCGAAGTGGCGCGGCCCCTCGTAGCCGACCTTTTCCAGAAAGCGCACCAGGAAAAACGCGCGCTTCGGGCTCTCCGCGCCGAAGCGGAAGTCCTGGTCGTAGCGCCCAAACGCCTGGTCGTTGAGGTCGATGTGGAAGAGCTTGCCCGCGTCGTGCGCCTGCGCGACGGCGTGCGTGAAATTAAGGCCCGACATGTGTTCGTGCGCCACCTCGGGGTTGACGCCGACCGTCTCGGGCCGGTCGAGCGTCTGGATGAACGCCAACATCGCGCCGACGGTCGGGAAAAACAGGTTGCCGCGCGGCTCGTTGGGCTTCGGCTCCAGCGCGAAGCGCAGGCCGTAGCCCTGGTCGGCGTTGTACTCGGCAAGGTAGTTGATCGCCTCGCGGTAGCGCTTGATCGCGTCGGTGGGCGGCTGCCCGGCGTCGGTCTCGGCCCCTTCGCGCCCGCCCCAGAAGACGTACACTTCCGCTCCCAGCTCTGCGCCCAGGTCCATCGCGCGCATGGTCTTCTGGAGGGCGTAGTCGCGGACCTCCGGGTCGTGACTGGTAAAGGCTCCGTCGCGGAAGGCCGGGTCGCTGAAGAGATTGGTCGTCGCCATCGGCACGGTCAGGCCCGTCTCGTCGAGGGCGTCTTTGAAATCCGACACGATGCGGTCGCGCTTGGAGGGCGAGGCGTCGATGGGCACGAGGTCGTCGTCGTGAAAGTTGACGCCGTAGGCCCCGGCGTCGGCGAGCAGGTGCACCAGCTCCACCGGCGAGCGCGGATTGCGGACGGGCGGGCCGAACGGGTCGCCGCCGGGATTGCCGACGGTCCAAAGGCCAAAGGTGAATTTGTGCTCGGGACGCGGCTGGTAGGAGTGGGGCATGTCGTTCGTATTTGGGATACGGTGGGGCTGGATCGCGGCGCCTTCGATGGCAGAAACAGGGACGCGCAGGCGAAGGGCCGCCGCCCAGCGATTGACTCGGTCGGTGTTAAACCTATAGATTGAAGGGGTGGAAAGAAAGGGCCTCCCGCGCATCCCCCGTCATCTCTCAATCCCCACCACCACACGCTCGCATGACTTGGCAGCCCCGTTCGACTGCTCCCGGCTTGCTTCTTCTCCTTGGCGCAGCGCTCCTCCTTGGCGCGGCGTGCCCGTTGCTCGCGCGCGGCCAGGACGCCGGAGAAGCCCCCCCGCCGGAAAAAACGGAAGTCTGGAAGCCCGAACCGCCTGCTGTCGCGCCCGGCGCGCAAAACCAGGCGCCTCCCTCCGACGCCGTCGTGCTCTTTCGCGGCGACGACCTCTCAGCCTGGCAGCACAGCGACGGAAGCGCCGCCGGGTGGTCTATCGACGGCAACGCGATGACCGTCACGCCGGGCAGCGGCGGCATCGAGACGAAGCAGTCCTTCGGCGACGTGCAACTGCACATCGAGTGGCGCACGCCCGCCGACACCGCCGGCCTCAGCGGGCAGGGGCCCGGCAACAGCGGCATCTTCCTCCAGAAGCGCTACGAAGTGCAAATCCTGAGCTCTTACGAGAACCGCACCTACTCCAATGGCCAGGCCGGGTCCATTTACAAGCAGCACATCCCGGCCGTCAACGCCTCGACGCCCCCGGGCACCTGGCAGAGTTACGACATCGTGTTTACCGCCCCGCGTTTTGAAGAAGACGGCAGCCTCGCCTCGCCGGCGCGCATGACGGTCTTTCACAACGGCGTGCTGCTGCACCACAACGTTGCACTGGAAGGTTCTACCACCTACCGCGGCGAACCAAGCTATGAGGCGCATCCGCCCGAAGCACCGCTGCTGCTGCAAGATCACAGCCAGCCGGTCCAGTTCCGCAACGTCTGGGTGCGCGAGATCGACTCATAATGCGCCCCCGGGCGAGACAATGATTTTTTGGATCGGTGACGGCTACTACGCCCAAACCAATTGCGCCTGCGCAGTCGCCGCCCCATCAGTTCCCTGCCCGGCGTAAGGCCCGCTCCTCCAGTTCACGCCTCACCCCCGCGTACGCACTTCCCCGCTACGCACTCGCTCACGCCACGCGCACGCGGCCGTCCGCCTCCCGTCCCTGATCGTCCAGCGCGTAGAGGCGGGCGATTTCATCGTCGTACTCGGTCTCCACTCGCGAGCGTCTCACCTTCATCGAAGGCGTCAAGAGCCCATTTTCGACGCTGACCTCTTCAGGCACGAGCGTGAAGCGCTTGATCTGCGACCAGGGGTCCATCCCGGCATTGGCCTCGTCAACGAGGCGCTGAAACTCGTCGATCACGGCCTGTTCCTGGATGAGTTTGCGGAAGGGCTGCCCGCCGCCCACGCCCTGCTGCTCCGCAAAACCGCGCACCGCTTCCTCGTTGGGAAAAATGAGCGCCGCGCAGAACTTGTGCCCGCTTCCCACCACGATCGTCTGCTCCACGAGGTTCGAGACCGCCAAGCGATTCTCCAGCGGCGACGGGACGACGTACTTGCCCGTCGAAAGCTTAAAGAGGGCCTTCTTGCGATCGGTAATTTTGAGACGGGTGCCGTCCATCTCGCCGATGTCGCCGGTGTAAAACCAGCCGTCGGAGGTAAGCACCTCGCGCGTTTTCTCTTCGTCCTTGTAGTAGCCCTGCATGACGTGCGGGCCGCGCGTGAGGATCTCCCCATCCTCGGCGATTTTGACCTCCACCCCGGGAATCGGTTCGCCGACAGTGCCGGCGCGGTTGCGGTCGGGCCGATTGAAGGTAATGACCGGGCTGGTCTCCGTCAGGCCGTAGCCCTGCACCAGCTTGATGCCGGCGGCGGCGAAGGTGTTGGCCAGGTCGGGGTTGAGGGCCGCCCCACCGACGGTGGCGTACTTGAGCCGCCCGCCCAGCGCGTCGCGCCACTTCCCGTAGACCAGCTTGTCGGCGAGCCACTGCTGCGCGCGGTAGACCGGCGAGGGCTCCTCCCCGATCTGAAAGCGCTCCGCCAGCTCCAGCGCCCAGGAGCCGATGATTCTCTGGAGTCCCTCGGCGCTTTCGGTTTTCTTCTGGATACTCCCGTACACCTTTTCCAAAAGGCGCGGCACCGTGTTGAAGATTGTCGGGCGCACCTGCTTGAGCGCGTCGGAGAGCGCGTCGGTGTCGCAGAAATAGATGCTCGTGCCTTTCGAGGCATACCCGTAGAAGTCGAGCGCGCGCGCGTAAATGTGGGTCAGCGGAAGAAACGAAAGCGCGACCTCTGCGCCCGCGCCGGCTTCGTACCCGGTGAAGCACGACAGCGACGTGAGGGCATTGAAGGAAATGTTTTCGTGCGTGAGCATTACGCCTTTCGGCCGGCCTGTCGTGCCGCTGGTGTAGATGAGTGTGGCCAGGTCGCCGGGCTTGGCCTCTTCACGCATCGCGCGGACCTTCTCGCCGCCCGCCTCTCCCCGTTCGCGCCCGCGCTCGCGGAGCGCCTCGAACGTCAGCACCGCCACGCGCTCCGGCACGTCCCCCTCGCTGCTGGACGGGTCGCCGTGCGCGACGATGACCGTCTCGATGCGCTCCAACTCGCCGAGGAGCGGGGCAACCTGGGCGAGGTGCTCGGGGCTCGCCACGAAAAGCGCCTCTGTCTCGGCGTGGTCGAGGACGTACGTGACTTGATCGGGCTGGTGCGTGAGGTAGACAGGGACGTCGACCACGCCGGCCAGCAGACACGCCATGTCTGCGAGACAGAAGTACACATCGCTCTCCAAAAAGAGCCCCGCACGCGCCCCGCGCTCCAGTTCCAACTCGCGGAGGCCCAACGCCGCCTCTTCGGCCTGCGTGCGAAACTCCCCGGAGGAATACGCGCGCCACGTGCCGTCCGGCTGCGGCTGGTTGAACGCTTCGGGATTGGGGTACTGCTCGAACGCATCGTAGAGCACGTCGAGCAGCGTCTCGCCACGAATTTCTTCTCCTTTGATGCCGGGTGGCGCGGTGCAAACGCCCGTCTCGCAGTTCTTGACTTCCATCACGGTAGCCGGAAGGCAGAAAAAAGAGCAGGGGGTTCAGTCAGCGGCGGCGGCAGCCGGCGCCGCACTCACCCCGCGCAGCGCCTGGCGGACGGACGCCTCGACGAGCGCCTCGACTTCCACGCGCGCATCCACGCGACGCGAAAGCAAGAGCGAAACGGTCCCGTGGAGTGACGCCCAGAGCGAACTGGCCGCCACGAGCGGGTCCTCGGGGAGGTGGAAGCGGTTCTGCTCGGCCCCGCGCCGCAGGAGATCCTGCACGAGATCGAGGTTGCGGCGGGCGCGGCGGTACTTGGCTGGCGGGTAGCGCTCCATCGCCTCCGGGCGCTGGAGGAACATCACGTCGTAATACTCAGGATTGTCCAGCCCGAAGCGCGCAAAGGCGCGGCAGAGCGCTTCCAGACACGCGCGCGGCCCCGCTGCCGCCTCGACGGCCTCGCGGAGGCGCATGTGCAGGCGCTTCATTCCCTCGTCGATGAGGGCGTGAAAAAGGTCGTCCTTGCTCTCGAAGTGCAGGTAAATGCTCGTCGCGCTGTACCCGATGGCCCGCGCGAGGCGCCGCATCGACAGGTTGCGGTAGCCGTCGCGTACCAACAGGTGGCGCGCCTCGTCGAGGATGCGCCGCCGCAGGTCGTCGTCCTCCGAGGACCCCGGGGCCGCATCGCCGTTCTCGAGCGAATTGTTTTTCATAATCAGGGAATTAACCGCACTGAAAACGTGAGGTTTCAAGAAAGCGTCAAGATCGGGCCGCCGACAAACGCCCGTTCCCTTCGCCGGGTTGACACGGCGTGCCGGGAACTTCGTTCACGCCTGGCCGCCCTCGCCTAGGAGCGCACTCTCGAAGCAAACGAGCGGGACGCATCTGCCGCAACGCGCAATCTGCCTACACTTCCGCCCGCACGCCACCATTCCGCACGCCACCATTCCGCACGCCGCCATGCCTGCCGACGAGCGCGACGCCTTCTCTGAGCAAACCGCCTCTGGCCCGCTACCGTTGAGCCGCAACGCCTCGCGCGCGCTGGTGATCGGCTCCATTCTCTTCGTCCTCACTGCCTCTGCCGGGGGCGCGTGGCTGGTCCTCTCGATGGCGCGCTCCGGGCCCCCGCCCTCCGAGGCGGTCGTCCCCGCTGACACCAGCGACACGACAGCGGCACCCATGCCGTGACGGAGGCAACGCTTTCTACTGCGTCTCGCCTTCAGCGTCGCCCGTTCGTTCTGCGCGGCGTCCTCCCCACGTAGAAAAGCCCCGACCGCCACGACGAAACGGGCCATCGGGGCTTCTCACGTTGTTTTCGCGCTACACACGCCGAGCGCCACGCGCAAAAGCGTGTGTCAGCCGACTTCCGCCTCCTCGGCGGCCCCGTCCCCACTGACGGCTCCGTCACCGCCAACCGTCGCTGCCCCGTCTCCACGGGCAGCCCCGTCGCCGGCAGGCACTTCGTCGCCCTCCTCCTCGCCGTCGGTCTCACCGAGAGCGGCTTGGAGCTCCTCGAGCTCGCTCTTGGAGCCGACCACGATGTCGCGGTACTCGCGCTGGCCCGTCCCGGCGGGAATCGGGTGACCGACGACCACGTTTTCCTTGAGGCCGTGCAACGGGTCTTCCTCCGCGCGGATGGCCGTGTTGGTAAGCACCTTCGTGGTCTCTTGGAAACTGGCCGCCGAGACCCACGAGTCGGTCGCCAGTGCGGCCTTCGTGATGCCCAGCAGCACCGGCTCGCCCACGGCCGGGCGCGCGTCGCGCACCTCGACTTGGTCGAGGTCCTGGCGCTTCATCTCGCGGTTGAAGTCGCGCAGCTCGCGCCGGCTGACGACCGAGCCGATCTTCACGTCAGCCTCACCGGGGTCGGTGACGACGAATTTGTCGTAGAGATCGTCGTTGATCTCGGCCAGGCGGAAGCGGTTGACCTGCTCTTCCTCCAGCAGGTTCGTGTCGCCGGTCTCGGTAATCTCCACGCGCTCCATCATCTGGCGCACGATGATCTCGATGTGCTTGTCGTTGATGGCCACGCCCTGCAGGCGGTACACCTCCTGGATCTCGTTGACGAGGTACTCCTGCACCGCACGCGGTCCCTTGATCGCCAGGATGTCGTGCGGGGCGATCTGACCGTCGCTGAGCGGGTCGCCGGCGCTGACGAGGTCGTTCTCGTGCACCAGCAGGTGCTTCGAGAGGCTGACCATGTAGGACTTTTCGGTCTTGCCGTCGCGGCTGGTCACGATGACCTCTTGCGAGCCGCGCTTGCGGTCGCCGAAGCTCACCACACCGTCGATCTCGCTGACCTCCGAGCGGTCCTTCGGCGTGCGCGCCTCAAAGAGCTCCGTCACGCGCGGGAGGCCGCCGGTGATGTCTTTGGTCTTGGCCGTCTGACGCGGGATCTTGGCCAGCACCTGCCCAGCCTGCACGTTGGCCCCCTCGTCCACCTGAATGCGGGCACTGACGGGCATCGGGAACTCGCGCTCGTCCCCGTCGCTTTCGATGATAAGGCCCGGCGTGAGCGTGCGCTCGCGGCTTTCGATAATGACCTTCTCTTTGTAGCCGGTCTGCTCGTCGCTCTCCTCGCGGTAGGTGGTTCCCTCGATCACGTCGTTGAAGCGCACCTCGCCGGTCGCCTCCGAGAGGATGACCGAGTTGTACGGGTCCCACGAGGCCAGCACCGCCTCTTCGTCCACGTCGTCGCCGTCCTCGACGAGGACCTCCGCGCCGTAGGGAATGCCGTAGCTGGTTAGCTCCTGGTCGTCGTCGCCGAGGATGCGGATCTCGCCCTGACGGCTGAGCACGATGTCGGAGGGGCCTTCCCCGTCGTCGTATTCGACGGTGCGCAGGTTGTTGAATTCGACCGTGCCGTCGAACTTGGTCTGGATCGTAGACTCGGCGGAGACGCGGCTGGCCGAGCCGCCCATGTGGAAGGTGCGCAGCGTCAGCTGCGTCCCCGGCTCGCCGATGCTCTGCGCCGCAACCACGCCGACCGATTCGCCGACTTCGACCATGCGGCCGGTCGCCAAGTTTTCGCCGTAGCAGAGCGCGCAGACGCCGCGCCGCGACTCGCACGTGAGGGCGGACCGAATCTCGACCTCCTCGATGGAGGTTTCCGCAATGGCGGCGGCCCGCTCTTCGGTGATGAGCTCGTTGGCGGTCACCAATAGCTCGTCGTCGAGCGGGTCGATCACGTCGTGGACGGCCACGCGCCCGACGATGCGGTCGGCCAGCGGCTCGACGACCTCCTCGTTGTCTTTCAGCGCGCTGATTCTGATGCCCCGCAGCGTGCCGCAGTCCTCCTCGGTGATGGTCACGTTCTGCCCCACGTCCACGAGGCGGCGCGTCAGGTAGCCGGCGTCGGCGGTCTTCAAGGCCGTGTCGGCCAGCCCCTTGCGCGCCCCGTGCGTCGAGATGAAGTACTCCTGGACCGAGAGGCCCTCTTTGAAATTCGAGAGGATCGGGTTCTCGATGATCTCGCCGGCGGAGCCTTCGAGGCTTTTCTGCGGCTTAGCCATCAGCCCGCGCATCCCGCCGAGCTGGCGGATCTGCTCCTGCGAGCCGCGCGCCCCGCTATCGGCCATCATGTAGATGGCGTTGAAGCCTTCCTTGTGCTCACTGAGCGTATTGTACAGCGCGTCGGACACCTGGTTGTTGACCTGCGTCCAGATGTCGATGACCTGGTTGTAGCGCTCGTTGTCGGTGATGAACCCCATCGAGTAGTTGCCCTGCGCCTGCTCGACCTCTTCGGTGGCCTCCTCGACCAGTTCGCCTTTTTCCTCGGGCACGACGATGTCCGACAAGCTGAACGTGAGGCCCGACGTGGTCGAGCGCTCGAAGCCCAGATCCTTCATGTCGTCGAGGAAACGGGCCGTCTCCTGGTAGCCGGCCTCGTCGAGAATGCGGCCGATGATTGGGCGCATGTTCTTTTTGGTCAGCACCTCGTTGACGAAGCCGACGCCCTCGGGCACGATGTCGTTGAAGAGCACGCGCCCGACGGTCGTGTCGATCAGCTCGGGGGCTTCGCCGGCGGGCGTGTCGGGGTCGCGGAGCTTGATCCAGGCGTGCGTGGCCACGTGGCCCCGGTCGTGCGCCTGGCGCACCTCCGACACGCTGGCGAAGCGCTTGTCCGCGCCCCGCTGGTCGCTCTTGCCCTTCGTCATGTAGTAGAGGCCGAGGATCATGTCCTGCGTCGGCGCCACGACGGGACCGCCGTGCGCGGGGCTGAGGATATTGTGGCTGGACAGCATCAGAATCATGCTCTCCAGGCACGCCTCGTGGCTGAGCGGGACATGCACGGCCATCTGGTCGCCGTCGAAGTCGGCATTGTAGGCCGTGCAGGCCAAGGGGTGCAACTGGATGGCTTTGCCCTCGGTGAGCACCGGCTGGAACGCCTGAATGCCCAGGCGGTGCAGCGTCGGCGCGCGGTTCAGCAACACAGGGTGGCCCTGAATGGCCTTCTCCAGAATGTCCCAGACCTCCGCCGTGCGGCGTTCGACGTACTTCTTGGCGCTTTTGACGGTCTTGACGATGCCGCGCTCGATGAGCCGCCGGATGATATGCGGCTTAAAGAGCTCGACGGCCATGTCCTTCGGCAGCCCGCACTGGTGAAGCTCCAGATCCGGCCCCACGACGATCACCGAGCGACCGGAGTAGTCCACGCGCTTGCCCAGCAGATTCTGGCGAAAGCGGCCCTGCTTGCCTTTCAGCATGTCGCTGAGGCTCTTGAGCGGGCGGTTGGAGCTTCCACGCACCGAGTTGGACTTGCGCCCGTTGTCGAAGAGCGCATCGACGGCCTCCTGGAGCATCCGCTTTTCGTTGCGCAGGATGACCTCCGGGGCCTTGATGTCCATCAGGCGCTTGAGGCGGTTGTTGCGGATGATGACGCGCCGGTACAGGTCGTTGAGGTCCGAGGTGGCGAAACGGCCCCCGTCGAGCGGCACCAGCGGGCGCAGCTCCGGCGGAATCACCGGAATCACGCGCAGCATCATCCACTCCGGCTTGTTGACCTGGCGGTCGTTGGCCTCGCGGAAGCCCTCGACCACGTTGAGGCGCTTGAGGGCCTTGGCCTTGCGCTGCTGGCTCGTCTCGGTCTTGACCTGGTAGCGCAGCTTCTGCGCCAAAGAGTCCAGCTCCAGGCGCTTGAGCATCGTCTCGACGGCCTCGCCCCCGATCATGGCGATGAACTTGTCGGGGTCGTCGTCCTCGAGGCGGTTGTTGTCCTCGCGGATCTGGTAGAGGATTTCGTAATACTCGTTCTCGTCGAGGAGCTGGTCCTTCTCCACGCCCAGGCGCTTCGCCGACCCCGGCTGGATGACGATGTACTTCTCGTAGTAGATGACCTTTTCGAGGTCTTTCGACTTCAGCCCCAGCAGGTAGCCGATCTTGTTGGGCAGCGTCTTGAAGTACCAGATGTGCACGACCGGCACGCTCAAGGTAATGTGGCCCATGCGCTCGCGGCGCACTTTCTTGCGCGTCACCTCGACCCCGCAACGGTCGCAGATGATGCCCTTGTAGCGGATGCGCTTGTACTTGCCGCAGTGGCACTCCCAGTCCTTGACCGGGCCGAAGATCTTCTCGCAGAAGAGGCCGTCCTTCTCCGGCTTAAAGCTGCGGTAGTTGATCGTCTCCGGCTTGAGGACTTCCCCGTAGCTGCGGTCGAGAATGTCTTCCGGCGACGCGAGGCTGACGGAAAGCTGGGAAAAGTCTTCGTCGAAGTCGTTGGTGTGTCCAGAAGCCATGTGGCTGCGGGGTTGGGGGGTGCTGCTCCTTAAAGAAGCAAAGTTAGCGGAGGTCGCGTTGCTGCGAACGTTGAGCATGGGAGAGCGGGGGCGTGGGGGCACGGGAGAACGGAAGCGAACGAGATCTCTCCCGCACTCCCTCTCCCCCACGCTCAGTCCACGCCCACTTCCAGGCCGAGGCCCTGGAGCTCACGCACGAGCACGTTGAAGCTCTCAGGCACGCCCGGCTCAGGCATCGGCTCGCCCTTGACGATGGATTCGTAGGCGCGTGAGCGGCCGCGCACGTCGTCACTCTTGTAGGTCAGCATTTCCTGCAAGGTCGAGGAAGCCCCGTAGGCGTAGAGCGCCCACACTTCCATCTCGCCGAGGCGCTGGCCGCCGAACTGGGCCTTCCCGCCCAGCGGCTGCTGCGTAATGAGGCTGTACGGGCCAATGGAGCGCGCGTGGATCTTGTCTTCGATCAGGTGGCTGAGCTTGAGCATGTAGATCTGCCCAACGGTTGTTTTCTCGTCGAACGGCTCGCCGGTCTGGCCGTCGTAGAGCTGCGCCTTGCCATCGCGCGGGAGGCCGGCCTCCTCGAGCTTGTCGGCGATGCCCTCCATCGAGGCGCCGTCGAAGATGGGCGTGGCGAAGTTGGTGCCCAGCTTGTCGCCGGCCCAGCCGAGGAGCGTCTCGAAGATCTGGCCGAGGTTCATGCGCGAGGGCACGCCCAGCGGGTTGAGGCAGATGTCCACCGGCGTCCCGTCGTCGAGAAACGGCATGTCCTCTTGGGGGACGATCTTGGCCACGACGCCCTTGTTGCCGTGGCGCCCGGCCATCTTGTCGCCCACGGAGATCTTGCGCTTTTTGGCAACGTAGACCTTCGCCATCTGCACGATGCCCGACGGGAGCTCGTCCCCCATCTCCACCTGGTGCTCGCGGCGGTCGTGCTTGCCTTCGATCTGCTTGCGCTGCGCGGTGTAGTTGCGCAGCAGTTGCTTGACCTTGGCGTTCGTCACGTCGCCCTTGGTGTAGTCACCGGCCGGGTTGAGATCCGCCGGGTCCACGTCCTCGAAGTCCTCGCGCTCGATGTCGGCCCCCTCGGCGACGAGCTGGCGTCCCTCGCGGTCCTCGATGGCGTAGGCGTTGAGGCCCTCGGCGAGGGTGAAGAATTTCTCCCAGAACTGCTCGTTCAGCTCGGCAAGCTCCTGTTCGTACTCGTTTTCGATGCGCTCCAGGCGCGCCTCCTCCATCTTCTTCGACGCCGGGTCGAGCTGACGGCGGCTGAAGAGCTTCGTGTCGATAACGGTGCCGTGCATGCCCGGCGGCGCCTTGAGCGAGGCGTCTTTCACGTCGCCGGCCTTATCGCCGAAGATAGCGCGCAGGAGCTTCTCCTCGGGCGTGGGGTCCGTCTCACCCTTTGGCGTAATCTTGCCGACGATGATGTCGCCGGGGCCGATCTTCGCCCCCAAGCGCACGATGCCGCGTTCGTCGAGGTCTTTGGTGTCCTGCTCGCTGACGTTCGGGATCTCGCGCGTGAGCTCCTCCTCGCCGCGCTTGGTGTCGCGCACCTCGTGGGTGAACTCCTCGATGTGAACGGACGTGTACACGTCGTCCTGCACGAGGCGCTCGCTGAGGACGATGGCGTCCTCGAAGTTGTACCCGCGCCACGGCATGAACGCGCAGAGCAGATTGCGCCCCAGCGCCAAGTCGCCGTCGTCGGTGCAGAAGCCGTCGGTAAGCACGTCGCCCTCCTCGACGGTCTGCCCCGCCTCGACGATGGGCTTCTGGTTGATGCAGGTGTCTTGGTTGGTGCGGCGGAACTTGGTAAGCTCGTAGGTGCGCACCGGCTCGTCGAAGGTGAGGTCCGCGTCGTCCTCGTCCTGCTCGTAGCGCACGACGATCTCCTCGGCATCGACGTACTCGATGGTGCCTTTCCCCTCGGCCACGAGCGCGGCGCGGGAGTCGCGGGCCACGCGGCTCTCGAGCCCCGTTCCCACCAGCGGCGCCTCGTTGCGAAGCAAGGGCACCGCCTGGCGCTGCATGTTCGAGCCCATCAGCGCGCGGTTGGCGTCGTCGTGCTCAAGGAAGGGAATGAGGCTGGCGCTCGGGCTGACGATCTGGTTGGGCGCCACGTCCATGTACTGCACCTCGCCCGGCTCCACGACGGGGAAGTCGCCCTGGTAGCGGCAGCGCACCTCCTCGTTGGCAAAGGCACCGCCGTCGTCGATCGGGGCGTTGGCCTGCGCGATAACCGCCCGGTCTTCCTCGGCAGCTGTGAGGAACGCCACTTCCTCGGTCACCTCGCCGTCCTCGACGACGCGGTAGGGGGTCTCGATGAAGCCGAAGTCGTTGATCGTCGCGTGCACGCAGAGGCTCGTGATGAGGCCGATGTTCGGCCCCTCGGGCGTCTCAATCGGGCAGAGGCGGCCGTAGTGCGTGTAGTGCACGTCGCGCACCTCGAAGCCGGCGCGCTCGCGGGTGAGGCCGCCGGGCCCCAGCGCGCTCATGCGGCGCTTGTGCGTCAGCTCGGCCATGGGGTTGGTCTGGTCCATGAACTGGCTGAGCTGGTTGGTCCCGAAGAACGTGTTGATGACGCTCGAAATCGTGCGAGCGTTCACCAGGTCCTTCGGGGTGAACTTGTCGGCGTCGCGCAGATTCATGCGCTCTTTAATCGTGCGCGACATGCGCGCGAGTCCCAGACTGAACTGGCTGCGTAGCTGCTCCCCGACCGTCTTGACGCGGCGGTTCGACAGGTGGTCGATGTCGTCGGCCGTCGAGCGGCCATTCTGCAGCCTCACGATTTCGCGCACGATGCCCACGATGTCTTCGCGGGTCATCGTTTGCTCGTCGGGATCCACGTCCAGGTCCAAACGGTCGTTGATGCGGTGGCGTCCCACGTCGCCCAGGTCGTAGCGCTTCTCCGAAAAGAAGAGCCGGTCGAGAATGCCGCGCGCCGTCTCCATGTCCGGCGCCTCGGAGCCGCGCATAACCTCGTACATTTCCTTGAGCGCCTCCTCCTCGTTGTGCGCCGGGTCCTTGCGCATCGTCGTGACGAGCGTCGAGACGTCGAGTTCGTCTTCCTCGTCGTCGTCGCTGCTCTCGCGAACGAGGAAAACCTGGCCCACGTCGTTTTCGTCGAGGGTCTCGTAGTCGCCCGGCTCCAGCTCGTGCTCGGCGGGAAGCACGACTTCGCGCTCGACTTCTTCCTCGATCACCTCGCCGGTGTCCTCGTCGATGATCTCCACGTCGCGCTCGACGACGACGGAGGTCGCCAGTTCGCGCCCGATGAGGGCCTCGAACTTTTCCTCACTGGAGACGTCGGCCGTCTCGGCGAGCTCGAAGATGTTGACGAGCTCTTGGTCGCTCGAGAAGCCCAACCCGCGCAGGAGCGTGGTGACGGGGACTTTCTTTTTGCGGTCGATGTAGGCCCACATCACGTCGCGCACGTCGGTGGAGAATTCCACCCACGAGCCGCGGAACGGGATCACGCGCGCCTTGAACAGCTCCGTGCCGTTGTTGTGGATCTCACGCCCGAAGAAGACGCCCGGCGAGCGATGGAGCTGCGAGACGATGACGCGCTCAGCCCCGTTGACGATGAAGGTGCCCTGCCTCGTCATGAACGGCAGGGTGCCCAGGTACACCTCCTGTTCGATGGCCTCTTCGGCCTCGTCCTCGTCCTCGGCTTTCTTCGAGAGGCGCAACGTGGCCTTCAGCGGGACGCTGTAGGTGAGCCCCTGTGCGATGCACTCCTCGATGGTGTGCTTCGGTGCGTCGAGCCCGTACTCGACAAACTCGAGGGTGTAGCGCTCACGGCTGTCCTTGAGCGGGAAGTGCTCCTGAAAAACCGCCTGGAGCCCGTGGTCTGCCCGCTCCTCGGGCGGAATGTTGTCTTGCGCGAAGTCGTGAAAGGACTCGAGCTGCACGTCCAGGAAGTCGGGGTAGTCCCAAACGGCCGGGATCTCAGCAAAGGTCTCGCGCCCGTTGCGAGCGGAGAGGTGCGTGTCGTCATTGCCGACGAACTGGCCGGCCTGGCCGTTGGTGGCTTGGCCGTTGGTGAGCGAGCCGTCGGCGGCCACAGCGGAACCGTTGGTGGCAGACATAGAAAGGGAGCTTGCCGAAAGGATGAGCGAAGAGGCGAAGCAGCAGGCGCCTCGATAAGGAAGAGCGTTCGCAACGCGCGAGCGGCGCCACAGCGCTACGACCAACAGAGAGCAAGTGCACTACTGAGGCGGCACCAGGTTTCTTCAGGGCGCAGCGCGCCCTCACACGTAACGAGCCGGTGCAACGAAGAGCAGCGCGCCGTGGAGCGCGTGATCAACGTAGACGGGAGAACGCTTGTTTCGAAGCGCGAGGCGGAACAAGGCACCGAAAGCCGGCCCCGAATGCCCTTGTTTTCGAAGGGCACCCGCGAGCCAGCGCTTGCATTGATTGTCCGTGGTAAACAACGAGCGGTTTCGGAAGCGTGTTTTTCGAGAAAGAATGCGCGCGCCCCGAAGCGGTGGTTTTACTGAAGCTCGACTTCGCCGCCGGCCTCCTCGAGAGCAGACTGCATTTCTTCGGCGTCTTCTTGCGAGACGGCTTCTTGGACGGGCGACGGGGCGCCTTCCACGAGCTCTTTGGCCTCTTTGAGGCCGAGGTTCGTCATCGAGCGCACCTCCTTGATGACGGCGATCTTGTTGCCGCCGACGCCGGTGAGCATCACGTCGAAGGCGGTTTGCTCTTCTTCTTCGTCGGCTTCGCCGTTGCCGCCGGCCGCGCCGGGCGCCGCCGCGACGGCCGTCGAAGCGGGCTCGATACCGTATTCTTCCTTTAGGTAGTCTGCCAACTCGCTGGCTTCCTTGATCGAAAGGTCCACGAGCTGCTCTGCGAGTTCTTGTACGTCTGCCATAGATCGTTGTCCTGCAACGGTCTTCGCCCGTTCACCAGGCTGCGTTGCTTATTAAGGAGATTGGTTCGAGGAAAACGAGTGGCGGGTTCGGAACTCAGGGTTTGGGGTTCGGGGTTCGTCAGAGGGAAAACTCCGAACCCGCAACGCCGAACGCCAAACCGAAATCTCTATTCTTCGCGCTCGGCGAGGGCCTGCGCGATGCCAGCGAGCTGGTCGCCCTGGGAGGTGAGCGCCCCGACGACGTCCTGCACCGGCGACTGGAGGAGGCTGAGGATCTCTCCGAGCAGCTCCTCGCGCGACTTGAGGCGCGCCAGCACGTCGAGCTGGCCGGCCCCGTAGAGGTCGCCGTCCACGAAGGCCGCCTTGAGCGAAGGGCGCAGCTGCTTATCTTCTTCTTCTTCCTCGCCGCTCCCGTGGTCCTCACGGAAATCCTGGATGGCACGGGCCGGCGCGTTGGGCGACTCGCTGAACGCGATGGCCGTCGGCCCCTCCAGGTGCTTCTTCAGCTCTTCGAAGCCGCCGGCGCGCTCCATGGCGATGCGCGCGAGCGTGTTTTTCACGACGGCGAATTCCACGTCCGCCTCGTAGAAGCGTCCCCGCAGGTCGTTCGACTCGGCGACGGTTAGCCCCTTCGCGTTGGTCAGGTAGACCGTCGGGGTCTTCTCCAGCTTCTCGCTAATCGCGTCGATGATGTCGGCCTTTTCGTCTCGCGTGAGGGCCATCGGTTGCGTGTTCTGGTGTTGGAAGGTTCGGGGGGGTACTGCGGGGTTTCCGTGCTCGCGAGAGCGTGTGTTGCATGGAACGCCAAAATACTATGACACCCGCGCACTTCAGCACCGCGAAGCGCTACCGCGCTTCCGCCACGGCGGCGGAGCGGTCCACCGGGACGGGCGGGCCCATGGTGGCGCTCAAGGTGGCGCTTCGCAGGTAGAGGCCTTTCGCAGAGGCCGGACGCAAGCGGATGACCTCACGCAAGAACGCACGGGCATTTTCCTGAAGCTCTTCTTCGGAGAAGGAGGCTTTGCCGATGGTCGTGTGCAGGTTGCCGGCCTTGTCCACGCGAAACTCGATCTTGCCGCTCTTGACCTCGTCGATGGTCTCGGCAAGGTCGTCGGTGACGGTGCCGCTCTTGGGGTTGGGCATGAGGCCGCGCGGCCCGAGGTGGCGGCCCAGGCGGCCCACCTGGCCCATCACGTCGGGCGTGGCAATGGCCACGTCGAAGTCGAACCACCCCTCCTCTTCGATTTGCTCGATGTACTCCTCGAGCCCCGCGTAGTCGGCGCCGGCCTCCTCGGCCTCCTCCTGGCGGCCTTCGCCGGTGAGCACGAGCACGGTCACGTCGCGCCCGGTGCCGTGCGGGAGCGTGACGGAGCCGCGCACCATCTGGTCGGAATGGCGCGGGTCCACGCCCAGGCGCAAGTCCAGGTCGATGGACTCGTCGAAGCCGGCCGTGGCGCTGGTCTTGACCGCCTCGACGGCCTGCGCAAGCGCGAAGGGACCGGGCGTCTCTTCGACGACCTCGCGTGTGTCGCGGTAGCGTTTTCCTTTTGCTTTAGCCATTGGGTTCGGTTGACGGTTGACGGTTGAAGGTTGACCTGTCGGGACGAGAACCTTTCAACCTTGAACGTTCCACATTCAACTGCTGGAGCCAAGCTCAACTGCTGAAGCTAAGCTATGCTTCGGCAGGGCGACCGGTCACACGCAGGCCCATCGAACGGGCCGTGCCGGCGATCATCGAGGCGGCCTGTTCGGGCGTGTGCGCGTTGAGGTCTTCCATCTTGCGCTCCCCGATGGCCAGGCAGTCGTCCCACTCGACCATGCCGACCTTGTCGCGCAGCGGGTCACCCGCGCCCTTCGGGATACCCGCCGCGTCCTTCAGGAGCACCGACGCAGGCGGGCTCTTGACGATGAAGTCGAACGACTTGTCGGCGTAGACGGTGATGACCACCGGCAGGAGCGTGCCACTCTGGTCCTGCGTCTCGGCGTTGAACGCCTTGCAAAACTCCATAATGTTGACGCCGTGTTGGCCCAGCGCCGGCCCAATCGGGGGCGCGGGGTTGGCCTGCCCGGCTTTGATCTGGAGCTTGATCTCGGTGTCTACTTGCTTGGCCATTGCGCTGCGCGGTTGCGAGTTTACTGGCGTGAGTCGCTTCGCTCGTCTCGAGGTGGCGGTCTCAAGTTTTTCGTTCCGCCGCCGGGGAAACAACGCGAAACCGAAACGTCATTCTTCTTCGACCTGGAGGTAGTCGAGCTCCAGCGGCGTCTTGCGCCCAAAGATCGACACCATCACCTTGACTTTCATTTTCTCAGGGTAGACCTCCTGCACGAAGCCGCTGAAGCTGGAAAACGGCCCGTCCACGACGGTCACGGCGTCACCCTCCTGGTACGGAATGTCGGCCTTCGTCTCCGCCTCGGCGGCCTCCTCGGTCTTACCGAGCATCTGGTCGACCTCCGCCTGGCGCATCGGCTCGGCGCGGTCGTCGGATCCCAGAAATCCGATCACCGATGAAACGCGCGTGATGCGGTGCTCCAATTCGCCATTGAGGTCGGCGTGGAGAAAGATGTAGCCCGGGTAGAGCGTCTTTTCTTTCGATTTCTTCTCGCCCCCGCGCATCTCGTAGACCTCCTCCTGCGGAATGACGATTTCGGTGATGCGGTCTTCCAGCCCCAGGCGGTCGATCTCCTCCTCCAGCAGGCGCCGCACCTTCTTTTCGTGGCCGCTGAAGGTGCGAAGCGTGTACCACTCGAGGTTCTCGTTGGCAGGAGAGTTCTCGTCGACGGGAGACTCACCCGCAGGATCTTCGCCCGCAGGAGCGCTCCCGGGAGCATTCCCCGTCGGCTCTTCGCCGGAATGTTCGTTTTCGGTGTTTTCCATAGCAGCGCAAAGCGCAAAAGACGCCGTCTCTCGTCCTCCTTCACTGCGCAAGCGAGTACACGATGTTCAGCACGTAGCTGATGACCTGGTCTGCCCCGAAGATAACGAAGGACACCACCAGCGACGCCACGATAACGATGATCGTGTTGTCGATCAGCTCCTGCTGGCTCGGCCAGTTGACCTTGCGCATCTCACTGGCCACGTCTTCAAGATATGCAATTACACCGCCCATTGATCTGCGCTCGGGAGGTTGGGAAAGCGAAAAAGCATCGAAAGGGAAAAGCAGCACGGGCGGGAGGACTTGAACCCCCAACCGGCGGTTTTGGAGACCGCTGCTCTGCCAATTGAGCTACGCCCGTGTGTGAGCGGTCAGCTGTGTGAGCGGTCAGCTGTGTGAGCGGTCAGCGTTCAGCCGTCAGCTCTCGGCCTGAAGCGCTGAATGCTTAGTCCAGCACGTCGGTTACGACGCCGGCTCCGACGGTGTGGCCGCCC
>PXTS01000061.1 GCA_003022485.1 Bacteroidetes bacterium QS_8_68_28
GGGCGCCTTCACGATCAACGGCGGGGAGCTTCGCGCTCTTCGCCACTACCAAAACCAATTGAAAGCGAAGCTCGATGCGAAGATCGACCGCAAAGAGCGTGGATCGAACCGCTGGAAACAGCTCGTCCAGTCGAAAAACCGGCAACTCGGCCACATCGAAAGCAAGATCACGGACCTCCTTCATAAGCTGAGCCGAAAGGTCGTGGAGATGCTCCTAGAGCGACGTGTCTCTGCGATTGCAATCGGTGATGTTCGCGGCATCCGTGATCGAATTGACTATGGCAGCCAGATGAACCAGAGGCTGCATCAGTGGGCTCACGGTGAGTTTGCCCGGATGATCGAGTACAAGGCCAAGCTCGCCGGAATCACTGCCCAAAGAGTCAATGAAGCCTACACGTCTCAGGACTGCCCGCAGTGCGGCTACCGAGAAAAGCCGAGTGGCCGAGACTACGCATGCAGTAAGTGCGGTTTTTATGGGCATCGTGACGTTGTAGGCGCCGCGAACATCCGTAGGAAGTATGTCGGGTCTCACACTGGTCAGACCCGTCTACCTGGTGTCATGGCTTCACCCTCGGGAGTGAGGTTTCACCCTCACCTTCAGTGTAATTCGCGGAGCAGCGACCTCTGCCACGCGTAAGTTTCTGCACAGAACGCGAAGAATCTCCCGTGCCCTGAGCCGGGAGAGAAGTCAATCCCTTCGACTCGACGACGGGCCGGGCCCTTCCTGGGGTCGCGTGGCCATGACCACGCGCATCCGAAGCGCCTGCGCAGCGGTCGCCACGGCGGCGAACTGCTGGACGGTGGCTTGCTCGTCAGCACGCAGGAGCAGGCCCTCGGCGCTGCTTTTTTCCTTCTCGGCGCGCAGGGCCGCGAGCAGGTCTTCGCCCCCCACTTCACGCCGGCCGACGAAGAAGGCGCCCTCTCCCGTGATGGCGACGGGGACGAACTGCTTCTCCGTCGGGCTGGAGGCACCGGCCTGCGGCAGGTCCACCTGAATGCCCATGCGCGGCACAAAGTTGGACGTGAGCAGAAAGAAGATCAAAAGCAGCAGCACCACGTCGGCCACGCCGGCGAGGCTGAAGGTCGTCAGGGGATTGCGCTCGGTCGAGAAGTCGAGCGGCATGAGGGCGCGGGAGCGCGGGGACGTGGGAGCGCGGGGACGTTTTCGCCCCTCGGATGGGGAGAGTCGGGCTCACCTCGTGCGGGCGGGCTCGTGCTCGCGCGGGGGGCTGCTGGGGGTGTCGCGGGAGGTCGCCTCGGCAGGGGCCGCGTTCCCGCCGGGCGCCACGGGTTCCTGGAGGAGGTCGATGAAAGCTGTGGCCGAGCGTTCCATGTCGTTGATGAGACGCTTGATGCGGCCGAGCAGGTAGTTGTAGGCCAGCAGCGCGAAGATGCCTACCGCCAGCCCGGTGGCGGTCGTCACGAGCGCCTCCCAGATGCCGCCGGCCAGCACGCTCGGGTCGGCATTGCTCTGGAGGGTCTGCACCTGGCGAAACGCCTCGATCATGCCCATTACCGTCCCAAAGAAGCCCAGTAGCGGCGCCACGCTGGCGATGGAGGCCAGGAGGTCAGTGCGCTTCTCCAGGGCGAAGGCTTCGTGCTTGCCGGCCGCCTGCACGGCATCCTGGATCTCGGAGATGGGCCGGCCCAGCCGTTCGAGGCCCTGCCGTAGAATGCGCGTGATCGGGGTGTCTTCCTCGCGGCAGAACTGAAGCGCCTCCTCGATGCGCCCGGCGCGCACGTCCCGGCGGATGCGCCCGGTCGCCGCTTCGGGATCGCCCTCGGCGCGGCGCACGGCCATCAGGCGCTCCACGAACAGGTACAGCGCCGCCCCCGAGAGCAAAAGCAGCGGCACCATCACCCAGCCGCCTTGCAGCAAGATGTCGAGCAGAGAGACGGGGTCGTTCGCAGCGGGAGCCGCGCCGGAGGTCGCCTGGAAGAAAAAGAAGAAGGGCATGAAAAGCAGGCTTTCGGGAAAAGGCGGGGGCCGCGCAGGAAAAAGAGGTCAGGAGCCGGGTTCGACCCGGAGGTTCCAGGCGCCGGGCGGGAAGCGCCCACTTCTCTGCTGGAGCGACTGCGAAGCCGCCTCGCGGGAGGAAAACTGCCCGACGACGACGCGGTAACGGGGCGTGCCGTCCACGGTTGCTTCCAGCACATCGACGGGATAGTCCTGGTCTTGAAACTGCCGGGCAAATTGCTGTGCGGTGCGGCGGGCCGAGTCGCGCGTGGTCTCGGAGGCGACGACGACGGTCCAGCCGCCCTCAGCGCGGTCGAGGCGCTCGGCCTGGGCATACGCACGGGCGGCTTCTTCGCTCGGGGAAGGCGAGGCGTCGGCGGTGTCCTGCGCGGCGGTGTCCTGCGCGGCGGAGTCGGTCGCCGTGGTGCCGGCGCGGGCGCCGGAGGCCGTTGCAGCCGGGGATGCTTCGGGGGAAGTCCCGTCCTCGCTGCCCTGCTGGCCGAAGAGGAACCATGCACCCACGCCTCCCGCCAGAAGCACGACCAGCACCGCCAGCCATCCTGCCAGTCCCGATCCGCTGTTGGAGGAAGCGGCTGCCGGGCGCTCACGAGCCGCTGCGTCGCCGGCGGAGGCGTCGTCCGCAGGGGCTTCTTCGAGGCGGTGTGCCTCGCGGGGCCGGTCCTCGGCGCGGCGCGCGGCGGAACGACCGGGCGCGCTTGCCGGGGCCTCCAGCCGTCCGGCGCGCACCGCTTCCGGCGAGGGAGAGATCGCGCGCCGGTGCACGAAGAAACCCGCCGGCAGCGCCGCGTAGCGCCAGGTCGATCCGCTATCCCCATGAGAGGCTTCGAATGCCTGCGTCGAGGACGCGCTGGGAAGCGACCAGTCGCTCGCTTCGCTCCCCGCCGCCGCCGAATCGGGGGCGAACGGCGAGGGCGCGGTTTCCTCACCCGCTTCTTCCTTCTGCTCAGGAGTGTCCGGGGAAGCGGCGGATTCAGCAGCCGGTTCCTCCGAGGAGGACCCCTCAAATGAGATCGCTTCGAATAAATCGTCCTCCGAGGAATGGGAGCCCTCCTCGGTCGCCGACGCGGCGGGGGGAGCCGTTTTGGGAGGCGACTCGCCCCGGGGGGGCTCTGAGGAAAGGGGCCCGCCGGCAGAGGCTCCCGGGGCCGGGACGCTGATGGGATCGAGGCCGTCGAAGGAGCGGTTGACCGAGCGCACCAGCGTCTCCTCCGGCACGAAGGTCCAGGCGCCGCCCTCGCGGGAAAACGTGCCCAGGCCCGGCAGAGACGCTTCGCCGTTGCGCTCGATGCGCGAGCGAAGCGCGGCCAGCAGGGTGCGCAGCCGCTGGCGCGCCCGGTCGGGCGTGGTGTCGAGGCGACGGGCGAGCCGGTCGATCAGGGAAGACATAGCGCGGAGACGGCCTTTTTTTCGAGAGTGGAAAGCCTTCCGGGGGGCGAAGCTACTCCTCGGCCGGCTCGAAGACGATCTCGTCGCGGGGCGGAGAGATCGAAAAGCCTCCTTCCTCTGGCTCTTCCATTTGGCTGGACCGGTGCTCGACGCGAAAGGCGCCGAGGCCCGGCACCTCGGTCGGCTCGCCACGCTCGAGGGCCTCGCGCACGCACCGGGAGAGCGCCCCGGCCACGGTGGGGAGGTCCGGCGCGTCGCCGGCTTCGGGGATCTCGTCGGCTTCGGGGGCATCCGGCGCGTCGTTTGGGGCGTCAGATTCGGTGGAGACGTCGGTCCGTTCCATGAGGCGAGAGGGAGGCAGGAAGAGACAGGAGGGCGAACCGTTACAGAAATATAGGTGCCCGCGTGACCCTGCGCAAACGGAGCGCTTTCAGAGCCGCAGGCGCAGGCCGCCCTGGACGACGAGCGGCGGACGCGGGTAGCGGTCGAAGCGCTCCAGCGCGCCGGCGGGAAGGTTCTTGAGCTCCAGCACGAGGCCAACGGACGGAGTGAGCGCGTAGTGGCTTTCCACGTCGAGATCGGCGAAGAGGCCGACTTCTGCGTCGCCGGTGCGGGCGACCGGGCGAGTGCTCTCGAGCGAACCTGTGAGGCGGACGTGCCCGTCTCCGTCGAGAAAAGCGTAACTGAGCAGGGCCTCCGCCGTGAGGGGAGAAAAGTACGGGATTACCGCGTCGCTGCCCTCGAGCCGGCCGCGTCGGTAGGCCACCGAGAGCGAGGCGTTCAGCCCTCTGCCCCGTTGCAGGGAGAGCCCGCCGCCCGCGCGGAGGATGCGGGCCTCCCCGTAGCGCGCATCGGTGACGCCCTGCGCGTAACGCCGCGTGCTTTCCTCTTCATAAAAGAGAAAGCTGGGCGCGCGCCGGTAGCCGGCGAAGGCGCTCAGCTCCAGCGCGGGCACGGGGAAAAAGCGCAGCCCGCCCTCGGCGTCGAGGGTAAAGACGTTCGGCTGGGGAGCGGATTCGTAGAGGAGCGACGGGTTCTCGCGGTCGCGGGCGGCCAGCCGGTTGGCCTCGGCGTGCGGGTCGGTGCGAGCGTAGAGGGCCAGGCGCGGGGTGGCCTGCCACGTCAGGCGCACGTCGGGGACGAAAAAGGGTCCGCCCGCTTCGGCTCCAGAGAACGTGAGCGTGCGCGCCCCGGTGAAGATGCGAAGTCCCCCTCCGCGCCGGATCCAGACTCCCGTCCCGGCGTCCAAGAACGACACGCCGGGGCGGGACGCGCTGTCGCTGGGGGCCCCGGGGCGGCGCGCGGTCGAGCCGTGTACGCTCGCTTCTGTGCGCATTCCGCCCACCGGCACGCCGCCGTTGAGCTCAACGGCGGCGTGCTGCTCGCCGAGCTCGGAGCGAGAGGGAACGGCTTCGTCGCTGAGGGTTCTCGCGCCGTAGAGCCGGTGCTGGCCGAAGAAGCCGTCGGCGGTGAGGGCGGCGGTGAGGGCGGAGCGCTCGGTGCGCAGCGTGACGGTGCCGCGCAGCTCGTCGGCAGGCGTTTCGACGTTTCCCGCGTCGAAGGGGGCGAAGCCGTCGGTGCCGGTGTAGTCGAGGCGCGAGTGGAGCGCCCACCTGGAGGTGAGTGCCTGCTCGAGGCGCACCCGCGCGAAGCGGCTGAGGTAGCGTCCGGCCCCGGCCTCGACCAGCCCGGTGCGCGAGGCCGGAAGGTCGGCAAATCCCGAAGGCGCCCCGGCCTCACCGGGGAGCGCCCGGGGAGCAGCCCCGGCGGGCGGCTCCACGGGGCCTGGATCGGGTAGCGGTGCGGGCGGGAGCGGCTGCGGAGGCGAGGCGGGAAGCAGCTCCGTCCCTGAGGGACGCTGGAGGGCCGGCAGCGAAATATCGAGTTCGCCGCGAATCTCGACCTCGCGGGGCGCGATCTCGGGCAGGGCCGGGTCGGCGGCGGTCGTGTCCTGCTGCGCCCAAGCAGGAAGGGCGACCAGTGGCGCGGCCAGCAGCGCGCAGAGAAGAGAGCGCATGTTCGGTGCTGGGGATTGGCGTGTTTGGGAATTTTCGTGCCGAGCAGGCCGCCCCGAGAGCCCCTTTCTCAAAGTGCCTCCTGCTCCTTGCGAGCGGTGCGGGCCTCTTCGGTGCCGGCGAATTTGTTTTGAAGGCGGTCGTAAAGCCGCCGCGCCTGGGCGGGACGGTCCATCGCGCGGAAAGCGCGCGCCTGAGCCAGCAGGCCGCGGGCGATCCAGTCGGGGAAGCCGGCGAAGAGCTCCGGCAGGCGGCGCAATTCTTCGACGGCGGCCTCGGGGCGGTCTTGCTCCAGCAGCAGCGCGCCCAGGCGGTAGAGCGCCTCGGCCCCGGCGGCGCCCCGGCTCTCCTCGGCCACGCGGCGGTAGAGCGCCTGTGCCTCCTCGGAGCGCCCTGTGTCTTCATAGAGACGGGCACGGGCCACGCGCGCGTTCTGTGCGATGGGGGATTCGGGGGCTCGCTCGGTGGCTTCCCGGAAGCGCGCCTCGGCATCGGCGGAGCGGCCCAGTGCGGCGAGGGCGCGCCCCTGGCCATAGTGAGCGCGAGCCTGTACGCGGTCGGCGTCCGAGGCGGCGAATGCTTGCATCTGCTCGTAGGCGTCCAGGGCACGCTCGGGGTCGCCCCGGGTCTGCAAATAGAGCGCACCGAGGCGCCCGGCAGCATCGGCGCGTCGGTCGGAGTCGGGGTACTCGCGGAGCACCTGGCGCAGGTAGCCCTCGGCCTCGCGGTACTTGCCGGACTCCGCGTAGATCGTGCCGAGGTAGTAGTAGGCCTGTGGCAGCAGATCCTCGCGCGAGGAGGTGCGCACGAAGCGCAGAAACGCCTGGCGCGCGGCGTCGGTCTGGCCGCGCTGGTACTGCGCCTCGGCCCGGCGAAAGCGTACCTCGGCGGCGGCGTCGGGGCTCAAGGCATTGAGCGAGTCGGCCCCGAAGCTTGCGTCGCCTTCGGTGACGAGTGCCACGCCGCGCGCGGCGTCGGAAGCGAAGGCGCTCTCAGAATAGTTTTCCAGCACGGCCCGGTAGGCGCGCGCAGCGGCGTTCGGGCGCCCCGCGTTGTAGAGCGCGTCGCCGATGCTGTACTGCGCCTTCGCCGCCAGCGCCCCGCCGGCCCCGCCTTCCAGGAGCGCCCGCCAGGCGCGCACGGCGTCGTCGTAGCGCTCCTGTTGGAAGCGGGCCTGCCCGATCTGGAAGCGGGCTTCCTCACGCAGTTCGCTTTCAGGGAATTTTTCCACGAGCTCTCGCCACGCGGCGACGGCCCCTCCGAGGTCGTCGGTGCGGCTGCGCACTTGGCCGGTCTGGTAGAGGGCGTAGTCGCGGGCGTCGCCCTCGGCACGGGCGTAGGCGCGCTCCGCCTCGGCAAAGCGGCGGCGGGCGTAGTAGCTGTCGCCGAGGCGCAAGAGTGCGTCGCTGAGGTAAGTGCTGCGCGCACGAGCGTCGGGGCGGCTCAGGAAGCGCTCGAAGGCACGCGCGGCGGCGGCGTAGTCCGCTTGCTGGAAGGAGGCCCAGCCGAGGCCGTACTGCGCGGCCCCGGCGTAGTCGCCGTTCGGATGCTCGTCCAAGTAGCGCTGGTAGCCCCGGGCGGCCGTCTGGAAGGCCCCGGCGCGGTAGCGGCCCTCGGCCTCATAGTAGCGCGCCTCGGCCGCGCGCTCGCCCTCGGGCGCCTGGCGCCGGTAAGCCGCGAAGGCGTCGGCCGCCTCGGCGGGGCGCCCGGCCCCCAGCAGGAGCTGCCCCCGCTCGAAGCGCGCCTGGGCTGCCATCTCTGCGGGCAGGCCGGCGGCGAGCGCGTCCTTTAGCGCGGCGATCGCTTCGGCATTTTGCCCGTCTTCGCGGAGCGCGCGGCTGCGCACGTAGCGCGCTTCGGCCGCCGCCTCGAAGCCCTCAGGCGCCTCTCCTGGACGGAGGCGGCCCAGGACGCGCGCGGCCTCGGCAGGCCGCCCCGCTGCCAGCAGCGCACGGCCCCGGCGGTACTGCGCGTCGGCGCGGCGCGGGCTTTGAGGAAAGCGCCGGACGAACGCCGCGAACGCCTCGGCGGCGGCCCCGGCCTCCCCCGCCTCCGCGCGGCTGACGGCGCCGAGGTAGGCGGCGCGCTCGCGCATGTCGGCGCTCGCGTCGCCGTTTCCCACACCGGCGGAGTCGGGCGCCTCTTCGGCCACGCGGGCGAAGAGGGCGGCGGCGCGCGAGTGCTCCTCCCGGCGGTAGCGGAGGAGGGCCAACCCATAGCGCGCGGCGCGGGTGTCGGCGCTCCCGGCGAAGCGCTCCAGGTAGCGCTGGTAGGCGTTGGCCGCCTCCGAGCGCCGCCCGCCCTGTCGGCGCAGCGCCTCGGCGCGCAGAAAGGCAGCACGTGCGCGGTCGGATTGCGTTTCCAGGGCGGCGCGCCGCTGGTCGAGTTCGCCCAGGACCTCGCCGTAGCGCTCCAGGTCGAAATAGACCTCTGCCAGCGCCAGCCCGAGACTGCCGGCCTTTGGATCCTCGGGGTAGCGGCGCGCGAGGCGTTCGAGCGCGTCGGCAGCCTCGGCGGTGCGGCCCTGCTGGAGGTGCACCGAGGCGACCTGGTAGAGCGCACGCGGAGCCGCCTCGGCGTCCGGGTACGTTTCACTGACGGCGCGAAACTGCTCCAGGGCCTCGGCGGGCCGGCCCTGCCGCTGCGCCAGCCGGCCCAGCAGGAAGCGTGCCTCGGGAGCGCGCTCGGGGGGCCCCCTGCCCGAGAGCACGCGGCGGAGCGTGCGGCGGGCGTCTTCATCCGCGCCCTGCTCGAAGAAGTAGCGCCCCAGTCGGAGCTGCGCCCGCTCGGCCAGCGGATGTGCCGGGTAGCCCGCTTGCAGGCGCTCCAGCCGCCGCGCCGCCGCTGCCCCCTTGTCCATCGCCAGCAGCGCGCGCGCTTCGTAAAAGAGCGCCTCCGGCGCGCGGGAATGCGCAGGAAAGGTGCTCCGAAAATCGGCAAAGGCTTCCTGCGCAGAGCCGTAGAGGCGGTCCTGGTAAAGCGCGAGTGCGCCCGCGAAGGCGTCGGCCGCCCCGCTGGAGCCGGCGGGCGACTGCGCCCGGGCCGCTTCCGGCCCTGCCGGCAGCGACGCGCAGCACAGAAAAAGAACCGCCATCCCCAGCCGGCGAGCGGGAAGGCGCGGGCACCAGCGAAAAGCAGCCATGAGAAGAAGCAGCGGCGGGATCAGGGGCAACCCGTCAGGCACGAAAGAAAAGCACGGGGATCGACAGGGTAAGTGAAACGAGGGAAAACTTCGAGCCGTCGGCCCGCTTCCAGCCCGGCCCCGCGAGAACGGGCGTCCCGTTTCTCACAGAAGGATTACACCGGGAGCGGATCTGCCCGAATCCTTCCGCCGTCGAGGGCTTTTCAGGCAAAGTGCGCCGCGCGGCAACCTGCTCCGCGCTTCATCGCTCCGTCTTTCCGCCCTCCGCTGCCCTCTCATGGCCGACGACCCTTCTTCCGAAACGACGCCGTCCGGCGAGCACTCCCCGCTCGACGATCTCGAAGACGATCCGATGGCCGGGAGCGAGGACCCCTTTGAGGGTGAAGGCAATCCCTTGGCGGGCGAGAATCCCTTCGCCGGCGACGACCCGCTGGCCAGCGGGGCCTTCGGCGACGAGCCCCCGGCGGTCACGATGGCGAAGCTCTGGATTCGGCAGAACGCGCTGCTGGCGGTCGGCGGGGCCTTCGTTGCCGGCACGCTCATCGGCGCGCTCAAAAAATAGCGCCCCGGAGGTTGCGCCTGCGAGGGCGCGACGTCCCCACCGATTTCCCCTTAGACGCACGCGAGGCTTCCCCCGTGGCCGATTCTTCTCCCGATTCGCAAAACGCTTCTTCTCAAGACGCCGCTTCCCCTGAATCATCGGAGGCAGCGCCCTTTGAATCGGAGGCAGCGCCCTTCGGCGAGGAAGGCGACTGGGAGGACGTGGACGACTCGATAGACCAGCTCCGCGCCGAGCTCGACGCGCTCGAAGCGCAGAACAGCCCCGTTGAACGCCTGCGTGCGTGGGTGCATCGCAATCCGCTGCTGGCCGTGTTTGCCGCCGCCGGGGCCGGTCTCGCGGCGGGGCGGCTCCTGCATGGGGTGCGCCAGTCCTTCAAGCCCGACCCGCTTCCGGTGCGGGCCCGCAAGGAAGCCGGCAAGGCGGCCTCGGACGCCCAGCGCCGCGCGAGCGACACCACCCGGCGCGCCCGCGAGCAGGCCGACCGCGCCGGACAAGCGATCTCGGAAGGCGCACGCGAGGCGTCGAAGCGGGCTGGTGAGGCCGGGAAGGCCGTTTCGTCGGGGGCGGCTGCCGCAGGGGCGGGGGCAGCCGCCGGGGCCAAGAAAGCCTCCGAGCAGGCCCGCCGGTGGAGCGAAGACGCTTCTGAACGCGCCCGCCGCGCCGGGGCCGACGCCTCGAAGCGTGCGAAAGAGGCCGGCGAAACCCTCTCGAAGCGTGCCCGCGAGTGGGGCGACGATCTCTCGAAGCAGGCTGAGGATCTTTCGGAAAAGGCCGCCCCATACGCCGAGCGGGCCCGCCGGCAAGCCCGTGCGGCCGGAGAGGCGGCTGGCGATCAGGCGCGCAAGGCCCGCGAGGCGGCGAGCAAGCAGGCGAAGGCCGCCGGCGAGAAGGCCCGTGAGGCCGGTGAGCGCCTAAAAAACACCGACGCCGGCGCCGCTGCTGAGCAGGCCGCCGAGAGCGCCCGTGCCGGCGCCGAGAGCGTGACCGAAGGGGCGAAGGCCGGCGCCCAGCGCGCCAAAGAGAGCGCCGAGAAGAGCGCCCGTCACGGCAGCAACCTCCTCGGCATCTTGCGCAACACGGCCCGCGCCGCCGTCGCGGCGGCCATCGTCAAGCGGGTAAGCGACGTAGTGCGGCGACTGACGTGAGAAGGTAAATGGTGAGTGGTAAATCTAAATCGTGAGTGGTTCCCGGGTAGCGAACGTTCAGTCCGGTTCGCTGACTTTCGGGTTTTCCTCCACTCACTACTCACCATCTCCCCTCCTGCTTTTTCTTTCGTCTTCACGCCCTGGGCGGTCCCACGCGCGGATCTCTCTCCGCCGCTGTGTGTGATTCAGGAGGCCGCCTGTTACCTTATGGGGCTGTCGGTTCCCCCACGGACCGCCGTTTTCCTTTTTTCCCTCTCGCCCAGCTGTCTTTCCCGTGAGTATCTTAGCCGTTGGCACCACCGCCTTCGACTCCGTCGAGACGCCCTTCGGCAACGCCGAGCGCATCCTCGGCGGCAGTGCCACCTACCTCTCGCTCGCCTCGCGTTACTTCTCCGATGACGTGCGCCTCGTCGGCGTCGTCGGGCACGACTTCCCCGACGAGTACGTCGAGCTCCTGCGCGAGCGCGGCATCGACCTGGAGGGGTTGGAGGTGGACGAAGACCGCGAGACCTTCTTCTGGAAGGGGCGCTACCACGACAACCTCAGCATCGGTGAGCGTGACACGCTCGAGACGCGCCTCGGTGTCGTTGAGACCTTCGACCCGGCCCTGCCGGAAAGCTACCGCGACAGCGACATCGTGGCGCTCGGCAACCTCGACCCGGAGATCCAGCGCTACGTCCTCCAGCAGGTTGAGGCGCCGGAGTTGGTGATCTGCGACACGATGAACTTCTGGATCGAGAGCGCGCTGGAGAGCCTGCGTGAGACGCTCGACCAGGTGGACTGCCTCGTCATCAACGACACCGAGGCGCGCCAGCTCAGTGGCGAGCCCAATCTGATCGCCGCCGCCGCCGCCGTGCGCGCGATGGGGCCCGAGCGCCTCGTCATCAAAAAAGGTGAGCACGGGGCGCTCTACTTCGACGACGAGGGCGTCTTCAGCGTCCCGGCCTACCCGATGGAAAACGTCCACGACCCGACCGGCGCGGGCGACACCTTCGCCGGCGGACTGGCGGGCTTCCTCGACGCCCAGAAGGCCCTCACGCGCGAAAACGTCAAGCGCGGCATCGTCTACGGAAGCGCGCTTTCGTCGTTCGTGATCGAGGACTTTGGCCCCGACCGGCTGCTCGACCTTCCCAACGAAGAGATCCTCGAGCGCGCCCGCGCCTTCCGCCGCCTCTCGGAAATCCCCGACCTGGAGCCGGCGTACTCCGCTTGATAGGCCGTTGTCGTTTTCGGGCCGTGAGGGCCGTCGCGCGCCGCTCTGCCTGCCCTCAAAACGGGGCCGGAGTGTGGGCGTGCGGTGCGGGAGTGTGGGGGCAACTTCTCCTCGCAAGCACTCCCACACCCTAAACCCCCGCACTCCCCAACCCAAATGGGCACCGTCCGGCTCGTCAACGCGGTCTTCTACGCCCACCACGGCGTGATGGAGGAGGAGCACCGCATCGGCGGGCGCTACGAGGTGGATGTGGCCGCGCGGCTGGACTTCGCCGCCGCTGCCGAACGCGACGACCTGGCGGGCACGGTGGACTACGAGAAGGTCTACGCGCTCGTCGAGGAGATCGTCACTGAGAACAACTTCTACCTCATCGAAAAGCTGGCCTACCTGACGGCCGAGCGCGTGGCCGAGACGTTCCCGCACGTGGAGGCCGTCGAGGTGACGGTGCGCAAACCCAACCCGCCTGTCGGCGGCACCTGCGACCGCGCCGAAGCGGTGTACCTCTGGGAACGCGATTGACGACGATGTTCGATTCCTGTTCGCCAGCCGACCGGACCGCCATGACCGTGGACGTGTTTGCCGACGTCGCATGCCCGTTCTGCTACATCGGCGAGCGGCATTTCGAGCAGGCCCTCGCCGAAGTACGCTCCGAACAAGAAGCGCCGGAAATCGCGTGGCACTGGCGCCCGTTCCAGCTCCAGCCTGGGCTGCCGGCGGAGGGTACTGACTGGCGCCCTTTCGCCGAAAAGAAGTTCGGGAGCTGGGAGCGAGCGCAGGCGACCTTCCGCCGCGTCGAAGAGATGGGCGAAGCGGCGGGGGTGGACTTCCGCTTCGACCGGATGGAAAAAGCTGTCAACACGACCGACGCGCACCGCCTTGTGCTGTGGGCCGGCGAGCAGGACTCGACGGGCGCGCAGAAGGACGTGGCCGAGGCGCTCTTCGCGGCGTATTTCACCGCAGGCCGTGACGTGGGCGACGCGGCTACGCTCGCGCAGGTGGCCGGGGAAGCAGGCCTCGACGCAGGAGCCGCGCGCGAGATGCTGGCCTCGGAGCGCTTCGTGGGGCGCGTGGAGGAGAGCCAGCAGGAAGCCCGCCGCCTCGGCGTGACGGGCGTGCCGTGCTACATCTTCGACGGCGAAAGCGAGGACGACGCCCGCGCCGTGACGGGGGCGCAGCCGGCGGCAGTTTTTCGCCGTGCGCTCGCCGGGGGCGCTCACGCGGTGGCGAGGCGGTAAGCGGCCGGATCCGTCTTACGGTACCCACCCCTGCGGTACCCCACCCCAGGTGATCTCAGCGACACGCGACGGTCCGCTTACCGATTCACGTATTCGGCGGCCCGGTCGATCTGGAACGTCTGGCCGGGGAGGTAAATGTCGAGGGTCACGCTGCGCGCCCCGAACTTGCCGTCCTGCGTGCGCACAGTGCCGGCGTCGGGACTTTTGACGACGACGACCTGCCAGTCGCCGACGACCTCGGCGGTGCGCCCGTTCACCAAAAGCGCCGTCGATTCGTCGATGCCCAGCCCCGTGAGTCCCGGATCCTCCAGCACGGCCGTCAGGAGACGGTTGTAACGACTGCGGTAGAGGAAGTGCTGGTCGACGATGGACTTTTCGAGAAAGCCCAGCCCGCTCGTGGTAATGATGTTTTCGGCTTCGAGCGTGCGAAACGTCTCGTGGTACTCCGAATGCTTCTTTTCGCCGCCAGTAATCATTTTCTCGCTCATTACAGCCGCGCCCGCGCTGGTGCCGGCGATGAGGTGGTCGTTGAAATAGGAATCGCGGAGAGCTTGCTCGACGGGCGAGTCGCGCACCACTTCCATGAACCGCCGTTGGTCGCCGCCGGCGATGTATACGAGGTCGGCGCCGCGCAACGAGTCAAGGCGCGCCTCGGACGGCGCGGTGTCGTCGCTGAAGTTCAGCCCATGGACGTGCTCGACGCCCTGCTCGACGAACGGCTTGCGCGCCGCTTCGGTCGCCGCCTCGGGCTCGGAACTGGCCATCGGGAGAATGACGCCGTAGCCGGCGCCGTTCTCCAGGCCCGCCTCCTCGACCATGCGGGCGACCATGCCCTCCGTGCGGCTCCCACCGCCTATGATGAAGAGCTGGCCCGGCACGCCGTCGTTCTGTAACGGTTCCTTTTCCTCTTCAGGAGGGGCAGCACTACTGTCGTCGCATCCCGGCAGCCCCGTCGCTCCGACGAGCAGAAGCAGCGACGTCAGCACGGCCCCGGGGACGTTCGAGGAACGAGAAGGGAGCATCATGCGCCGGAGGCTTTCTTGGGGAAATGGCACGTTGCGCTCGCAAACACGTTGCTCGCGAAGACGATACGCGCGATGTGCGCGTTTCGGAGGATCGCCAAAAACCGAAACGAGTGACGTACGACACATCTGCTCCCCATTCACGCCACGAAGCGGCAGAGGAACTCGTAGAGCAGCGCGTCGGCCGCGCCGGTGTCCACGAGGCCGGCCAGGACGGCCTGGAAGGCGTCCTCGCCGGGCAGGTCCGCGCGGTAGTAGTCGCGGTAGGCGATCAGGCGCTCGCGCTCGCGCTTGGCGCTGAGCTCGGTGTGAAACTGGGTGCCGTAGACGGGCGCGCCGGCCAGCCGGAACGCCTGGAAGCGCTGCGAGTCGTTGAAGGCCAGTTCCACCGCGCCGGGCGGGAGCCGGGTCACGCGGTCGTGGTGGCCGGCGTTGGCCTCGAAGCGTTCGGGACACACTTCGAAAAGAGGGTCGCGCCGGCCCGCGTCGGTGAGGTGGACGGGGCAACAGCCCAGTTCGGCACGCTCGGGGTCGTGAGCGAGCTCCCCGCCGAAGGCGCGGGCGAGGATCTGGTGCCCCCAGCACGAACCGAAGGTGGGTAGGCCCCGCTCGGCGGCAGTGCGCATCAGCGCCAGCAAGCCGGGCATCCAGTGCGGGTCGTCCAGGGCCGAATACGCGCCCGCCCCGCCGACCATGAGCGCGTCGGCTCCGTCCAGCAGATTCTCCGGCAGCGGCTCGCGCGCGAGGTTGACGCAGCGGAACTGCTCGGGGCGCAGGCGACACCGTTCAGCAAAGCACGTCTGCTCCTGCGCCTCCATCTCCGGTGCGTCACGCGCCTGGACGAGCGCCACGCGCACGCCTGCGAGGGCCTTGTCAGTGCGCAAAGCGGGGGCATCGGAGGGCATCGGCAGGAAGGGCCCGGCGGGGGATTCGAGATTCAGTAGTCGGAACTACTGAAATCTATGAAAGCGAAAACAAATCGTCGAAGTCGGACCGCAGCGTCCGGTAGAGCCGTCCCAGCGGCAGGCCGACGACGTTGTGGTAGTCTCCTTCGATCCCTTCGACGAAGGCGCTGGACAAGCCCTGCTGGATGCCGTAGGCGCCGGCCTTGTCGAGCGGCCGGCCGGTGGCGACGTAGGCGTCGATCTCTTTGTTCGAAAGGGCGGCGAAGCGCACGCGCGTCACCTCCGAAAAGCTCTCCTCACGCCCGGTGGACGCGCGTGCGAGCACCCCGCCGGTGCAGACGCGGTGTGCAGAGCCGCTCAAGGAGCGCAGCATCCGGCGGGCCTCGTCGGCGTCGGCAGGCTTTTCGAGCAACGCGCCGTCGTAGTAGGCGATCGTGTCGGCGGCGAGGACGAGCGCGTCGGGGCTCGCCTCGGCGACGGGGCGCGCTTTCTGGCGGGCCACCCGGCGGGCCGCCTCTTCGAAGGACGCGCCGGCGGGCACGCGCTCCTCGGCGGGGCTGCCCTGCACGGTGAAGGCGAGACCGAGGGCCTCCAGCAGCTGGCGGCGGCGCGGGGAGCGGCTGGCGAGGATGAGCGGAACCGAAAGGGTCACTTGCGTGTGGGAGTGTGTGGGTCCCCGGAAAGATAAAAGATAGGTGAGCGGAGTGTCGGAAAAAGGGTCGTATAAGGTTTCGAGCGTTCCGGGAGCCGTCCGTTCATTGTTGGGGGGCGCGCTGCGCCCCGGGGATCCTTCCTTCCTGATCGTCGGGGCGCTGCTAGGCGGGGCGCTCGTCACCGGCTGCGGGGCGCTGCGCGCGCCAACGGCCCTGGAGGCGGCGCAGGCCGACACGGCGCTGGCGCTCGCGCGGCCGCTGGCGCGCTTCGAGGAGGCCACCGGCGTCGGCGCGGTGCCCGGCGGTCCGGTTTACGTCTCCGATGCAGGGCGCAACGTGATCGTGCGCCTGCCGCCTGGAGAGCGTCCGGACACGAGTCGCGAAGCGGTGCTGGGCGGTCCCGGCGGCGCGGTGGGCCAGTTCGACGCGCCCGCCGACGTGGACCCCACCGACGGCCTCGTGATCGTCGTCGCCGACGCGGGCAACGGGCGCCTCCAGCGCTTCTCCGACGAGTTTCGCCCCCTGGAGACGCTCCCCGTGGGGCGCGGCTACGCCGCCGGCGGGGAGGCCCCGGCGCGCCCCGTCTTCGATGCGCGCACCGGCGACACGAACGACCTGGGCGGCGGGCGGCCCGTCGCCGCGCGCGAGCCGGCCGGGGACGCTACCTATGCGCTCGACGCCGCTGCTGGGCACGTCCTCAAGTGGGAGGACCAGCGCCGCACCGTGCGCGTCGTCGGCGGGTTTTCTGACGGGGAGGGCGTTCTGCGCGACCCGGTGGACCTGGCCGTCGGCTCCGACGGCACGCTCTATGTGGCGGATGCCGGGCGCGGCGCGGTGATGACGTACGACCGCTTCGGCAGTTTCCTCGTCGCCCGCGCTCGCGGCCTGGCCGGCAATGTGCGTGCCGTGGCCGCCGGCCCAAGCGGACGGCTATACCTGGCACGGCCCCGGTCGGTGCTGGTTTTCGGGCGCGAGGGACGGCTGCTGCGCCGCGTGCGCCTGCGCCTGCCGGCCCCCGCAGGGGCGGTAGTGGACGTGGCGCCCGCCGAGCGCGGCCTCTACGTGCTCACGCCGCAGGCGCTCTTCCACGTGGGGCGGCTGCTGTGAAGACGGCCGGCCGCGGAGAACAGACGGCAGAGTTTTCCAGCCCAGACGTTCCCACTGAGGTCGAGGCGGCTTGGTCTCCCCGCCGTTTCAAGGAAGACGGGAGCTCGGGTCGACGGGCCGCCGTCCACGGTCCGCCGTCGGAATCCTCAATCTTTGATTGAGATTCCCGGCGGTTCCAATCGTGCGATGCCCTTTTTATCTTTACGGACGCAGTCCCGTGCCGCCTCCTCCCGTCCCGTTGCCCCCCGCACCTCCTGCACGCTTTGCTACGCCGCCGTTCTCTTCGCTGATGTCGCGAGCTCGCCGTGCGCACCGAATGCGCGTTGCTGTTGCTGCTGGGGGTGGCCACGAGTGTGGCGGTGCCCCCTGTCGCGCGCGCGCAAGTCACGCCGCCGTCGGACACCGCCGCGACGGCGCCGCGCACGCTTCCCGGCGGGGCCCTCCGCGCCGACCCGACGCTCCACGCAGACACGCTCAACATTTTCAAGACGCAGCCCTTCCGGCTCCGGCCTTTCGTCCGGCCGGGGTCCGAGACGGTAGTTGTGGACGGAGCACGGCTTGACACCAGCCAGTACCGCCTCGATGCGCGCACCGGGCGCCTCTGGCTGGGCATTGAACCGCCGAGCGGGGATTCGTGGCTGGCGGTGACGTACCGCACCTTTCCCTTCGAGGGCCTGCGCAGCACGTACCGCCTGCGCGGCGTCGCCGACACGACCGCCGCGGGGGCCGCTCGCGTGCGTGCGGAAACGCCTGCCGACAGCAGCACAGAGACCCGTTTCGATCCGTTCGAGGGCGTGAGCCTGGAGCGCAGCGGCTCGATCTCGCGCGGGGTCACCGCGGGCTCGAACCGCGACGTGAGCGTCGAGTCGGGCCTGCGGATGCAACTCGCCGGTGACGTGAGCGAGGACGTGAGCGTGCAGGCGGTCCTCACCGACGAGAACACGCCCATCCAGCCGGAGGGGACCACGCAACGCCTCGACGATTTTGACCGCGTCTTCGTGGAACTGGCCGCTCCGCAGGGCACCGCCCGCCTGGGCGACGTGGACCTGCAACTGGGCGGGACCACCTTCGCCCGCTTCCGGCGTAAGATCCAGGGCGCCTCCGTCGAGGCCGCCTCGCCCACGCCCTCGGGCAGCCGCTGGCTGGGGAAGGGCACCGCCACCGTCGCGGGCGCCGTCTCGCGCGGGCAGTACCGCCTCCAGCGGATCGAGCCGACCGACGGCGTGCAGGGGCCGTACTCGCTTCGCGGCGCGGGCGGCGAGGAGTTCATCGTCGTCATCGCCGGGAGCGAAGAGGTCTACCTCGACGGGGCGCGCCTCAAGCGCGGGGCCAGCGCCGACTACACCATCGACTACGCGCGCGCCGAGATCACCTTCACTCCCGAGCGCCTCATCACCGAGGACCGGCGCATCCGCGTGGAGTTCGAGTACCGCACGTCCAGTTACTCGCGCACGCTCGTGGCCGGGCAGGGCGAGGCGGGCTTCTGGCGGCGCTCCTCCGACGCAGGCGAGCGCGCCGGCGAGCCGCGCGTGACCGTCGGCGCCACGTTCATCCGCGAGGCGGACGACCCCTCGCTGGGAGAAAGCCGCCTGAACCTCTCCGTGCAGGACTCGATGCGCCTGGCGGAAGCCGGCGACGGCGAGGCGGTGGGCAGCGGGGCCGCACGCGTGCCCTTCGAGCCGGAGGCGCCGTACGTCCCCTACGAGCGCGTGGAGAACCCCGAGGGAACCGGCGATTCCATTTTCGTGGCGCTGGAGGCGGCCCCGCCGGAGGGCGCGCCGGTGTGGCGCGTGCGTTTCAGCCGCGTGGGGAACGGGCAGGGCAGCTACGCGCGCACGGGGCGCCAGGCCGGCGGCATCGTCTACGACTACCGAGGCGAAGGGCAAGGCGCGTATGCCCCCGTGCGCCGCCTGCCGCGCCCCGAGAAAAAGCGCCTCCTCGACCTGCGCGCGACGGCCGAGCCGGTGGATGGGTTGGAGCTCTTCGGTGAATGGGCGCGTTCGACGAACGACCAGAACCGCTTCTCGGCGTTCGACGAAGGCGACAACCGGGACGGCGCGTACCACACCGGCATTCGTCTCAAACCGCTCGCGCTCGACGTGGGCGGTGTCTCGCTGGGGCGCCTGAGCGGAAAGGCCGAGCGGCGGTTCCGGGGAGAGCACTTCGCCTCGTTCGTGCGCACGCGGCCCATCGAGTTTGGGCGCAAGTGGAACCTGCCCTCCGAGCGCATCGGGGCCACCGGCGGCGTGCGCAGGGCCGGCGACGAAACGGTGGATGAAGCGAGCCTCCGCCTGGGGTTTCTGGACGATTCGGAAGTCACCGCCGAGGTAGGGCGCCTCATGCTGGGGGAGGCATTTCGGGGCCTCCGCCGGGCTGGGCGCGTGCAGCTGGACGAAGCCGGCTGGCCGCGCCTCGACTACCACGCCAAGCTCGTCACCAGTCGCGACGCGCTCGAAGGCGCCCTGCTCGACGAAGACGACCCGCTCCTGGAAGACGACCCGCTCTCCGAAAATAACAAAGACGTGGGCGGCGGCGACGACGGGCCGCGAGGGGCCGAGCAGATCGACGGGCGCTGGCTGCGGCAGCGCGGCGCGCTCTGGCAGCCGCTGCTGGGCGGTGACCTCGTGCCGCGCCTCGAAATTGAGCAGGAGCGCCGCCGCCAGCGCGTAGCCGGGCCCGACGCGCCCGACGACAGCCTCACCCGGCGGTCGTTTTCATTTCTGGAAGTGCGCCCGAGCGTGACCTTTCGCCCGAGCGAAACGCTACGCGCCGGGACCGAGGTCGAGTTTCGCACCGAAGACGAAGCGCTCGCGGGCCGCCTCCGCGACGCCTCGACGGCGTGGACGGTCCAGACGAATGCCGCCTACGAGCCGTCCGATGCGTTCGACGTAGAAGGGCGCATCGGCTACCGGTGGCGGCGCGTGCAGGATGCCTTCCGCGAAAAAGGCGGGCGGCAGGGCACCTCGTCGCTGCTGGCGCAGGTAGAGGGGCGCTGGCAGCCGCTGGAGCGCGCCGTGAAGGTACGCGGCCTCTACCGCGCGCAGACTGAGCGCGCGCCGCTTCTGGAGGAAACCTACGTCCAGGTCGGCCCCGAGCGCGGGCACTACGTCTGGGAAGACCAAGACGACGACGGCCTCGTGCAGAACGACGAGTTTTTGCCGGAGCGCACGCCCAACGAGGGCACCTACGTGCAGCGCTACCGGCCGAGCGACTCGCTCCAGTCGGTCGCCAGCGTGGAGGCGCGCCTGCGCGTGAATCTGACGCCCGCCCGCCGCTTGCGCGGGGCCGACGCCCGCTGGCAGCGCCTCCTCGCGAAGACAGAGACGCAGACGACCGTCGAGATCCGCGAGGAGAGCCGTACCGACGCGCTGGCGGACGTGTACCTCCTCGACCCGAGTGAATTTCGGCGCCCAGGCGTTACGAAGCGGGGCCGCCTGCGCCTGGCGCAGCGCGTGACGCTCTTTCCCGACGCTACCGCCTACGGGCTGGACCTGTCCGTCAACCAGGTGCGCGCGCTGAACGACCTGGCCGCCGGGGCCGAGCAGACCTTTCGCACGCAGTGGGAGATGGAGGGCCGTTACCGCCCAGGTCGCCGCTGGAGCCTGACGCTCGGCGGCCTGCTGGGGACCAACCGCACCCAGAGCCAAGCCTTCGCCTCGCGCCGCTACGACATCGACCGCGTGCAGATCGAGCCGGAGGCCACGTTTCGCCCGGTGACCGGCTGGCGCCTCACCGCACGCGGCGTCTTCGCGCAGAAGAGCGACGCCGTGAAGGAACGACAGGCGCGCGTCCTCCGCGCCCCGCTGACGGTGGAGTTCAGCCGCGCGCATCGCTTTCGTCTCACCGGGCACGCGGAGGTCAGCAACGTGACGCTCACCGGCGGCCGGGCGCGGGGCCGGGCCCGCTACGAGCTGACCGACGGGCGCGGCGTGGGCACCTCCTTTCGGTGGGGCCTGGGCGGACGCTACGCGATCAACGAGTTCCTCAGCGCCACCCTCAGCTACGACGCGCGTGCCCCCTCACAGGCGGACGTGGTACACACCGCGCGGCTGAACCTGAGCGCGTCGCTTTGAGGGCATCTGTAGGCTTGCGAGATTTAGAGCCTGTCCCAAAACCCTCTGCGCGTACCGCAGGAGTGCTTCCTCACGAAATTACAGAGGATGCCCCGTCCGGAAGAGGGCTTTGCTGTCCCACAAAGGGCCCGAGTCTCACAATCGCCTACATCCCCCCCCTTACACCAATTACGAAAGATGACCTTGCACGCCAGCGTTTTCGCCTTTGTAGTAGCGACGCAGCGCGCTACGTCGCTACGGTTACATTCCGGCGTTTAGGTCAGCGAAAAAGATGCACAACGGTCAGCCGCCATTGGTATGTACGAGCCGACCATTCGTGCAAAGCAGCGCTCCTGTGGCGGAGCCGAATGTTTCGTTTACTATGCGCGGCTCATGCCAGCGGCCTCATCACGCGGGTGTGAATCGCTTCGCTCATCGTGCGCAGGGCGCGCTCGAATCAGGCCGGCGGCCCGGCGCTCTGCGCGAGGCGCTCGGCCCACTTTTCCTGGTTTTTCTTTGCGTCCTGTACGAACGGAGAGCGCCCCACCCCTGCGATCACCGCCTTGTTCACCAGCGACCACGGGAAGCGCATCGGGCGCTCCACGTCCATAAAAAGGACGGCGCGCTCCTGGGAGGTGTCGTTCCACACCTCGTGGTGGTAGGTGTCGTCGAAGAGGAGCCCGGCCCCTTCCTCCCAGTGGCGCGCCTCATCGGCCACGCGGATGCGGCACTTTTCTTTTTCCTGCGGCACTTTCAGCCCGAGGTGGTAACGCAAGACGCCCTTGTAGGGGCCGCGGTGCTCGGGAATGTGCTTTCCCGGGGCAAGAATGGAGAAGAACGCCGTCTTCATGCCCGGCACGCTCTCGACAAGCGCCGTGGTCGCGGGGCAGCGGGCGCAATTTTGCTCCGCCTTGTGCCCGAAGCCGTAGAGAAAGAACGTCTTCCAGTCGTCGTCGTCGGTAATTTTCTTTTGGTCTTTGGAGATGTCCTGGAAGTTGGGGAGCTGCTCGCGGTGCTCCAACACCTCGTCCAGCTCGGCGCGAATGGTCGGCCAGTTCGATTCGAGGCGGCGCGTCCAGGCGAAGTGCTCGGGGTGCGCCTCAGGCCGGTGAAACGGGCGGTCGCCCACCAGCGAGGCGTGGCCCACGAAGCGCTCGACACGCTGGAGGAGTGCGGCGCCGGCGCTTATCGTGGTTTCGTAGAGCCAGTCGCCGTCGTCGCTGCGTCCGTTCTGGGGGAGCGCGTCGCTGGAGGAAGGGGAACGGTTCATAGTGCAACTTCAATCGGTACTTTGGACGATGTGTTGTAAGTGTTCGCAGCCGTAGTAGGAATGGACGCGGTCGATGACTTCCTCGACAGAAAGTACTCCCTCCGGTTTCACGATAGCTCTTTTTCCATGCAGCCACTTCGGCTCTATCGGATTCAGCCACGGGCTCTTCGAGGGCAAAAGGCAGGCGATGATGCGCACCCCTTCACCAGTTCGCTTGACCTCCTGATTGTGGGCCTTGATCCAGCCCGATTGCGTTTCATGGCTTGTATGCCAACTTGTATGCCAAGAGGCCCGATCCCAGACGAGCGCCCAGACGCGCTTGCCACGCTCGCAGAGCCGCTGGCAGGTCCACTCAAGGAAGGTGGTCGTTACGCTGCTGACAGGCCGTCCTTTCACGAAGCGCAAAAGCATGTTCCGCTCTGGTTTCCAGTCGGGAAAGTACGTGCCGTAACAGGCCAGCGCTTTGGGGTCGTCTTCGTTTTTATCGGGTCCAGTTTCGAGCAAGCGAAGCGGCCGGTCGTCTACTCCCCAAGCGTGCATGTTGGACTTGGCAAACCTGCTCCACCAGACCTCATTGAGGAAGCCGAGCGCACAGTCTTTGTGGCTCCCTGCAAGCCGTATCAGGCGGTCTCGCTGCTTTTTTTTAGCTTGTACTGTGGATCCGGGCTTTCAATCCAGTGCTTGGCGCGTTGCCAGGAAGAACCCATCGCCTGGATGGCTTGGCGGATCGTCTCGCGGGAGACCTGGCGGGAGGTCAGACCCTCCTCGAAGGCCACCTCCGCGAGCGCTTCGAGGCTCCACGCCGAGCGCGCTTTCTCGAAGGCGCGCGGGCGCTGGTGGGCGATCTGCATCAGCTTCTGGCTTTTGGCTTCGTCGAAGATGCGGTCCGGGTCTTTCGGGCCTTTGGGCCTCCGCGCGAGGCTCGCCAAGCCGCGCTCGTGGAAGTCGTGGATCGCGTTGCACACCGTCTGTTTCACGCAACCGAGGCCGTCGGCAATCTCGCGCGTTTTCAGGCCCTGGTCGGAGAAACGCAGGATCTGCGCCCGGCGCCGGGTGAACGCATCGCCGGCATCGGCGGCTTCTTTGAGCGCACCTCTTTCTTTATCGGTAAGATCGCGAACAAAGAGAGGTGCAGGCATCGACGAAGGCGGTTGGATGTTCGAAAGCTACAAGCGCAGATCATATATCCAAACTACCTGTTGAAGTTGCAATAGGAAGGCTCCGAGCGGTCGAAGAGAAGGCGGGAGCAGTCGAAGAAATGGTGCGCGCATGTACGGTCACGCGGGCCCGGTGGGGCCGTCGCCGGCGCGGGTGAACTCCCATACGAAGGCCGGCGGCAGGTTCAGGAGCACGAAGGCGGTGCGCCGCGCGGTGAGGCCGCGGTCGGCAAGCCATTCTTCCTCGAAGAGCGGGACGGGCGAGTAGGTGAACTGGCGGATCGAGCGCACGCCCGCCTCGCGGAAGAGACGCTGCCAGAGGGTGCGGCGAAAGTCCTCCTCGAAGTTCAGGAGCGGCAGCCCCGAGACGGCCTTGAAGCCGGCCAGGTCGAGCGGGGGGGCGTCGAGGAAATCGAGGGCACCAGTGAGATAGACGTTCGAGGCGTACTGGCGGAGCGTCCGCTCGCGCTCGGGATCCACTTCCAGCACATGCAGGTGCTCGTCGGGCACCTTTCCGGCCAGCACGCGCGTGAAGGCCCCGCTGCCGGCCCCGATTTCCAGGATGCTGTCGGAGGGCTCGACGTGATTCGTGATCGCGCGCGCCAGGAAGCGGCTGCTGGGGGCGACGGCCCCGACGCGGTCCCACTTCTGAAGGTAGGTTTCGTAGTAGCGCTTGACGGCGCCGGTCATGAGAAGAGCAGGAGCGTCGAGAAGAACGAGGGGGGCGAAGACCAATTCGGCAGGACGCCGCATGTTGCAGCGGGCCGTTTCCGGCACGGGGGCTCCAGGAGCGCGCGAGGCATCCAGCGGAGGGGGCCCGCCGCGTGCTTTCGTGCGCCGCCCCTCGCGGCGAGGAGCCTCCTTACGGCGAGGAGCCTCCTTCGCCGGGAGCGGGATTTTCCCCGGCGGGGCGGCCATTTCCGCTGTCGTAATCGTCGCGGGTGTCCCCGTCGCGGGCGTCCCCGTCGCGGGGAGCGCTGCCGGAAGCCTTGCTGCTGGGGGCATGGCTGCCGGGGTCCTCGCCTTCGGGGGCGTAGGGGGGCTGCTCGCGTCCGGGACCCGCTGGGGCCGGGCGTTCCCCCTCACGTGCGCCATTGCCGGTCGCGCGCTGGGGCGCGGGTCCCGAGCGCGCCCCGTCGCCGGGCACCGGGCGCCCGCCGTCCTCACCAGGGGCACCGGCCATGCCCCCCTCGGTGGCCACGGCGTCGCTGACGAGGCCCGCCTCGCCGGTGTCCCCGCCGAAGGCTTTGGTGGCACGAATGCTCAAGGAGTCGAAAGCCGAGTACATGACCGGCACGATCACCAGCGTCAGGAAGGTGCCGAACGTCAGTCCCGCGATGATGGCCGTGCCCATCGGGCCCCAGAACTGCGTGTTCTCCGACCCGATCTGGAAGTTCGGTTCCAGTTCCGCCAAAAGGCCTACGAAGTCCACGTTGAGGCCGAAGGTCAGCGGCACGAGCCCCAGCACCGTCGTCAGCGCCGTCAGCAGGACCGGGCGCAGGCGCGTGGCCCCGCCCTCGATGAT
>PXTS01000062.1 GCA_003022485.1 Bacteroidetes bacterium QS_8_68_28
CCAAGAGCGTCGGCGCGGGCGCTACGTCGAGTTCAACCTCGTCTACGACCGGGGCACGAAGTTCGGCCTCGAAAGCGGCGGGCGCACCGAGAGCATCCTGATGAGCCTGCCGCCGGAGGTAGCCTGGCGCTACGACGCGCGTCCCGAGCCGGGCACGCCGGAGGCCCGCGCGCAGTGGTTCCTCCAGCCGCGCGACTGGCTGGCGCTTTCCCCCGAGGACGCGCCGGAGGCAACTTCTCCTGACGCGCGCCCTTCAACGAAGGAAGAAATGCCTTCTTGAAGTGTTCGCATGCCGCTCCATGAACACTCGCTTCGCGCTGATCGGCGCGGTGCTCGCGCTTTGTCTCGCCGCCGCGCCTCGTGTCCAGTCCCAGTCCGTGCGGGGCGGCGTGCAGACCGGGGCGACGCTCGCGCAGGTGCGTGGCGGCACGTTCTCGGGCCCGCAAGTCGGCGCGGCAGCGACTCTCTTCGGACGGGCGCGTCTCACGGAGCGGTGGGCCCTCCAGCCTGAGCTGCGCTACGTACGCAAGGGTGGGGGCGGTGCGGAGGACAACATCGAATATACCTTCCTGCTGGGGACGTTTGACGCGACCGGCGCGGCGCGGCTCCACGTGAACGAGGTCGCCATCAACGGCAGCGTGCGCGCCGATTTCCTCGAAGGGGCGCTGCTCGCGCGTTATGCCCTTGCGGACCGCGACGGATGGGGCGCTGGCCTCTACGCCGGCCCGTACGCGGGTGTGCGTATCGGCAGAAGCGCCGAGGCGGACGTGAGCGGCCGCTTCACCGTGAAAACTGAAAACCAGGAAGCCCCTCTCTTCGACCAGTTCATCGACGACTCGGTGGCGGGGCTGGTCGAGCGCGCTGACCAGCGCCTTGCCCAGGCGGCGCCCCTTCTTCCGGACGACGCGGAGCTGCCGCCCATCGAGAACCCGCTCGCCAGTGACGATCTGTTCGAGCGCCTTGACTACGGGCTGGCCGTGGGGGGCGACGTGGCGGTGCCGCTGGCGGGCCGGCGCTTGCTGCTGGGCCTGTGGTACGGGCTGGGCCTGCGCGACCTGCTCAATCAGGACAGCGACGCGGTACAGTCCGCGAAGCAGCTTCTCGACACCGTCGATGACTTCCCAGAGGGGGGAAGCGGCCTCGAAGGCCGCACCAGTACGCTCGGCATTGAGGTAGGCGTTCTGCTGTAAAACCCGTCCTGGGTCGAAGCTTCGGAACGCGCGCGTTGATTTTTGCGGTCGGGCTCCACTTCTGAAAGGACGGCACTTCTAAAAAGACGGCACTTCTGAAAGAACAGCCCGTCCCGTTTGCTGTCGGGAGAGGGGTTTATGGCAAAGTTCAACGCCGCGCAGGAACCGTCGCCTGGCCTCTGCGCTCAAAGGAAGTCCCGGCCCTTCCCCGATGCTGCCATCGGGGAAGGTTTTCCTTGCAGCGATCCCGGCCAGACGAGACGTGTCCGCATGACCCCGCGCGAATTCTTGAGCGCCTACGAGTTCGACCGCCGCATGGTCACGGGAGGGCACTTCCCGTCCGACCCGCTCGCGGTGGACAACGGGGACACCGTGGGCGTAGTGCTCTTGAACCTGGGCGGCCCCGAGACGCAGGCGGACGTGGAGCCGTTTCTGTACAACCTGTTCATGGATCCGGCCATCATCGACCTGCCGGTGGGCGGCGTCTGGCGGCACTGGCTGGCTAAGCTGATCGCCAAGACGCGTTCACGTTCCGTCCGCGAAGACTACGAAGCCATCGGTGGGGGCTCGCCCATCAACCGGCTCACGCGCGAGCAGTCGGCCGACCTCGAATCGCTTCTCAACGAGCGCTACGGCGAGACCACAGGGGCGCATTTTCGCACCTACATCGCCATGCGCTACTGGCACCCGTTCAGCGAGGAGGCCGCGCGCCAGATGCAGGAAGACGGTGTGGACCAGGTCGTGCTCTTGCCGCTCTACCCGCAGTACTCGAAGACCACGACCGGTGCCTCGCTCGTTTACTGGAAGACCCTCCAGGAAGAAGGGGAGATCCCCACGTGGCCCACGACGGTGGTGCAAGAGTACGCGGCCAACCCGAAGTACATCCAGGCCCTCTCGGAGCGTATCGACGAAGGTCTCCAGCGCTTCGAAAGGGACGTGCGGTCGGACGTGCAGCTTGTCTTCAGCGCCCACGGCACGCCGCTGAAAGAGATGAAGGAGCGCCGCGACCCGTACTGCTGCCTCGTCCATTCGACAGTGGATCAGGTGATGAAATATCGCGGCCACGACCGGCCCTATCACGTCGCCTTCCAGAGCAAAGTCGGCCCGGCGGAGTGGCTTACGCCCTCGACGCTCGACAAGCTCGACGACCTCGCCGAGCAGGGGCGCCGGGCGCTCCTGGTCGTGCCGGTCGCCTTCGTCACCGACCACATCGAGACGAGCTACGAGCTGGACATCGAAGCGCGCGAGGAGGCGGAGGAAGCGGGCGTGCGCCACTTCGAGGTCACGAGCGGCCTCAACAGTCACCCGCTTTTCATCGAGGCGCTTGCCGAGGCGACTGTGGCGCAGATCCAACCCCCGCAGGCGCCGGCCCGGCCGCTCAGCGTGGGTGACGGAGCGCCGGGGTCCGCCTTTGCCGCACAGAACGGCTCTGCACAGAACGGCTCTGCCGAAAACGGGCGCGAGGACGGCGCGTATCGCCTCCAGCCGCTCGACCAGATGCCGCGCCACAATGCCGACCAGCGCCAGGCGCGCTGCCACCAGTGCGAGTGCATTGCCGAGGCGCGCTGCTGGACGACCGGGCCGGAGCCCTCGTCTGCCCGCAACGACGCTGCCGCCCCTGCCCAGCAAGGCCTCTCTGAGACATCGGCGTCTTGAAGCGTGCCCCGCGCGAAGCGCGCCTGCTTCTCGCTCCCGTTGCGCGATGGATGCGCCTGCGCTGAACCACCTGCTGCGCACGATGGCTGCCGTCGCACCGAGCCGGCGCGTGCTCGTGCGCGGCACCGACGTCGAAAAAGAGGCAGGTGGGCACGTGCCCAGCGCGCTCGCGCGAATGGGCTTCGAGGTGCACGCTGCTCCCTGGACCGACGACGAGGCGCGGCAGGTGCACCGGGCTGCGGCGGAGGGCGAGGCGCCCACGGTGTACACCACGGGCGCTCCGGTCGGTGCGCTGCCGTACCCCGAGGCGCACTTCGCCTGGGTCATCGTGCAGGTGCCTCGTCCCGACGAGGCGGCCGAAGCGTTGCGCCGCCGGGCGGATCTCCGAGCGCTGCTGGCGGAAGCACGCCGCCACGTGCACCCCGGCGGGTGGGTGTTCGTTCTCGCCCCGGCGGCCGTCGCTCCCGACGCCCTGGACGAGGTCGCCGCCCAGGCCGCGCTGGCCGGGGCCGAAGCCCCCGAGCGCGACGGTCGCCGCGTACGCGGCATCTACCGGCGCGTGGAGGAGGAGACGGTGCCCTGACGGCGGATACGTCTCCGAAGCCGTCACCCGTCGCGGTTTATCTCGCGGTGAATCCACTTGCCGACCAGTCCCGTAACCAGCCCGGCGACCAGTACCGCGATGTACCAAGAGGCAGAAAAAAGCTCCATCTTCGGTAAAGAGAAAAAAAGAGAGATCGTGAGGGCAGAGGGCCTGTCATGTTTTCGTAAAATGCGGGCCGTGAGCCGTGCAGGCGAGGCGTGTGGAATGGAGTTGGAGAAGGAATGCAAACGAGACGGGAGCCGCTCGCGGTGTCCCCAACGCGAGCTCCCGCCGATACTTTTCGCCTTTTGCTTCGATACACCGATACGCACGTGACGCGCCCTTACGCCGATGTCTCGCCGTCCGGTCCGAACGCGCTGGCTCGCGGGAGGCAGGCCGCTTCCATGTGGCTTCTGGCCGCGCTGCTCCCGGCCGTGCTGCTGCTGGGAAGCCCCGCCGTTACCCGTGCCCAGACCGTCCCCGACGAAGAGCCGTCCCCTTCCGAAGACCGCCGGCAGGAGCGCCTCCGCCGGCAGCGCTTGGAAAAGAGAGAACACTTGCAGCCGCCCAAGAAAGGTTTTCTCTCCAGCACGGTTGGGCGCGTGCAGAGCTTCATCGAGCGCCAGCAGCTCGTCGTCGACCTTCCGGACCTGGACCTCTACAATCTGCGCCCGGTGCTGGGAGGATTGCAGTCGGGGGCGGGGACGACGGGAGGGGGGCGGCTTCCGTTCCTTGTGGATCGCCGCGATGCCTTTGCCTACGTCGAAGCGCTGGCGAGCCTCAAGAGGTACTACGGCGTCAACGCCGCTGCCGGCTTCGACGACCCGGGGCCGTGGACGGGCTACGGCTTCGCTCGCTACTGGCACATGCCCGAGGAGGACTTCTACGGCATCGGCCCGAATGCTGAGAAGAACCCCCGTCTGAACTACCGGCTCAACGAGAGCATCGTCGGGGGACTGGCGGGCTACGAGTTTCTGCCGGGCGTCCTGGTGGGGGCGCACGCCTCCTACCAGACGCACCGCTACGGCGAGGGTCAGGATGAGGCATATCCCACCGTGGAGATGGCTTCGTTTTCGGGGGAGGTGCCCGGGCTGGGGGCAGATGTGGACTACGCCGTGCCCGGGACGTTTGTGGAGTACGACACGCGCAACGTGTCCTACGAGGTGGGCTACGGGCGGCGCTTCGCCCCCACGCAAGAGCGCCTGCGCGGCATCTCTCTCGACGCTACCAGCGGCTTCTACGCGGCTGTCGAGGCGCTCCCGCATTTGGCTGTCGGGGACGGCAATTACGATTACGCACGCTTCAACTTCGAGAGCCAACAATACCTGCCGTTCCGCAAGGGCTATCAGGTGTTGGCGCTCCGCGAGTTTCTGACGCTTACCTCCACCCCCGGCGACAACGAAATGCCCTTCTACGAAATGGAGACGCTCGGCGGGGCGAGCACG
>PXTS01000063.1 GCA_003022485.1 Bacteroidetes bacterium QS_8_68_28
AAGGCCTCCTGCGCCTTGAGCTGGCGCTTTGCGCGAGCCACCTCGTCGCCGGTTACGCCGTCGTCCTTGACCTGCTGGAGAACCTCTTCCAGGGCTTCTTCGACCTCGTCGTGCGTGCGCTCTGGCGCCAGGAAGGCAAAGAGCGAAAAGAGCCCCGGGTCGCGCAGGCGCGGGCTCATTGCCACGACCTCGGCGGTGAGGCCCTGGTCAGTGAGACGGTGATAGCAGCGGCTGCCCTTCCCGCTGGCGAGAATGCGCGCGAGCACGCTGAGGGCGTCGGCGTCCTCGGTAAGCCCCGGTGGGGCCTTGTAGCCCATCAAGAGGGCGCCGAGCTGGCCCTGCTGGCGCACGGTCACGCGCCGCTCGCCGCGCTGCTCGGGCTCGCGCGTGGGCTCGGCTTCGCCGTTGGCGTCGAGTCCTGCTTGGGGGCCGCCGTCGATGCGGCCGAAGTGCTCGGCGACGAGATCGAGCGCCTCGGCGCGCTCCACGTCGCCGATGATCGTGGCCGTGGCGTTTTGCGGCCAGTAGAAGCGGTCGTAGAAGCCGCGCAGGTCCTCGGGGCTTGCCGCCTCGATGTCCGGCCGCCAGCCGATGGTGGGGTGGTGGTAGCTGTGCGCGGTGAAGGCCGCCGCCCAGACGGCATGAAGCAGGTTGCGGAAGGGATCGTTCTGCCCCTGGTCGTGCTCGTTGAGGATGACGGTGCGCTCGCTCTCTACGTCCTCGGGCCGCAGGAGCAGGCCGCGCATCCGGTCGGCCTCGATCTCGACGGCCTTCGGCAGGTGTTCCTTCGGCAGCAGCTCGTAGTAGTTGGTGCGGTCGAACCACGTGGAGGCGTTCACCCGCGCCCCCACCCGCTGCAGGGCGTGAAAGATGGACGTGCCCTCCCGCGCGTTGAAGCGCTCGGTGCCCTTGAACATGAGATGTTCGAGCATGTGCGTGGCCCCGGTCAGCCCGGTGCGCTCGTGGCGGCTGCCCACGCGATAGGTCAGCATGAAGCAGGCGACCGGCGCGGCGGCCCTCGGCATAACGAGCACCTGGAGGCCGTTGGCATCCAGGCGGTACTCCTCGATGCCGCCGGCTTCTTTGACGAACGAGAAGGCATCGGGCGAGACGGGGTCCGGCCCGGAAGGGGAAACGGAGCGTTCCATGCGTTTGCCGGTACGGCGTGTCTGGTGAATTACTCCACGGTGTAACGAAACTTGTGCACGTCGTCGCCCCCGTGCCGTCTTGTGGGACCGCTGGCGCACTACCCTGGCGCACTACCCTCGCCGAAGACGTCGTTCACGCCGCACGCGCCCCTTCGAGCGTTGCGAGAATGACGTCCCGGGGGTCGGCGGGCAGAGGGCAGTACCGGGGGGGACTTACTGATACGTGTATTGAAACTTGTGCATCTCGTCGCCGACGGGCACCTTAAAGACGAACTGCCCCGCTCCGGCGGTGGGCGAAGGGGCATAGACGAAGCCCGCCACGCGCTGCCCGATTCGAGCACCGACGACTCCAGCAGCACCTCTTCCGCTTCCGAAATGGGCTCGTCCCCGCCATAGGCCGAACTCCCCTCTCCCCCCGACACGTCCTCGGTGACGTACAATCGTCTCGTCAGTTCGGTGAGTTCGACGGCGTCCTGTGCGTCGTTGCGCGCGTCTTGGGAGGCCTGTCCGGGCACGTTCGAGGTCGCGTACATCTCCACGGTTTGCGCGTCGCTGCCCTTGAACCGCAGCCGCATGTCGCCCGGGTTCACGGGGCGCGCCCGGTCGCCCCTGTTGAACGTCGTCACGAAAAACTGCAGGTAGTCCGCCGTGGCGCTTCGCAGACTGACGGCCACCGCGCTTCCCGGCTGGTTCGAGTAGAGAACGTCGTAGTCGCCCTCAGTGTCCATCTGGAGCTGGTCCGGCTGTACCCGCGACGGGACGACGCGCTCGAACCCCGCTGACGAGGAGGAAGACGGCGAAGAGGTCGCGCAGCCTGCACAGAGGACGAGGGCCGGCAGCGCGGCGGCAAACCAACAGGCGAAGCAGCGAAGCAACATCTTCATGACCGGCAGAGCGAATGGTTGAGAAAAATAGCGCCCTTTGCAAAACGGAGACGCCTTTGCGGAAATTCCAACTTATCAATGCACCTGGTTTGCCCTCAAACGCCGCCCCCGCAGCATGCCAGTGCCCAAGCAGGCCTGCATCAGTGCGCGTCCAGCCAGTTCGGCCCCGTGTCGATGTCCACGACCACCGGCACGTCGCCGGGCAGCGGGTGGGCCTCACGCATCTCGCTCTCGACCAGCTCGCGGGCGGCGTCTTCTTCCTCCGGGCGCACCTCGAAGACGAGCTCGTCGTGGACCTGGAGCAGCATCCGGCTGTCGAGGGCTTCCTCGGCGATACGCTCATGGATCTGGACCATGGCGATTTTGATCATGTCCGCTTGCGTGCCCTGGATGGGCATGTTGACGGCCGCGCGCTCGGCGAAGGAACGCTGGCGATGGTTCTGTGACGTGAGGCCCGGCAGGTAGCGGCGGCGGCCCTTGAGCGTCTCGGCGTAGCCGCGTTCTTTGGCCCGTTCGACCAATTCAGCCAGCAGGCCCGAGACGGCCGGATACGAGCGGCGGTACTGGTCGATCAGCTCCTCCGCCTCGTCGCGCGTCACGTCGGCGAGGCGCTGCGCGAGGCCCCATGCCGAAACGCCGTACGGGATGCCGTAGTTGACGGCCTTCGCCTTGCGCCGCTGGTCGCGCGTGACGTCCGACGGCGCCACATCGAAGACGCGCGCGGCGGCGTCGGTGTGAATGTCGCCTGCCATGCGAAAGGTCTCCAGCATGGCCTCGTCGCCGCTCATGGCCGCCAGGATGCGCAGCTCGATCTGCGCGTAGTCTGCCGCCATGAGCGTCCATCCGTCCTCGGCCACGAAGGCGCGGCGGATGCGCCGGCCCCGCTCGGTGCGCACGGGCACGTTCTGGAGATTGGGCTCGCTCGATGAGAGCCGCCCGGTCGCCGTGACCGTCTGGTTGAACGAGGTGTGCAGGCGGCCCGTCTCTTCGCCGCGCACCAGCTCGCCGAGGCTGTCGAGGTAGGTGCCTTTCAGCTTCGCCATCGAGCGGTACTCCAGCACCAGCGATGGGATCGGGTGCTCGTCGGAAAGCTCCTGCAAGACGCTCTCCTTGGTGGAGGGATTGCCGGTGGACGTTTTCGAGACGACGCGCAGGTCCTGCTCCTCGAATAAGACCTCCGCGAGCTGCTGCGTGGAGTTGACGTTGAACGCGCGCCCGGCGTGCTCGTGGATTTCTTGCTCGATCTCGCGCATCTCCCCCTCGATCTCTTCGGAAATCTCCGCCAGATGCTCTCGGTCGATTTTGATGCCGTGCCGCTCCATGGCGGTGAGAACGCGCACGAGCGGCAGCTCCGCTTCCTCGGCGAGGTCCATCAGCCCATCCTCGCCCAGCTTCTCGGTAAGCGGCGCGACGAGGCGAAACGCCAAGTCGGCGTCTTCGCAGGCGTAGGGCGCGGCCTCCGCAACGGGCACCTCGCGCATCGAGTCCGCCTCCTGCCCGTCGCCGATCAGCTCGTCGATGGGCTTGGCGCGGTAGGACAGGTGCTTTCTTGCGACCGCGTCGAGGGTCTGCGTGTCCTGCGGCGCGCCGAGGTAGTGCGCAACCATCGTGTCGAAGAGCGGGCCCTCCGTCTCCACGCCGTGCTGCGCCATCACCGTAAGGTCGTACTTGAGGTTGTGGCCGACCTTCTCCGCTTCCGACGCGAACGCCGGACGCAGCGCGTCGAGAACGTCGTCTGTCGTCGCGGCCTCGCCTTCCGGGGGGAGCGGCGTGGGGACGTAGCGGGCCTGCTGCTCTTCCCACGCGACTGCGATGCCGACCAGTTCGGCCTGGCGAGCATCGGTGGAGGTCGTCTCGGTGTCGAAAGCCCAGCGGTCGCGGGCCAGCAGTTCCTCGGCGAGCGCTTCGACGCCGCCGAGCGTCGTGATCGTTTCGTAATCGACCTGCTCGGCGTCGAACGTGCGCACCTCTTCGTACGGGCCGAAGTCGAAGTCGAGCCCGGAGTCGTCGCCGCTGGAGGCCGCCCCGTCGCCGCCGCTCTGCTCCCCGTCCGCCCCGGTGATGCGGTCGAGGAACGAGCCAAACTCCAGCTCTTCGAAAATCTGCTTCAGGACTTCCTCGTCCGGCTCCTGCTGCTTCAGTTCGTGCCAGTCGAAACGCACCGGCACGTCGGTCTTGATCGTGACGAGCTCTTTCGAGAGGCGCGCCTGGTCGGCGTGCTCGGTGAGGCTTTCGCCGCGCTTGCCGCCCACGTCGTCGGCCGCGGCGAGGACGTCTTCGACGCCGCCGTACTCGCGCAGCAGCTTGGCGGAAGTTTTCTCCCCGATGAGCGGCACGCCGGGCACGTTGTCCGACGAGTCGCCCCAGAGCGCAAGCTGGTCGGCGAAGCGGGCCGGGGCGAAGCCGTTCTCTTCCTCGAACGACGCGGCGGTGATCGTCTCGAAGTCGCGGTCGCCGCGGGCGGGCTTGTAGATGGAGATCTGTTCCGAGAGCAGCTGCTGAAAGTCCTTGTCGGCGCTGACGACGACCGCCTCGGCCCCGTCCTCTTCCGCGCGCCGGGCGAGCG
>PXTS01000064.1 GCA_003022485.1 Bacteroidetes bacterium QS_8_68_28
CATCAGCCCCAGGATGGTGAGGACCGTGGGCCGGTACACGCCCGAAAACGTGCCCAGCAGGTCGGATGAACTCGTCGCCTCTTCGCCCGTCGGCTCTTCGCCTGTCGCCTTTTCACCCGTCGCGTTCTCGCTTTTTGGTGACGAGGCGTTGTCCCCCGGCGGGGCCGTCGCCGGCTCTTGCGCTTCCGCGCGGTGCCCGTTCCCGGCCGCGTGGGCTTCCTGCGATACGTCGGCTTGTTTAGACATCGGCTTGTTCGAGCACAGCTTCGTTCGAGAATGCTGGAGCAGATTCACAGGTGCTCGGATGCTCGGTGGCCGCCGAAGATGGCCGGGCCGCGCGCGCCGAGGCTGTCGCCTGGACGGTGACGCGCGTGATCGAAGCGGCTACGCCGGAGATCGTGTCCGGCTTCGTCTCGAAGGGCACGGCGACCTGCCGCCCGCCGCCGAGTCGGGGCGGGCGTAGAAACACGTATTCGCGTCCCACTTGATATTTGCCAAAGGCTTGGTACTTGCCAAAGGCCCGGCCTCCCGGAAACACGCGCTACTCGCGTAGCGCCCGGCGCGTGTGCACGACCGAGAAGGCCAGCTCCAGCGCCTGCTCGTAGTTGAGGCGCGGGTCCACGACCGACTCGTAGGCGCGCTTGAGGTCCGCCTCCGTCAGCCCGCGCGCGCCGCCGACGCACTCGGTCACGTCTTCGCCGGTAAGTTCGATGTGAAGGCCGCCCAGGCGCGACCCTTCGGCGGCGTGAATGGCGAACGACTGCTCAACCTCCCGGCGGATCTTGTCGAAGTGGCGGGTCTTGAGGCCGCCCTCGGTGCGCTCAGTGTTGCCGTGCATCGGGTCGCAACACCAGAGTGCCGAGTGGCCCGCCCGCTGCATCGCCTGAATGAGCGCCGGCAGGCGGTCTTCCACCGGGTCCGCCCCCAGGCGCGTGATGAGCGTGAGGCGGCCCGGCTCGCCCTCGGGGTCGAGCGCCCCGGCCAGGTCCACCAGGTCGCTCGGCGCCAGCTGGGGCCCGACCTTCAGCCCGACGGGATTGGAGAGGCCGCGCGCGTACTCGACGTGCGCTTCCCCGAGCCGCGCGGTGCGCTTGCCGACCCACGGCAGGTGCGTGCCCAGGTTGAAGTACCCGTCGCAGTGCGGAACGGTGCGCGTAAGCGCCTCCTCGTAGGGCAGATGCAGCGCCTCGTGGCTGATCCAGAACGGCGCGCGTTCGAGCCCCTTCAAGGCGTTGCCGTCAGAGGCGACGGTGTCTACGAAGCCGAGTGCCTCGCCGATGGCGTCGATCACCGCCTCGTACTCTGCGCGCTGCGGCGAGTGCTCTACGAAGTCCACGTCCCAGTACTCCGGGTGGTGCAGATCTGCGAAACCGCCCTCGGTGAGCGCGCGCACGAGGTTGAGCGTCATCGCCGAGCGGTGGTAGGCTTCCAGGAGCCGCTCGGGGTCGGGCGTGCGGGCGGCCTCGGTAAACTCCGGAGCGTTGACGAGGTCGCCGCGGTAGCTGGGAAGGGTCTCTTCACCCTGCGTCTCGGTCGGAGAGGAGCGCGGCTTGGCGAACTGCCCGGCGAAGCGGCCCACCCGTACTACGCGCTTGCGCAGCCCGTAGGTCAGCACCAGGCTCATCTGGAGAAGAATCTTGAGCCGCGACGTGATCACGTCGGCGGTGCAGTCCCCGAAGCGCTCGGCGCAATCCCCGCCCTGCAAAAGGAAGCGCTCCCCTGCTTCGGCGGCGGCGAGTTCGTCTTTGAGCGACTCGACTTCCCAGGACGTGACCAGCGGCGGGAGCACGGCCAGCCGGCCAAGCGCCTCTTCGAGCGCGGTTTCGTCGGGGTAGGTGGGAAGCTGGCGCGCCGGGCGCTCGCGCCACGAGGCGAGCGTCCATTCCGCCGGGGGCGTCGCGGGTGAGGCGTCGGGGTCGCGGGTAGCTTGCATCTCTTTACTTTTTTCGGAAAGCCAGAGCACGTGTGCCAACGCCTCGTCGCGATAAAGGTTTGACCGCCGACGTCCGCGTCCGGCAGGGCGGGCAGCGTCGACGAGTGCTCGCGCATTCACAGCCCGTAGATCGCGCCGAACTTCTTCCGCACATAGTCCACCCACGGCTGGGCCGAAAGCGGCTCACCGGTGACGCGCGCCAGCAGGTCGGCGGCCTGGAGCTTGCGCCCGTGCCGGTGGATGTGTGTGCGAAGCCAGCTCAGCAGCGGCCCAAACTCGCCCTGCGCTATTTGCTCGTCGAGGCCGCCGAGGTCTGCTTCGGCCTGTCGGAAAAGGGGCACGCTCATGAGCGTGCCCAGCGTGTAGGTAGGGAAGTAGCCGAAGGCCCCCATCGCCCAGTGCACGTCTTGGAGAACCCCGTTCGCGTCCGATTCGGGCACGACGCCGAGGGCATCGTCCATCGCCGCGTTCCAGCGCCCCGGGAGGTCTTCTACCGCGAGGCGGCCTTCGATCAAAGCGCGCTCGATCTCGAAGCGCAGCATCACGTGCAGGTTGTACGTCACCTCGTCGGCCTCCACGCGGATCAGCGAGGGTTCGACTTTGTTGGCAGCGCGGTAGAACGCATCCTCGGTGACGCTGCCCAGTTGCTGGGGAAAGCGCTCGCGGAGCCTCGGGAGGTACCATCGCCAGAACGCGCGGCTACGCCCGACGAGGTTTTCCCAGAGGCGCGACTGGCTTTCGTGCAAGCCCAGCGAGGCGCCTTCCGCCAGCGGAGTACGCTCCAGGTCGTCGGCCACGCCCTGTTCGTAAAGGCCGTGCCCTGCTTCGTGGAGCGTCGCAAAGAAGCCCGTCCCGAAAAACTGCGGGTCGAAGCGCGTGGTGAGCCGCACGTCACCGGTCGAGAAGGCGGTCGTAAACGGGTGCGCCGAGCGGTCTTGGCGCCCGCGCTGGAAGTCGTAGCCGAAGGCGCGGATGACCTCCTCCCCGGCCTGCTGCTGGGCGTCGGGGGCGAAGTCGCCGTGCAGGCAGGCGTCGTCCACTTGCTCCGCCTCGGCGATGGCTTCGACGAGGGGAACCAGTTCCTCGCGCAGCGTCTCGAAGAGCGGGGCCACGTCGGCAGTGCGCGTGCCCGGCTCGTACTCTTCGAGAAGTGCGTCATAGGGCGTGTCTTCATAACCGAGCGCCTCGGCCTTCTCGCGGCTGAGGGTAATGAGACGCTCCAGGTGCGGGGCGAAGGCGTCGAAATCGTCGTCGGCGCGGGCGGCTTTCCACGCCTGTTTCGCCTCGCTGGACGCCTGCGCGAGCCGAGCGACCAGGGCGGAGGGGACCTTTCGCGCTCGCTCGTAGTCGCGCCGCGTGACGCGCACGAGGGCGGCCGTGCCGTCCGTCGGGGCGCCGTCTTCGGCCGGCGAGGCCAGGTCGTCCAGGAGCGCGCCCACCGCGTCGCGGGTGAACGCCTCGTGGGCGAGGCGCTGGAGCGTCGAGAGCTGGCGGCTGCGCGCGGCGGCTCCGCCCTCGGGCATGAACGTCTCTTGGTCCCACGACAGGACGGCGGCGGCGGACTGAAGGTCGGCCGCTTCGGCGAGGTGGGTTTTGAGCTGGTCGAGCGGTTCTGACGAGCGGGAGGTGGGTTCGCTCATGTCGTTCGCTTCTGGGGGGAATGGGGATTGTTGGTGCGCTCACGTTGTTCGCTCTTGGAGGGGGGCTTCGGGCTGGAAAGCGTTCGCCAGGCGAGCATCGAGAACCAGACGCCAAGAACCAAAAACTACCTCCGCAACCCTTCCGGAAGCACGAAGCGCTCGATGCCTTCCAGGAGCGCCAGCAGCAGTACCGTCAGCACGGCGGCCGGAATGGTGCCTTCCAGGATGAGCCTTAGGTCTGCGCGGCGGATGCCCGTTAGAATCGGCTGGCCGTAGCCGCCCGCCCCAATCAGCGCGCCGAGGGTGGCAGTGCCCACGTTGATGACGGCGGCGATCTTGACGCCTGCCAGCACCGAGCGCGCCGCCAGCGGCAGTTCGACGCGCCGCAACTTCGCCCACGGGGAGAGGCCCAGCGCTTCGGCACTCGCGCGCGTCGGGCCGTCGATGTCGCGCAGGCCGGTATACGTGTTCCACACGATGGGGAGCAGGCTGTACAGAAAGAGCGCCGTTACCGCCGGAACGCGCCCTAACCCCAGCGGCGGCACCATCAGCGCGAGGAGCGCCAGCGAGGGCACCGTGTACGTCAGCCCGACGAGCAGGAGCAGGCTCTGCCCGGCGGCCCCGCCTTTGGCGGCAGCCACGCCCAGCGGCACGGCCAGCAGAACCGCCAGCGTCAGCGAGAGGCCCACCAGCACCCCGTGCTCACGGCTGCGCTGCCCGAGGCGCGTCCAGAAGCCCGCCACGTCGGCGCGGGCGGCCTGCCCCGTGCCGGCCAGAATCGTTTCGTTGAGGAAGCGCGCGGCCCCCTTTTCCGCGTCCACGCCGTCGATCTTGGAGCGCTTGTTGAGACGGGTCATCGTCTCGGCGTCGATCCGGCCTTCCAGTTGCCTGAGCGCCTGGACGGCCCCGGGCGCGCGCTCGGCCAGCCCGGCGCGGTAGAGGTAGACCGCCTCGTAGCGGGTAAAGAAGTCGCGGTCGTCGTCGAGGACCCGCAGGTCGTACGCCTCGATCTCGGCGTCGGTCGAGTAGAGGTCAATCACGTCCACCGCGCCGCTGCGCAGCCCTCGGTAGGCAATGTCGTGATCGACGCCGCGCGGCACGTGCGGGAGGTCGTAGGCCTTGCGCAGCGCAGGCCAGCCGTCGCCGCGATCCATGAACTCGTTGGTGAAGGCGACTTTCAGATTGGGATGGTCCCGCAGGTCCGAGATCGTTTCGATGCCCAGCTTCGCGGCGCGGGCTTTTTTCATGCCGAGGGCGTAGGTATTGTTGAAGCCCAGCGGCCGGGTCATGCGCACGCCACGCTCGCGCAACTCCCGGCGCAGGTTTTCCGATGTGGAGCTGCTGTCCAAGCCGGCGCTTTCGGGCAAAATCTCTTGCACAAGCGTGCCGGTGTACTCGGGGTAGGCGTCGATGTCACCGCCGCGCAGCGCCTCCCACAGAAAGCGTGAGCCGCCCAACTGCGCGCGGTGGCGTGCCCGGAAGCCGCGCGCCTCCCAGAGCTGCGCCGCCATCGCCCCGAGAATGACGTTCTCGGTAAACTTCTTCGATCCGCTCGTCAGGGCCTCGGTGGTGCGAGTCGTGTCCTGTGCTTGGGCCGGGGCCGCGAGCAGTAGCAAGAGGAGGAAGATCGTAGTTCGTCCGCTCGCTTTGCTCGCTCGGTTGTTGGCCCGCGTGCGCTCGCCGGGTCGTGGCTTGTGTCTCATTTGGCAAGGCGGCAGAGGGCGAGGACGAACCACGAACACGAACCACGAACCAGCGAACGAAGTGAGCGGACGAACTCACGAAACCAAACTGCGCTGCGCGTTGATAAAGCGCTCGACGAAGCCATTGGCGGGTTCCTCCAGCAACGCGCGAAACGGTCCGTCCTGTACGGTCTGGCCCTGGCGCATCAGCACAATGCGGTCGCCGAAGTAGCCGGCCTCGCTCATGTCGTGGGTGACGAGCACGACCGTCTTGCCCAGGCCGCGGAAGATGCCGCGCAGGTCCTCCTGGAGGTCCGCGCGGATCAGCGGGTCGAGCGCGCCGAGCGGCTCGTCGAGGAGCAGCACGTCGGGGTCGAGCGCGAGTGCGCGCATCAGCGAAACGCGCTGGCGCTGCCCGCCTGAGAGCTGCGGCGGGTAGCTGGACAGATGTTCTCTGGGGAGCTGCACCAGCGCGGCCAGTTCGTCGATGCGCTCGGCGGTGCGGCGTTCCCTCCAGCCCAGGTGGCGGGGCAGGAGGGCCACGTTGCCGCGCCCGGTGAGGTGCGGGAAGAGGCCGCCCTTTTGAATGACGTAGCCCATGCGGTGGCGCATCGCACGCAGCCCCTTCGAGGCAGGCGGCACCGGGGCCTCGCCGAAGCGCACGACGCCGGCGTCGGGCCGGAGGAGCCCGATCATCAGGCGCAACAGCGTGGACTTTCCGCACCCACTGGGGCCGATCAAGACCGTCGTTTCGCCTTCCCGGACGCGCAGGTTCACGTCGCGCACCGCCTGCGTCTCGCCGAAGCGCTTGGAGGCGCCGTCGAGTTCGATCATGAAAACCGGCCGCGCGACGCATGTAAGAAAATAGCGACGCCTTCCCTACGCCCGGAGGCGGCGGCGGGTTCGACCGAGGAGCCCGGGGCCGCCTGCGTGAAGGCAGCTCGCATGAAGAAGACGTAAGAACGCCCGGCGCGGTTCTCGAAGAGCCGCCGGCCCGCCCGCGCGCCTTGACGAGACCGGGGGCCGTGGGCTACGTTCGGGATCCCTGCGCGCGCGGCGCCGTTTCCGTAAGTTGCCGCACCTTCCCTTTGCCAACGTACCTTTCGCCAACGTGCCTTTCGCCAACGTAGCTCAGTTGGTAGAGCAGTCCCCTCGTAAGGGACAGGTCGCCGGTTCGAGTCCGGCCGTTGGCTCCGATGTTTTCGTGCTTCTGCGTGCCTTCCGCCCAGTCTGGGAGAGGGCATTTTCTGTTTGCGGCAGTCCCTGAAGCGGCGTTGTTTCTGGAAAGCCGGGATGATAACTTGAGAAAGCGTCAAAGAAAACAGCCTCCGCCATCCGAAAAAACTGCGCCACGAAATCCCGTCGTTCATGGGAACCTCGCCCCGCCCCGTTGAAACCGTCGAAAAGTGGACCGCCGACTCCTTCAGGGCCTTGCTTCGGGGCGACCGGCTGGCCCTCCGAGTTCCCCAGTTTGCCGGCGAACCCGCGCGGCGGCACTGGAAGCGTGCACTGAAAGACCCGTCGCGGTTTTCGCGCTACGCCAACGCCCCCGACGTAGAGATCAGCACGGTGGGGATGACGCTATTCGAGACGCAGAACGAGCATGAGCGGCTGCAAGCGTACTTTCAGGTGGCCGAGCAGTTCGAGGAACGCATGGCGCGTCTCTTTTCGCCGCGACCCAGTCCGTTCGCACTGATTCAGCGCCGGCTGGCGGACCTCTGGCCGGCGGGGGGGCAGCCCGGGATGCTTCACGGGCGTGCGATGTGCCCGGGCATCATTCGCAAGTTCGAGCAGGCCAATTCCGATGGCCTTCCGCCGCATCAAGACATGCTCCACAAAGACGTCTCGCCCTCCAATGAAGCGGCAAGCGACTTGCAGGCACAGGTCGCCGTCAACCTCTACATCGAGGTGCCCGAACGCGGCGGCGAACTGGAGCTGTGGGACGTGCGCCTCAGCGACGAGGAGCGCGAGGCGCTGCTTTCCGGGGAGCACGACTTCATCGACCGTAGCGCCCTTCCCGAGCCGGAGGCGCTGCGCCCACGGGATGGCGAACTGATTCTGTTTCGCTCCGATCGCGTTCATGCCGTGCGGGGAATGCGCCGGGAAAACCGCATGGCGGCCTCCTGCTTTCTGGGGTACTATGGGAACGACGAACCCATTCGCTACTGGGCATAGCGCAAAATAACTGGGCATAGCGCAAAAGGGGCGAATCCGGCGCGCGCCTTTCAGAGCGCGCCCTCTGAAATGCCTCTCGGACGAACTTTCCACGCCGTTATGCCAGCCCCTCCTTCCCGCGACACGCCCCGCATGCAGGACGTGCGACGCGAGCAGGAACGTGAGCAGATTCTGGACCGCTACGCGCCGCCGGACGCCCTCCCGGAGCCGGCCTTCGACCGCCTCACGCGCCTGGCCGCCCGAGCCTTCGAGGTCCCTGCCGCCGCCGTCACCTTCGCGGGCGAGGAGCGCTGGTGGGTGGCCTCGTGCGTGGGACTGGGGGAGGAAGCGCAAGACATGGAGCGCGAGAAGGCCTTCTGCACCCACGCCCTCGAAGAAGTCGAGCGCGTGACTGTCATCGAGGATCTGCGCGCCGACGAGCGTTTCGAAGATCACCTGCACGTCCACGGCGGCCCGCAGTTTCGCTTCTACGCCGGCGCTCCGCTCGTCACCGCCGACGACCACGCGCTGGGGGCCTTCTGCGTGCTCGACCATGCGCCGCGCCGCTTCGATTCCGACGACCGGGCGCACCTGCACGACTTCGCCCGTCTGGCCGTCGAAAGAGTTGAACAGCGCCGCACCGAGGCCGCCCGGCGCACCAGCGAGGAGCAATACCGCCGGCTCCTGGAGGACCTGCCGGTGGGGGTCTACCGCTCCACCCCCGATGGGCGCTTCCTCGAAGCCAACGCCGCGATGGCCGAGCTGCTCGGCTACGAGCGCGTCGAAACGCTGATGCGAGAGCGCGCGCAGGACCTGTACGTCAACGACGAGGACCGCGCGCGCCACCACCAGCAACTCATCACCGAGGGGGCGACGCCTGCTGAGTTTCCCCTGCGTCGTGCAGACGGGGAAGTCGTCTGGGTGCGCGACTACCCGCGCGCCGTGCTGGAAGAAGGAGGTGAGGTTGACCACTTCGACGGGGTGCTCGTGGACGTCACCGAACGCAAGCGCGCCCGCGAGGCCCTGCGCGCCTCCGAACGGCAGTACCGCCAGCTCTTCAATCGTGCCAACGTGCCGGTGATGATCCTTCGTTCCGGCGACGAGCGCATCATGGAGGCCAATGCCGAGGCGTGCCGCACTTACGGCTTCGAGCGCGGGGAACTGGTGGGCACCTCTCTGACGGAACGAACTGCCGACGTGGAAAGCGGCCGGAAGGAGGTGCGCCGCATTGTCGAAGAGGGCGGTACGCGCAACTTCGAGACCGTTCACTACCGCAAAGACGGCACCCCGGTTCACCTGCTGGTCAGCGGCTCGCCGATCCAGTACGAGGGCCAGGAGGCCATCCTGTATTTCGGGCAGAACGTGACCGCGCGTCGGCGCATGGAGGAAGAAAACGAGGAGTGGCGCGCCTTTTACGAAAACACGCTCGACAACATTCCTCTCGAAATCGTCGTGTTCGACGCCGAGGGGCGCTTCCTCTACGTCAACGAGGCGGCCGTGCCCGAAGAGGAAGTGCGCCGGGAGATGATCGGGGAAACCGATCTCGAATACGCGCGCCGTCGCGGGCGCGACGAGCAGGCCGTCCGCGAGCGCTACGAGTGGATCATGCAGGTGGTCGAGGAAAAGCAAGAAAAGCAGTACGAAGAAACCCTCACCGCCTCTGACGGAAGCCGGAAGCACCACCGCCGCGTGGCTGCCCCGGTCCTCGACGACGACGGCGAAGTGGACTACGTGATCGGGTATAGCATCGACCTGACCGACCAGAAGCGCGTCGAGGAAAAACTGGTCGAGGCGAAGGAAGAAGCCGAGGAGCTGGCCCGCCTCAAGAGCACCTTCCTGGCCAACATGAGCCACGAGATCCGCACGCCGCTGGCCTCGATCCTCGGCTTTGCGGAAGTGCTCGTCGAGGAGACGGAGGGAAAGCAGCGCGAGTTTGCTGAACTGATCGAGCAGGGGGGAGAGCGCCTCTCGGAGACCCTCGACAGCGTGCTCGACCTGGCGCGCCTGGAGGCCGGCGGCTTCGAGCCGGAGTTCGAAACGGTTTTCGTGCAGAGCGTCATGCAGGAGGCGGCCGATCTCTACGCCCCAATGGCCGAGGAAAAGGGCCTGACCTTCGAGCTGGACCTCCCCGAAGACGAACTGCGCCTCCACGCCGACCGGGCCGGGGTAGGGCGCATGGTGGCCAACTTGCTCTCCAACGCCATCAAGTTCACCAAAGAAGGAACCGTGACGCTCGCGGCACGCCGCGCAAGCGAGGAGCGTGTAGAGCTGCACGTCTCCGACACCGGGACCGGGATGGAAGAAGACTTCCGCGAGCACCTCTTCGAGGCCTTCCGCCAGGAGTCCAGCGGCCTTGCGCGCGAGCATGGAGGCGCTGGCCTGGGACTGGCCATCACGCGCCGCCTTGCCGACGTGATGGACGCGGAGGTCCGCGTGAAAAGCCGGAAAGGGGAAGGCAGCACCTTCGTGCTGTCGTTCCCGGAGCTCCGAGAGAACAGGACGGGCCCGCCCCCCCGGACCCCCGACGAGCCGCTGCCGGACTTCGAGTCCGATCAGGGGCAGCTACTGGTCGTAGAAGACAACCGCGACACGCGCCTTCTTCTGGAGCGGGTGCTTTCCCCAGCCTGGACGCCGACCGTCGTGTCCGGCCCGGAGGAGGCGTTCGCGGCCGCCGAGGAAACGGCTTTTGACGCGGCCATCGTGGACATCCATCTCGGGGCGGAGCTCAACGGAGTGGAGGTGATGCAACACCTGCGCCGGGAGGGGCGTCCCGCCGGCCACTACGACCACGTGCCGTTCGTGGCGCTCACGGCCTACGCCATGCCCGAGGACGAAGAGCAGTTCCGAAAGGTCGGCTTCGACGCTTACCTGGCCAAGCCGTTTGCGAGAGAAGATCTGCTGGCCGCGCTTCGGCGGGCGACGACCGAGGCGCCCCCGCACGAACCGCCGGCATGAAAAGCGGGCCGCCGCCGGTTGCAACCGTTCCTCCCCAGCGCGTTTTTTGTGTACCTGCTTTGCGCATCCGTGAGCGGCTCGTTTCGCCGGGCCCCGCTTCGCCTCGTCGCCTTCCGCGCGCCTCGCATGGTCAAGCTGCTTCACCTGGCCGACGTGCACCTGGGCGGACGCCTGCACGTAGCCGCCGATGCGCTGATGCGACGTGTGCGCGCTGCCACGCGCACCGCGCTTCGCCGCGCCGTGGGGGGCGCGCTACACGAGGAGGTGGACGCTGTGCTCGTGGCAGGCAACTTCTTCGACGCGCGCCACCTCGGTTACGACGCCGAGCAGTTTCTCACCGGGCAGCTCGCGCGTCTCGATGAGGCCGGCGTGCCTTGCTTCTACACCGCCGGTCCCGCCGACCCCGCCGGCACGCCGGCCCGCGAGACCCCGCTGGACGGCCCCGCGTCGTTGCACCACTTCGACGCGCCCGCGCCGGAAGGCGCCCTGCTGACTGCCGACGACGGTCGGCCGCTCGCCCGCGTGGTCGGGACCGGCGTCGGTGACCCTGCCGCAGACGCCGTGCCCTCCGGCCCGTTTCCCGATCCCGGAGACGACCTCCCGCACATCGGGCTGCTACACGCCGCCCTTCCCGAAAACGGCGAACGGGCGCCGGCCCCGTTTCGGCGCGCGCAGCCGAAGAACGGCCGCTATACCTACTGGGCGCTCGGCGGCGCGCCTCGCCACCAGCCGGTACCGGACGCGGAGGAACGCGCCTGGTACGCCGGGCCCACGGCCCCGCGCGGCCCCCAGCAGGCAGGGATGCAGGGCGGGCTGCTGGTCGCGCTCGGCGCCGGGCAGCCCCCTCAAGTGACGTTTCGCTCCTTCGCCCCGCTCTGCTGGGTTGACCTCACGCTGGATGACCTCGAAGGCGTGTCCACCCAGCACGCGCTGCTGCGGCAGGCGGAGCGTGCGCTCGAGACGGCCCGCCCGGAGCGCGCCGCGCCCGCCTATCTCGCCCGCTTCACCCTGACGGGCGGTTGCCCGCTGGCCCCGTCGCTGCGCGAGCTGGAGGCCCGCCAACGGCTCGAAGCCGCCCTCGCCGCGCACCTCGACGTGGAGGCGGCTTTCGTTCGCCTGCGCCATCTGACGCTCCCCGCGCGCCCGGGCCGCCACCGCGACGACCCGCACGTGCTCCGCGAGGCGCTTGCGCTGATCGACCGCGCCGCCGAGGACCCCGCCCTGCTCCGCGAGCTGGCCCCGGGGGTGCTGGCGGCGGCTCCCCCACCCGGCGAAGAAGACGCCCCCGAGCGCTACCTGCGCGAGCACCTCGCCGCGCTCGACCGCGAAGCCTGCGCACGCCTGCTGCGTGACGCGCAGGACACGTAGGGCAGAGCGCACGCGGTGCGGCGCATGCGGACAGCGCGGCGAACGGACCCCGCCGGCGCGCACGGACGACCACGCTGAAATCGCTCGCGCGGGCACGTGCTTTCAGCGCCTGCAAGCGGGCTCACGCACTACCCAACACGAAAACATGCGCATCACCGCGTGTCGGATCGAGGCGTTTGGGCCGTTCCGCGCCCGCCTCTTCGAGAATCTCAATCATCCGGTGGTCGTGGTGCAGGGACCCAACGAATCCGGCAAGACGTCGCTCTTCTGTTTTTTTCGAGACCTGCTTTACGGCATCGAGCCGCCCGCGCCCACGCGCCATCCCTACGCCGTTCCCGGAGACCGGCCGGCCCTGGAGGGGCGACTGCACTACCGTCTGGCGGAAGGGGCGCCGCGCCGTACGGTACACCGCCGCCTGCTGGCGACGCCGCAGGCCCGTCTCGTAGAAGGAGAAGGCGGGCGCCCGGTTAGTTTGCAGAACCGCCCGCTGCCCGCCGCCGCGCACGTTCCCCGCGAGGTCTTCGAGGCCGTCTACGCGCTGGACGCACGCGCGCTGCGGGACCTGCGCGGGACGGCCCGACAAGCGGTGCAGGCCCGCCTGCTGCGCATGGCCGAGGCCCCGCACGTGCGTCCCGCCGCCGAGGCCGTGGCGGAGATCGAAGACGAGGCTGCCCGGCTGGGCTACCCCTCCGGCGAGGACGGCGAAAAGGACGCGCCCTCGACTCGCACCGAACGCCTCTTCGAAAAGCGCCGCGCCCTCCGCGAGGAACTCGAGCAGGCCCGCGCGAGCGACCGCCGCCGCCGCCGTGCTGCCCGCGCCGCCCAGACGCATACCGACCGCCTCGATGCGCTGATCGAGGAACGAGCCGAACTCAAGGCGCACCTCCGCCGTGCCGAGCGCCTGCGCCCGGTCCGCGACCTGGTGGCGCGTATGGAGGCGCACGCCGAGCGCGCCGGCGACCTCGCGCCCTTCGAGGACCTTCCCGAAGAGCCCGGTCCCGTTCTGGAGCGGCTGGCCGAGGACATCGAGCATTACGAGAACGAAGCTGAGCGCAACGAGCGCGCCCGCGCCGAGGCGGAAGCCACCCGCGAGGCCTTCACCGATGCCGACCGCCGCGTCGAAGCCGAGGCCGACGCCATCCGCGCCTGGGCAAAAAAAGCGCCCGCGCACGAGCGCCGCGCCGAGCATCGGGAGGCGCTGCTCCGGGAAGCCCGCCAGGTCGAGAACGTGCTCGACGAGCGCGCCCGCCGCCACTTCGACGCGCCCTGGGGCGACGACCTGAGCGAGACGTTGCGCGCGCTGCCGGAGGACGAACTGAACGCGCGCGTGGACGCCTACCGCGCCGCGCAGGACGAGGTGGAAGCCCTCCAGGTCCGCGCCGACACGCTCGCTCGAAAGGTAGACCGTCGCCGCCGCCTCTGGCCGTGGGGGCTGCTCGCGTTCGCCGGGGCCGTCGCCTTCGCCGCCGGCCTGGCTACCGGGACTCCGGGGCTCTGGGGCGCGGGCGCAGGAGTCGTCCTGGTCGGGCTCGTGCAGGCGTTTTACGCCTGGAGTTACAACCGCGAGCGTACCGAACGCCTCGGCGACCTGGATCTCGAAATCGAGGAGCAAAAGGAAAAGCGCGACGAAAAAAGCGCCGCCCTCGCCGACGTGCTCTCCGACCTTCCCCTCACGGAAAAGGAAGCCGCCCACCCCGACGACGAACTGATCGAGGCGCTCCGCGAGCTGCGCCGCCAGGCCGAGGAGCGGAGCGCGCTTCGCCGGCAGGCTGAGGCGCTCGCCGAAACGCTCGCCGAGAACGAACGGGACGTTGCAGCACTGGCCGAGCGGTGCGGGCTCCCCGGCCCGCAGGGCGAAGCGGCCCTTTCGCAGACCGTCGCTGCACTCGAAAAGCGTCTCGAGACCGCCGAAGCCCGCCACCGCGCCGCCGACGAGGCCGAAGAGCGTCTGGCGCGCCTGGCGCGCCGCCGCCGCGAGATCGAGCCGGCCCTCGAGGCCCGGCGCGAGCGCCGCGACGCGCTGCTGGGCACCCTCCGCCAGGTCGGCGACGCCGACGCCTCGGTCAGCGAGCGCATCGAAGAGCTCAAAGCCCGCCGCCGCGCCGCCCGCCGCGCCGAGCACGCGCGGGAGACGCTCTTTCGCAAACATCCCGACTGGGAGGTGCGCCGTGAGGAAATCCGCACGCTCGAAGACGAGGCCGACGGCTGGACCTACACCGACGACGAGATCGTCCGCATGAACGAGCGACGGGAGGCCATCGCTGATGAGATCGCCGAACGGGAGCAGCAGTGCGCCCAGAAGCGCGCGGAGGCCGAACGCCACGCCCGTGCCCCGGCCCCCGCCGATGTGGCCAGCAAGCTGGCCACCGTGGAACGCCGTCTGGCCGATGCAGGCCGCCGCCGTGACCGCCTCGCGCTCCTGGCGGGCGTGTTGCGCCGCGCCGACCATGCCTTCCGCCGCAAGCACCAGCCCGAGGTCGTCAAGCAGGCCGGGCGCTACCTGCGCACCATCACAGGCGGGCGTTACCGCCACCTTGCCCTGGAAGGAGAGAACGACCGCCTGCACGTAAGCCGCACCCCTGAGGGGACCGAGGCCCAGCCGGTCGCCTCGCCGCTCAGTCGGGGCCTGCGCGACCAAGTGCACCTGGCCCTTCGCTTCGCGCTCCTTGATCGCCTGGACCGAGAGCAGGAGGCACTGCCCGTCTTTCTCGACGAGGTGTTCGCCACCTGGGACCATCGACGCCGCCAGCAGGCCTACGACGTGATCGAAGAGCTCGTCGAGCGCCGCCAGGTCTTCGTCTTTACCTGCCACCCCGCGCTCTCCGAGGAGCTCAGCCGCCGTCTCGATGCGCACCGGGTGCTACTGGACGCCCCGGCGGAAGAAGAAGCCGATGAACGAGCCAACGTCCGCTCCTGAAGCGGGCGCCGCCGCGAGCGTATCTCAGGTCACGTCCTCGTCGGAGCGACACTCGTCGCACGGGCACAGCGCGCGCAGGCGCTCCCATCGGTAAAGCCCGGTGTCGTGGCCGTCATCCCACGTCAGGCGCAGGGCATAGGTGCCGACCGTTTCGGCGCGCACGTCCGTCCACATCCGTTCCGGCGGTTCGCCGAAGACCTCGGGGCCGGGCCGCGTGCCGCCGTGCCCCCGGCACTGAGCGCAGGGGCAGGCCCGTCGCAATCCGTCAAGGGGAAAGACGGACGTGTGCCCGTCGGCCCAGAGGATCGTCAGGGTCTGCGCGTCCGTGTCGAGGGCCACGCGCTCGGCCGTCGAAGAAGCAGGCATGGTAGAGAAGGGGGCGAAAGCGCTCGACTTCGAGAGAGCTGCGTTTTCGAAAAGCTGCGTTGCGGGCTAAAAGCCCCTCGTCTGCCGTCCACGGTCCACCCTCCTACGACGAGTCGGCCACATCGAGCACGGTCTGCGGTCCAGCCCGCAGGTCCCAGAGAGACAGGTCCCAAAGAGAAAAGCCGGCCCCGCGCTGTGGCGGAAGCCGGCCCGAAATTCGTGCCGAGAAAGCGTGCATGCTCAGCCGGTTCCTTCCTCGAAGGGGTAGACCTCCGAGAGCAGGTTCTGCAGTTTCGTGCGCCCACGGTTGATGCGGCTCTTGACCGTGCCCATCGGCAGGCCTGTGATCTCGGCGATCTCGTCGTAGGCCAGCTGCTGGATGTCGCGCAGCACCACGACCTCGCGGAAGGCCGGCGGGATCTCTTCGAGCGCGTCTTGGATGTAGCTGTCCTGAATGGTGGACTCCGCATGGCGATCCGGCGAGAAGCTCTCGTCGGGGATCTCCATTTCATACTCTTCGTTATCGCGGTTCACCGACTGGATCGACTGCATCCGGCGGCGCTTGCGCTTGCGGTACTCGCTGCGCGCGAGGTTGCCGGCGATGGTGTAGAGCCAGGTGCTGAACTTGGCGATGCGGCGGTAGCTGTGGCGATTGCGATGCACGCGCAGGAACGTCTCCTGCAACAGGTCCTCGCACCGCTTCATGTCGCCGAGGAAGCGGTAGAGGTACTGCATGAGGCGGTCCGAGTAGCGGTCCACCAGGATGTTGAAGGCCTCGACGGTCCCAGCCTGGAACTGAGACATGAGGTCTTCATCACTCATCTGCTGAAGGGCCTCGTACTGGTTGGAGGCCTTCTGACTGCGGGTGCGGGTGACGGTTTCTCGTTCTTCGGCCATGTAGGTCAGAGCAGGCTCGGAATGAAAGCCAGCGGGGGCGGGGACAAGTACTGTCCCAACCTCAGGGAAGGCGAGGAAAAGTGCAACAGCGAACCGCTACGAATGCGTGCCCTCGGGCAATCGTTTCGCAACGATCCGGCATGTTTGGCCGAGTGGGGTGGGGCGCCCCCCGGCCGTTTTTTCCGTTCCTCTACTGCAGTGATGAAGCAAAAGCCACGCCACTTCGCCATGCGCGACAGCCTGTCGGCCCGGCCCGCGAAACGGGCCTGAGACGACGTGAAGCCCGCTGTTTCATTCCTCGAATGCCTTTCGTACGTTAATCAGACCCGCCTGAGCGGCCTTCCCGAAATGAGCGCTTCCCCGCCTTGCCCGCTCTCGCTATGTGCGTCGCCTGCCTCACCCGAAACTCGACGATGAAAAGAAAAGAAAGCCCCTCGCCCGCCGCACTCGCGTTGCCGCTGGCCGCCGTGCTCGCCGCGCTCGCGCTGGCCGTCCCGGCCCGCGCCCAGTCCGACAACGCCATGCAACGCGCCACGACGACCGCCGGAACGCCTTCCGACGTCGTACTGGTTGTCCACGGCGGGGCCGGCAGCATCGAGGAAGTCGACATGACCGACGAGGAGGCCGAGGCGTACCGCGCGAAGCTGACCGAGGCGCTGCGCGCCGGCTACGAGGTCATCCAGAACGGCGGGAGCAGCCTCGACGCCGTGGAGGCGGCGATCAAGCCGATGGAAGCGTCGCGCATGTTCAATTCGGGGCGCGGGGCCGTCTTCACCAACGCCGGTACTGTCGAGCACGACGCTTCGATCATGGAGGGGGAGACGCGCAAGGCGGGAGCCGTCGCCGGCACGAAGCATATCGCGCACCCCATCGAGGCGGCGCGGCTGGTGATGGAGGAGTCTCCCCACGTCATGCTCGCGCGGCAGGGGGCCGAGGAGTTCGCCCTGACGCAGGGGATGGACCTCGTGCCCAACGACCACTTCTACGCCGACGAGCGGCGAGCCCGTTTCCTGGAAGACCTCTCCAGTGACGCCAGCAGCAGCGACGGCGCCAGTGCCGCTGACGAGGCCGGCGTGCGCGTCCGGGCCGAGCGGGCGCCGGCGCACCTGGGCACCGTCGGCGCGGCGGCCCTCGACCAGGGGGGCACGCTGGCGGCGGGCACCTCCACCGGCGGCACCTCCAATAAGCGCTGGGGGCGCATCGGAGACTCGCCGATCATCGGGGCCGGCAGCTACGCCGACAACGAGACGGCGGCCGTCTCCTCGACCGGCTGGGGCGAGTACTTCATCCGCGGCGTCGTTCCACACGACATCGCCTCGATGATGCGCTACGGCGACGCCTCGCTTGCCAAGGCGGCGCGCACGGTCATCAACGAGAAACTGCCTGAGATCGGCGACGGGCAAGGCAGCGGCGGCGTTATCGCGCTCGACGCGGAGGGCAACGTGGCCACGCCCTTCATCACGCCGGGCATGTTTCGCGGCTGGATCACCGAAGAGGGCGAGGTCGTGGTGCGCTTCTACGGAAAAGACCAGTACGACGGGCCGATGGACGGAGAGTGAGAGTGGGGGAGATAGTGAGTCGTGAAGGCGGAACGGCTTTTGGGCAACGGGCGCGGGGCTCGGCCCGCCGGCGCTTTCCCGTCCGCCATTCGCGGTCCTCTTTACCACGTTGGCGCCTGCTGCGACGGCGGGCTGCGACGGCGACGACTTCCAGTGCGAGCCGCCCCCACAGGACCAGGCGAGGTGCGCACCTTCCAGGTGGACTTCGACGTCCGCATGGTCAACTTTAAAGGAGATGCGTAGCGCGCCCCGTCGCTCGACTACACGGACTACCGCACCGTTGAGCGACGCTTCGACCTGGACCCGCGAGAAGGCGTGCCGGTTTACAGCGTCCGTCCTTACCTCTGCATGTTCGTGATGTTATGCGTATTGTCGGCCGTCTTTTCGCTTTCTTCGCCGTTGCCTTTGCCGTCATCGCTGCCGGCTGCGAGCGGCCCGGCACGTCTGCGCAAGAGGCGTCTCTGGGCGCCGGGGCGGGCGACGCGGTAACAGCGGACACCAATGACCTCTACGGGTGCACCTCCCCCAGCCGGGGCGGCACCGGCAAGACCTACATGGGCCGCGAGATCTCGCAGGTGATGGGCCACCGGGGGGCCGACTGGCTGGAGCGCCCCGAGCGGGCCGAGAACGAAATGCCCGGCCGCGTCGTCGAGGCGATGAGCCTCCAGCCCTCCGACGTGGTGGCCGACATCGGCGCGGGCACGGGGTACTTCACCTTTCGCATTGCGCCGGAGGTGCCGCGCGGCACGGTCTACGCCGTGGACATCCAGCCGGAAATGCTCGCCAAAATCCGTCGCCGGATGAAGGCGGACAGCGCGGGCAACGTCGTCCCGGTGCGCGGCACGGAGAAAAGCCCGAAGCTCCCGGCCGGCAAGGTCGATAAAGCGCTCATGATCGATGCTTACCACGAGTTCGCCTTCCCGCGCGAGATGATGCTGAACTTGCGCGAAGCGCTTCGTCCCGGCGGGCGCGTCTTTCTCGTGGAGTATCGCAAGGAGGACCCCACCGTTCCCATCAAGCGCCTCCACAAAATGACCGAGAAGCAGGCCGTTCGTGAGATGCGGGCGGCGGGCCTGCGCCACGTGCGCACCGAGGACGTGCTTCCCCGCCAGCACCTGATGATCTTCGAAAAACCCGCGCCGTAGCAGTTCCATCCCCAGGGTCTGGGGAGCTTCGTCCCGGAGTACCAGCGTGCCTGCCGCGAGGAGGATATTCCTGCCGCGAGTCCGCAGAGCATGCGACCACTTCCAGAAGTGGACCCGAAGCGGGCGCATTGAGCGCTTGTGCGCGCGGCCCCGGCGCGCAGTGCGGCTGAAGCGTCTCGGGAAAAAAGAGGAAGAGGTTTCGATTCTGGTCGCGAGGCTCAGTACCAGTCCATCCGCTCGCCCGTCTCCGTCTTCTTCACCTGCCCGTCGCCGCCGCCCACCGGGCTGCTGGGGCCGCCGGGCTGCACTGCCTCGAAGAAGTTCTGGTCATAGGTGCGCGTCTCAATGGCTATCGGCATGGGCGGGGCGTGGCCCATCAAAAGCGCCTGTTGCTTCGAGTCCAGCGAGGCGAGGACCTTACGCAGCGCGGCGCTATCGCGCGTGCCCACCAGCGCGGCGGCGAGGTCTTTGTCGTCAGAGAGCTGCGCGACGATTTTGGTGCCAATCTGGCTCAAGACTTCGTCGTCGATGGCGGAGGGGCGCTGGTCCACCACCAAAAGCGAGACGAAATACTTGCGCATCTCCCGCGCGATCTTGCCGAAGGAGGTCTCCCCGGCGATCTGCGGCGTCAGGAATTTGTGGGCCTCCTCGATGGTAATCATCAGCTGCTGCGGCTTGTCGGCCGCGTTCTGGGTACGGGCGAAGGTGTTGGCCTGCTCCTCGTACTGCGCACGGATCTGCCGCGTGATGATGTTGGCCACCAGCAGGTAGGTGCTGATGTCTTTGTACTGCCCGAACTCGAAGACGACCGACGTGCCGTCCTCGATGCACGCCATGAGCGCCTGCGTCACGTCCTGTTTGTCGTCGGAAGACTCCGCGCGGAAGAAGTCTTCC
>PXTS01000065.1 GCA_003022485.1 Bacteroidetes bacterium QS_8_68_28
GCTCCCCGCTGAAGTCGACCGAGAACTGCAAGTCCACGACGCCCTCGAAGGGGGTGCGGTCGCCGTTTCGCGTGACGTAGTCGCCGCGGCTGTCGCTCAACGACTCCGTGTTGTTGATGAAGCGGCGCAGGTCGGCGCGCTGCTCCTCGGGGGTGCGCAGCACGTTGCCGTCCTGGTCGGTGATCGGATCGAACGCCAGGTTGCTCACGTCCTCGGGGACGTAGAAGAGCGGCGCCCCGCCCTGGTCGCCGACCATGTCCTCGTTCGCCCCTCCGCCGATAGTGTAGGAGAACGGGCGCCCGGACGTGCCGCTGTAGTAGAGCGACAGGTTCGAGGCGATGTTGTCGGTAAATTCCTGGCGGTAGGCCATCTTCGCCTGAATGCGGTGGCTGACTTCGCACTTCGCCACCCTCGATTTCGTCCCCGCCGCCGCTTATTTTCAAATGTCCGTTGCCCCGGTGGGCCACGTACAACACAAAAACGCGCCGCACGAAATACGAAACACGCCCCGCATGAAACACCGCTGGATCGCCCGCGAGGTGGACGACCCCGATTGCATCCCGCACCTGTGCTCGCAGCTCAACGACCTGCCTGAAGCGCTCGCGCGGGCGCTCGCGGCGCGCGGCATCGAGACGCGCGAGGCAGCCGAGCGCTTCTTTCGCCCCACGCGCGCCACGCTGCACGACCCGTTCCGCATGGCCGGCATGGGCGCCGCCGCCCAGCGACTGGCCGAGGCCCTCGACCAGGAGGAGCACGTGCTCGTCTACGGCGACTACGACGTGGACGGCACGACCGCCACGGCGCTCATGCTACGCTTCCTGCGGGCAGAGGGCGCGGAGGCGAGCTACTTCGTCCCCGATCGCTTCGCGCACGGCTACGGCCTCTGCCGCGCCGGTCTGGACCAGGCGAAAGAGCAGGGCGCCTCGCTCGTCGTGGCCCTCGACTGCGGTATCACGGCTACGGAGGAAGCGCAGTACGCGCGCTCCCTCGGCCTCGACCTCGTCATCTGCGACCACCACACGCCGCCGACCGGCGACGACGGGCAGGTCGCGCTGCCGGAGGCGCTGGCCGTGCTCGATCCTAAGCGGCCGGACGGCGACTACCCCTTCGAGGCGCTCAGCGGCTGTGGTGTCGGGGCCAAGCTCGCGCAGGCGACCCTCCAGGAGCGCGGCGCGGCGCCGGAGGGGGCCATCGATGCGGTCCTCGACCGCTACGGCGACCTGCTGGCCCTCGCCATCGCGGCGGACATCGTGCCCGTCCACGACGAAAATCGCGTCTTCCTGCGCGAAGGGCTGGCGAAAATGCGCGGCGAACCGGGCGACGGCGGCCCCTGCCCCGGCGTGCGCGCCCTTGCCGAGGGGGCCGCCCTCGACCTCGAAGACGTCAGCAGCGGGCGGCTCGTCTTCACCCTTGCCCCGCGCATCAACGCCGCCGGGCGCCTCGACCGCGCCTCGCGGGCGGTGGACCTGCTTCTGGCCGACGACGAAGACGAGGCGCGCCCGCTCGCCGAGACCCTCGACGAGCTCAACACCGAGCGCCGCGCCCTCGACCGGGAGGCCACCGACGACGCCGTCCGGCAGGCGGAGCGCCAGTTCACCGCCCGCACGCCCAGCGCGCTCGTCTTGGCCTCCGACGACTGGCACCAGGGCGTCGTGGGCATCGTCGCCAGCAGCGTCGCGGAGCACTTTCATCGGCCCACCATTCTGCTCACGAGCGCCGGCGACGAGCAGGAGGCGCTCCTGAAAGGCTCGGCGCGCTCGATTCGCGGGATCAACGTGTACGACGCGCTCTCGGAATGCACCGATCTTCTCGAGCAGTTCGGCGGGCACGACTACGCCGCCGGCCTTACGCTGCGGCGCGACCGGCTGGAGGCGTTCAAGGAACGCTTCGACGCGGCCGTCGAGGAGCAGATGACGCCGGAGCTCTCGGTGCCCGCCCTGAAGGTGGACGCTCCGCTGGATCTGCACAAGATCGGCACGATGCGCGGGCGTTTCTGGGCGGTGCTGCGGCAGTTTGCCCCGCACGGCCCCTCCAACGCCAAGCCCGTCTTCTGCGCGCGCGACGTGGCGCCGGCCGGACCGCCCCGCCGCGTCGGCTCGGACGGAAAGCATCTCAAGTTTACCGTCCGCCCTGGCGAGGCGGGCAGCGGCGGTGACGGCCAGGCCGGCAGCAAGGGCGCGACGCTGGACGCCATCGCCTTCGGCATGGGCGACAGGATCGACGTCCTCAACGAGAGCCGGCGCGAAGGCCGCCCGCTGGAGCTGCTCTTCTCGGTGGAGGAAAACACCTACCGGGGGCGCACGTCGCTCCAGCTCAAAGTGCGCGACGTGCGTTTGCAGGAGGACGGCAGTCGCTTCGAGCAACGGTCTCGACCGCCCTCCACAAGCAGCTAACACTTCGGCGCTCAAACCTCTCTTATGCCTCTCCGCTCCGCCTTCATTCCCGCGATGGCGCTCATGCTGGTGCTCGCCGCCGGCTGCGGGGGCGACGAGGCGCCGCCCACTCCGCCGCTGGCGGTCTACGAAGACGGGCGCGCCGTCGTCCTCGCCCGCGCGGACAGCGGGCGCGCCCTCCGCATCGAGCACGAACCCTTCGATAGCGTAATGACCCAGCCGATGGTCATGGAGCTGCCCCTGGAGGCCCCACGCGAGGCCGAGGGGATCGAGGCCGGCGACAAGATTCGCTTCGACTTGGCGCTGGGGCAGAACGCCCCGGGGCAGGGCTACCGCCTCCGCAACGTCGAGCCGCTGCCCGCCTCCACGTCGCTCGACCTCACCGCCGACACGACCGCTGCCGACACGACAAATGGTCGTCGGTAGTCAGTTTTCGGTAGTCGGTTTTCAGGCTGCTGCGCTCACTTGCTCCCCCTTCCCCACTCCTCCCCACTCAAGATGACCACCGCTATCGTACTGCTCAACACCGAGCGCGACCGCGTCAACGACGTGGCCGAGGCGCTCGTCGGGCTCGACGGCGTCAGTGAGGTACACTCGGTGGCCGGGCGCTACGACTTGGTCGCCATCCTGCGCGTCGCCGAGAACGACACCCTTGCCGCCCTCGTCACCGAGCACATCCGCCAGATCGACGGCATCACGCACTCAGAGACGTTGATCGGCTTCCGCGTGCACTCGCGCCACGATCTGGAGCGCCTCTTCTCGGTGGGGATGGAGGCGGAGTAACCGCACGGCGCTCGTCCACTTCTCACCCCTGCCCCGACCGAATGCTGCGCTTCCACCCCGCTGCCGAACGGGACCTGCCGCGCCTGCGCCGCGAAGGGCTGCCGGAGGGAGCGCCACTGCTCGGGTCCATTGAAGCAGCCCGGCGCGAGGCCGGCGGCCCCCGCGGCGACGACGCCGGGCGCGTACTGGTCGTGAGCGCCGTCGCCCGCCAGACCGAACTCGACGAAGCGAGCGGCGACGCGCCGGCGCTCCCCCCCTCGGCTCTCGAAAACCTCGGGCCGCCGTACCGCCCGCCCGAGCCCGTGACCGCCGGCGGCGGCTACGTCCTTCGCGCCGGAGAGCAGAGCAAACCGCTCCCCACCCGGCAGCTACTCCTGATCCACCGGCGCGGCGTGTGGGACCTGCCGAAGGGCAAGCAAGACCCCGGCGAGGACGTGCGCGCCTGCGCCTTGCGCGAGGTGCGCGAGGAGACGGGCCTCGGCGCGGTGCTTGCCCTCGGGGCCCTCGGGCCCACCGTCCACGGCTACGAGGACACGGCGGCGGACGGCTCGCCGCGCTACGCGGTCAAGACCACGCACTGGTTCTTGATGGAGACGCCCGAGGCGGACCTCACGCCCCAGTGCGCCGAGGGCATCGAAGAGGCCGTCTGGGCGCCGTGGGCCGAGGCCCGCACCCGCCTCGGCTACGAGACGCTGCGCCGCCACCACGCCCGCGCCGGGTCGCAGGCGCGCGCCCTGCTCAAAGTGAAGCGTGACTCGTAGAGTGCGCCACGCGCAACACGGAAACCTCCGCAACGTCCGGCGTTTTCTGCCTACGCCGGAGGCGACTTTCGCTTGGAGACGCCGCCTGTACCCGCCAAGTTAGCGCCTTCCTCTTTCCCCAGGTCACAGAACCGTCCCCAAGTCACAAAACCGCCATGGCAAACCGAGCACAGGCAGCGGCCAACCAGGCCGCCCGGCAGGCCAAGCGCGCCGCTCCCAGCGGGTGGCTCGAACCGGCCGCCCGCATCGGCTACACGGCCAAAGGAGTCGTCTACACCGTCATCGGTGTGCTGGCGATGCAGGCCGCCTTCGGCAGCGGCGGGCAGACGACCGGCTCGAAGGGCGCCCTCCAGCAGATCGCCGGCGGAACGTTCGGGCAAGTCTTGCTGGCCGTTATCGGAGTAGGGCTGGCCGGGTACGCGCTCTGGCGCCTGGCGATGGCGGTCCTCGACCCGAAGCGCGAGGGCACCGGCGCAAAGGCGCTCGTCA
>PXTS01000066.1 GCA_003022485.1 Bacteroidetes bacterium QS_8_68_28
GAAGCGGAAGTGATCCAGCAGGCGCTCGACCGCGGGCACGAGCTGGTCGACGCCCTGCACGAGGAGCGTCCACTTTTCGTCCGGCAGGCTCCGAAAGTCTTCCTCCGAAAACGGCCCGTGGCGAAGCTCCCACGGGTAGGCCCCGCCTTCCTTCAAGATGAGGCGGCTTTCGACGCCGTCTTCGAGCGCCAGGCCCGCCAACTCCTCCGGAGCGAGCGGCGAAGTGAATCCCGGCGCCCCGGAGGAAGCACTCTCGGAGTGCAGCGCCTCCCGGATGACAAGCGGGCGCTGTTGCCAGTAGTCTTCGAGGAAGGCTTCGGGGGAGAGGTCGCCGAGCGCGGGGGCGGGCGCGTCGGGCGGCGCGGTGACGTGCATGGGGGCGTTTAGCGCAGGGAGGGGGACGCAGGGCGTTCTTCGGAGAACGGACGCCGAGCGCAAAGCGCCCCGCGCCACGCGCTCAGAGCAGTTCGATCAGGTACATCAGCCCTTCGAACGCGGGCCACAGGAGCAGGAGGATCATCACCCAGGCAGCGACCTGGAGACTGGTGCGCTGGCGCGGAGCCTCGTAGCCGCAGATCGGGCAGGCGTCCTCGCTCGCGTCGATAGGCATGGCGCAGGCGGGACACTCGCGCGTCGCGTCGGCCATGAGCTTGCACGGTTTACTGACGGGAGTCGCCCCCGGAGCGCTGCCTGCGGGGCACTTCTGTTCGTCTCGAACGGTCCGTTCGCCTCGAACTGGATGTTTCGAACTGACTGGAGGTCTCGAACGCTCCCAAGCCTCCAGCGGTCCGTCCTTCCGGGTCCGCCGTCTTTTACGCACCGAGCTGGTCTTCGAGCTCTTCGAGCAGCTTTTCGCGTTGCTCGGGCGTCAGTTCGCCCGCCGCGCCCGGGCCGTCGGGAGCGAGGTCGCCGTTTTCGGACGGCTCGCGCCCCTCTGAGGGCTGGGGCGTCCCGAGACGCATGAGACGCCCCCCGACGAAGGCCGCTCCGGCAGCAGCGGCCGAGTAAAGCGCGACTTTCAGGAAGCGGTTCATGGCGTGGCGCGAGAGGCGTTCTCGAAAACGCGGCATCGGAAAAACGCACGCTCCGGTCGCAGGTTCGTCCGCCGTGCGCGTCACCTCTTTGCCGAACGCAACGCGGCCTGTCTCGTTTGTAAAAGTGTTTCCCGGAACCTCCTCCCCGACCTGCGCCATGGTCATCGGCACGCTCAAAGCTCCCCCCGGAAGTTCCCCCTCCCCAGAGAGTACGTCCTTCCTTCGGTCGGCTCCCTCTTCCTCGTATCTCTTTCCCCCTTTCCCCTGACGATGGACGCATCGCTCGAAGAGCGCATCTCCGTTCGTGGCGCCCGCGAGCACAACCTGCAAGGCTTCGACCTGGACATCCCGCGCGGCCAGTTCGTGGTGGTGACGGGCCTCTCCGGCAGCGGCAAGTCCAGCCTCGCCTTCGACACGATCTACGCCGAAGGCCAGCGCCGCTACATGGAATCCCTCAGCGCCTACGCGCGCCGCTTCCTCGGGATGATGGAGCAGCCCGAGGTCGACCACATCGGCGGCCTCAGCCCCGTCATCGCCATCGGGCAGAAGACCACCAGCAGCGGCCCGCGCTCCACCGTCGGCACGGTGACGGAGGTGTACGACTTTCTGCGCTTGCTTTTCGCGCGGGCCGGGACGGCCTACTCCTACGAAAGCGGCGCGCGAATGCGCCAGCAGAGCGACGATGAGATCGTGAACGGGCTGCTGGAGGATTTTCCCGAGGGCACGCGCGTCGCCATCCTCGCGCCGGTCGTGCGCGGGCGCAAGGGGCACTACCGCGAGCTCTTCGAGCGCCTCAGCGGCGAGGGCTTCGAGCGCGTGCGCACCGACGGCGAGACGCGCCTGATCGAGGAAGGCATGAAGCTGGACCGCTACGTGACGCACGACGTGGAGGTCGTCGTGGATCGGATTGCGGTCAAAGACGGCGCGCGGCCCCGCGTCAGCCGAGCCGTCGAGACGGCACTGGAGATGGGCAGCGGCACTCTCATCGCCGAGGTCGTGGATGGGCCCGACGACGCCGCCCCCGAAATCATCGGCGACCACACGATGAGCCGCCACCTCTACGATCCCGAGAGCGGCCTCAGCTACGACGATCCCTCGCCCAATACGTTCAGCTTCAACACCCCCTACGGCGCGTGCCCCAAGTGCGACGGCCTCGGCACGCAGCAGCGCCTGAGCCGCACGCTCATCATCCCGCGCCCGTCCGAGACGATCGCCGAGGGGGGGCCCGAGCCGCTCGGCCCCCCGCGCGACACGTGGATCTTCAGCCAGCTCGAAGCGGTCGCCGACGCCTACGGCTTCGACTTCGAGACGCCGCTGAAGGAACTCTCCGAGGAGCAGATGGGAGTTCTCCTCGACGGCGCGGGCGAGGAGCAGTTCGACATTGTCTACCGCTACAAAAAGCGCGAGGTGCGCTACAAACATCGCTTCGGCGGCCTCAAAGGGCACATCTGGCACACCTACGAAAACGCCAGCTCTGCGAAGCAAAAGCGCTGGGCCGAGCACTTCATGAGCGAGGGCCCGTGCCCGAAATGTGACGGCGGACGCCTCAACCCCGAGGCACTGGCCTACCGCATCGGCGGGAACGTGACGGAGGAGAAAAATATCGCCGAGCTGGCGCAGATGGACCTGCGGCGGCTGGAAGGCTTCTTCGAGCGCGTTCAGTTCGAAGGACAAAAAGCGCAAATCGCCGCGCCCGTCGTCAAGGAAATCCGCGAGCGCCTCTCGTTCTTGACCGGCGTGGGCGTGGGCTACCTGACGCTCGACCGGCAGGCGCGCACGCTCTCCGGCGGGGAGAGCCAGCGCATCCGCCTGGCCACGCAGATCGGGACGCAATTGACCGGCGTGCTCTACGTCCTCGACGAGCCGTCCATCGGCCTGCACCCGCGCGACCACCACCGCCTGATCGAATCCTTGAAGGGGCTGCGCGACCTCGGCAACTCGGTCCTCGTCGTCGAGCACGACCGCGAGACCATCGAGGCGGCGGACTTTGTGGTGGACCTCGGCCCCGGCGCCGGGCGCAACGGCGGGCACCTCATCAGCGCTGCGCCGCCGGACGAATTGCCGCTGCGGCGGAACGGCTTCGAAAGCCATCTGCCGCTGGGAAAGCTCGTCTGCGTCACCGGCGTCTCCGGCAGCGGCAAGTCCAGCCTCATCAGCGAGACGCTGTATCCGATCCTCCAGCGCCACCACCACAACGCCAAGACGGTGCCGCTCCATTACGATGCCATCGAAGGCGAAGACCACATCGACAAGGTGATCGAGATTTCGCAGCAGCCCATCGGGCGCACGCCGCGCTCGAACCCGGCCACCTACACCGGCCTGATGGACTACCTGCGCGACCTGTTCGCGGATCTGCCGGAGTCGAAGATGCGCGGCTACACCAAGACGCGCTTCTCGTTCAACACCGAAGGCGGGCGCTGCAAGAAGTGCACGGGCGCGGGCATTGTCAAGCTGGAAATGAACTTTCTTCCGGACACCTACGTCGCGTGCGACGAGTGCGACGGCAAACGCTACAACCCCGAAACGCTGGAGGTGCGCTACAACGAACACTCGATGGCCGACGTGCTGGACCTGACGGTCGCCGAGGCGCTGGAACTATTCCAGAACGTCCCGCGCATCGAGCGCAAGCTGCGCACGCTCGACTCGGTGGGGCTCGGCTACATTCATCTCGGGCAGCAGTCGACCACGCTCAGCGGCGGCGAGGCGCAACGCGTCAAGCTGGCAAAGGAACTCTCCCGCCCCGGCACCGGCGACACGCTCTACATCCTCGACGAGCCGACGACGGGCCTGCACTTCGAGGACATTCGCCACCTGCTGGGCGTGCTCCGCGCGCTGGTGGAGAAAGGCAACACCGTCATCGTCATCGAGCACAACCTGGACGTGCTCAAAACGGCCGATCACCTCATCGACCTCGGCCCCGAAGGCGGCGCGGAAGGTGGACACCTTCTCTTCGAAGGCACGCCGGAGGAGGCGGCCGAATCGGGCACAGCCACGGGCGACTTTTTGAAAGAAGAGCTGGAACGCTCCGCCGCCTTCGCCGAACAAGAAGGCGACGATGTGGACCTCGACGCAATGGCTTCCTCGAACGGCAACGCGGCGGCCGACGTGGACGAAGACGGGGCTGCGGTCGAGGAAGGCGCGGTGGCGTAGGCATCCGGCGTCTCGCTTTCGTCGCAAGCTCTTCGGAGAACGAGAAACGCCCTCCAGAGAAGCGCGTCCACGCTCGATCTTGCTGACGTACTCCACCGAGAGCGCCGCCGCCTCGGCACGTTGCCGTTGCGGGTGTTCCTCGCGCTCACGTAGCCCCCGAACGCGACGACCGAACAACGATTGAAGCGCATCCGTCTTCATGCCGAAGCGAATGTACATATTGAGCCGCGCACGCAACACGAACTGACAGCACGGGCACGCAGGCGTCGCCCGAACGGCAACGCTTTCAACGAGGACGCATTTCAACGATACACCGACTGTGATCGACGTGCTCGCACTTATCGTCGCTGCTGCCGCCGTCGGCGCCTCGATGTGGCTGGCGTGGCGCGCGCTACGCGCGTTCTACCGGGGCGCCCAGGAAGCCGCCCACGGCGCGACCGATGCTCGCCGCCGGCTCTGGGCGTACCGCATGCGGATCTCCACGCTCACCGGCCTGACGGCCGTGGGCCTGGGCGTGCTGGCGGCGGCGCGCCAGGACCTGGCGCTCGGGGGCGTGCTGTGGCTCTCCGGCGGAATGCTGGCGTTCGGCGTGCTGGCCTACGCGAGCGCGCACTCGGCGGGGCGTGCCTCCCAGCGCAGCGACAAACGCGAGCACGTCCGGGCGCGCCTGCGTTTCCTCCGCCGCCGCCGGCGGCGCCATGCGGCCAACGAGCGCGACCCGCGGGGCCGCAGCGGCTCCTCGCGCGAAAAACGCGCCCAGGCGCCCCGCGACGCCGAGCACCGGGCGGAGGTGCGCCGCGCCCTGCGCACGCTGGGGCTGCCCGAAGGCGCGACCGAGAAGGACATCAAGCGCGCATGGCGTGAGCAAGTCCTTCGCCATCACCCCGACCGTCATGCCACCAGCGGCGACGCTGCGCGCAAGGAGCACGCCGAAGCCTTTCGCCGGGCGCAACGCGCCTACGAGACGCTCACCGCTCCTCCCGAGCGCTGACGACGCGCCCTTTGGCGCCGCCGCGCGAAAACGTTTCCTCTCCCAGGCCCCCACTCCCATGCCCGACGATGCCGGCAGCGACGCTCCCGGCCAGGACCTGTTCGGCGAAGACGCCGAGCGCACCCCTATCGAGCCGCCGCAGGAAGCGGAGGGTCCCCCCGCCTTCGTCCCCGACTACGACAAGCCCGATGAGGAAGGCATCCACATGACCTTCGACAACACCGTCTCGGTCCACCACGTCGTGCGGGCCGACGACTCCTTCGAGAAGGCCGCCCAGGACGTGTTCGCCTACCTGCAGGAAGCGCAGGAGCAGTTCCCTGACTGGCCCCGCGTGTTGTACCTCGACATCGAGGGGCACCGCCGCGAGGAGGACGGGCAGTTCACCGAGGACTTCGTGGAGTTTCAGCAGGAGTTTCTGCTGGGCGCGCTGGGGACGTTCTTCGCCGCGCTGGCGCTGCCGCTCGTCAACGTCGTCAACCCCGGCGAGCAACGCAACGACGTGCCCGATTCCCTGGCGCTGGGGCCGCCGCAATGAGAGGGTCCGGGGTTGGTGTGTTCCGGTGCCGCCCGTTCCGCTACTTCCGCGCTTCCGCAGGCTCGCGCTTTCGCGCCGCCCACCATACCACGCCGATGAGCACAAACTGAAGCGGCAGGCGCGCGAGCGCGCCCAGCGTCCACGGGGCCGTCCATCCCTGCGAGGCGACCGCCTGGTGCGCCATGTGCACGTTGGCCGGAAAGACCGCCAGCAGGAGCGCGATCAACCCGGCGGCGGCCCACTGACGCCCCGGCGGCCGCAGCAGCAGCAGTCCCGCCCCGCCGGCGATCTCGGCCGCCCCGCTGACGTAGACGAGCGCCCGAGGGGCCGGCAGATACGGCGGCATGATCGTCAGGTAGAAGCCCGGCGCCGCGAAGTGCAACGCGCCGGCGACCGCGAAGAGCACGCCCAGTCCCCCACGCGCGACTCGCCGCGCGCGGCGGGTCCGGTCGAAGCTTCGGTCGGAGCGGTCGGGAAGAGCCACGAGCGCGCGTCTGACGTGTGTACCGGAACGCCCTCCGAGAAGCGGCGCGCGGCAAGCAGCCGTGACGCCGCCCCTTGCTATTTTCACGTTCGTGGGCGAACGACGGTCCTTCATCAGGGTACGCCTTCGACGGAACCCGCTCCACGCCCCCGCCCTCCCATGCCCGAACGAACGATCCTCGGCATCGAAACGTCTTGCGACGACACCTGCGCGGCGGTGATGACCGGCGGCGTCCTGCAGTCGAGCGTCACCAGCACACAGCGCGAGCACGCCGACTTCGGCGGCGTCGTTCCCGAGGTCGCTTCGCGCGCGCACCAGCGTCTCATCGTTCCCGTCGTGGACGCGGCGCTGGACGAAGCGAGCGCTGCCGCTGCCGACCTCGACGCGGTGGCCGTCACGCGCGGGCCGGGCCTCAGCGGGGCCCTGCTGGTGGGCCTGAGCTACGCAAAGGCACTGGCCTTCGGCCTCGACGCCCGGCTGGTGGGCGTGAATCACCTTGAAGGGCATCTCGCGTCGGTTTTTTTGAAAGAGGACGTTCCGCCTGCACCGCTGCTCGGCCTCATCGCCAGCGGCGGGCACACCCAGCTCCTGCTCGCCGAAGCACACGACGTGCCGCCGGTGCTGCTGGGTCGGACGCGCGACGACGCCGCCGGCGAAGCCTTTGACAAGATCGCCCAGCTCCTGGGGCTCCCCTACCCCGGCGGCCCGGAGATCGGGCGTCTCGCCGACGAGGGCGATCCTGCCTTTCACGACTTCCCCCGCTCGCGGCCCGGCGGCAGCGATTACGACTTTTCGTTCAGCGGCCTCAAGACGGCGGTGCTCTACCACCTGCGTGACGTCGGCGATGAGGATGAGCGCGCCGCCTACCTCGACCGCCACCGCGCCGACCTGTGCGCCGCCGTCCAGGAAGCCATCGTCGAAGTGCTGGCAGACGTGCTCTTCGAGGCCGCCGACGACGTCGGCGCCTCCGACCTCGCCCTCGTCGGCGGCGTGGCGGCCAACCGGCGCCTGCGCGCGATAGTTCGCGAGCGCGCCGAGACGGCAGGCCGGCGCCTC
>PXTS01000067.1 GCA_003022485.1 Bacteroidetes bacterium QS_8_68_28
AGAAACGACTCTTCGTCGTCGGAGAGCGGGCCGCCGCCGCTTTTTTCCTGCACGGCGTGCCAGATCTGTCGCGGGCTGATCTCGCCGTGGTGCAGGCGCGGGCTCATCAGCGAAGAGCCGTCCAGGTCGGGCCGGTCGCGGTCGTCGTCGTAGCTGGCGAGGCCGTTCTCCAAAAAATGCTCCAGCCGCTGGTGGGCACCCTGTTCGCCGGGGGCGCGGCCCGGTTGGCGCGCAGCCCACACGTCGGCGAAGCCCTCGGCCCAGTTGACCCCGTCCTGCGCTTCGGGCGTGAGCTTCAGTTCGGAAAGGTCGGCGGAGGCGGGCCAGTTCGACGGCGCTTTGCGTTCGCCCAGGCGCGGGCGGTCCAGCGGCAGGGGCACCTCGACTCGCTTTCGGAATTTGTTCCAGAAGGGAGTGAAGACGTGGTAGGGCCCGCCGCTCGTGGTCTCGATGCGGTCGGGGTCGTGCAAGAGGGTGCTTTCGTAGACGGCGAACGCCGTGTCGTCCGCGCGGAGCGCCTGCGCTACGTCGCGGTCGCGCTCGAAGATCGCCGGTTCGTGGCGCTTGTTCCAGTAGACCGCGTCCGCACCGGTGGCGTGGAGGACGGCCTGGAGCTCGTCGAGCGCCGGCCCCACGCGCAGGATCAGGCGCGAACTGCGCGAGTCGAGGTCGTCGGCCAGCGCCTTCAAGGAGTGGTGCAGCCACCAGCGATGGGCTCCGCCGGGGGGCCAGTTGCCCTCTTCGTCCGGCGTCCAGACGAAAACGGGCACCACAGCGTCGAATTCCTCGGCAGCGGCGTGGAGGGCGGGGTTGTCGGCCAGTCGCAGGTCGTGGCGGAACCAGACGACGGCGGTCGTCTCGGCGTTGCTGTCACTCATGGTTTGAGGGCGGGAACTGGAGGCGGAAACGGCTGGCTGGTGAGCGGAGGCGTGGAAGAGATGAGGGCGTAGGTGCTCTGTCCACCGGCGCCTCAGCGCCCCCTACAGACTCTCACGCTTCTTCTACGCCTTCCCTTCGCACTTTTCGCCGGAATCACTCGGCGCGCCGGCGGATGTCGTCGCGTTCGTCCTTGCCTTCGTTCTCGACGTTTTTCATCAGGCAACTTCAGGGCTGCCCGTCAGGCAGTTCCCAAAACCAGGCTGCGCGGTAGCGTTCCGCGTTCATGCTCGGGGTGGGGCTACTGGTCCCGCGCTTGACCTGAAGGCCGGGCGTCGCTACTTTGCGATCGGGTTGCCTGCCTGCATTTTCTATTCCTCGGTTTTCCGCCACGCCCCACTAACGCCATGCCCCACTACCAGACCATTGACGAACTGCTCAGCGCCTACCCCAAGCGCTTCAACCCCGAGAAAGCGCAGGGCATGAACAGCGTCGTTCAAATGAACCTGACGGGAGAAGGCGGCGGCCGGTACTACGCCGAGGTGCGCGACCAGGCGTTGAACATCGAAGAGGGCACTCACGAGGCGCCCGACGCGACGCTGGTGACCAGCGCTGAGAACTGGCTCAAGATCAACAACGGGAAGGCCAATCCCATGCAACTCATGATGCAGGGCGACCTGAACGTGGACGGCTCGATCCCGGCGGCTACGAAGTTCCAGGGGCTCTTCGAGTGAGCGCTCGATGCCGCGACGATTACGAATACATCGGACTGCTGATGAATGTGTATTGCCGGGGGGCGCGGCCGGTGAGGAAGAGAGAGACGGAATGCTTCGCGTGCCTCCCGCTTTCGCTCGTGCCTGCCGGATAACGTGTCATCCCAGACCCCGGTCCGGCGCCGGGAGCGAAGCGCCCGAGTGCTCCACGGGGCGGATCTCAAACAGGTTCGTCCAGGGGACGACGCTCGTTCGGCAAAGCTCCGATTCCAGATCCCAACCCGCAACCCATGTCGCTGCTGATCTACGGGGCCTACGGCTACACGGGGCGCCTCGTCGCGCGCCGCGCCGCCGAACACGGACCCGAGCCGATCCTCGCCGGGCGCGATGCCCAGAAGCTGGGCACGCTGGCGCGCGAGTTGGAGCTGCCGCACCGCGCTTTCGCGCTGGAAGACGGGACCGCACTACGCGAGGCGGTTTCCGAAGCCGATCTCGTGCTGCACTGCGCCGGCCCTTTCGCGCGCACCGCGCACCCAATGGTCGAGGCGTGCCTGCGCGCAGGGACGCACTACCTCGACATTACCGGCGAGATCGAAGTCTTCGAGTACGTCGCCAGTCAGGATGCGCGCGCGACGGAGGCCGGCGTCATGCTCATGCCGGGCGTGGGCTTCGACGTGGTGCCCACCGACTGCCTGGCGGCCTATCTCAAGGAAAAACAGCCGGACGCGCAGTACCTGGAGCTGGCCGTTTTCATGAAGGGAAACCTCTCGGGCGGGACGGCGGCCACGGCCGCGATGAACGCCGGACGCGGCAGCGCCATCCGCAAGAGCGGGCGGATCACGCACACGCCCGCTGCCTGGCGCACCCGGCAGGTGGACTTCGGGCGGGGGGCTACCAAGGTCGTCAGTATTCCGTGGGGCGACGTGGCGACCGCCTGGCATACGACTGGCATCCCCAACATCATCACCTACGCCAAACTGCCGAGGGGCGCCGAGCACCTGATGAAGGCTGCCCGCTACGCGGGTCCGCTTCTGCGCACGCGGCCCGTGAGGAGGTTTCTCGAAGCCTTTGCCCGGGAAAGCGCGGAAGGCCCCGACGCCGCGATGCGTGAGACGGGACGCTCTTTCGTCTGGGGCCGGGCGCGCACCGCCGGCGGCGGGGCGGCCACTGCGCGCCTGAGCGGACCCGAAGCCTACGCGCTTACCGCCCGCACCGCGCTGGGGACCGCCGAGCGCGCCCTGAACGGGAGCGCTGCGACCGGTTTCCAGACCCCCGCCGGCCACTTCGGCGCCGACTACATCCTCGACTTCGAGGGCGTCCGCCGTGAGGATCTCTCGCAGGCGAAGCGCGGCTCTTCCTGAATCGCTGTGCGGGCACGACATATCCCGCTCCTACATCTCACTCGACTCGCCTCCCGTGGACTGTCCCGAAGCCCAGAGCACAAAACCCGAAGCGCCAACAGCCTCCATCGACGCGCGCACCTGGTACGTGGACCTCCGGTACATGGGCGCGGCGGAGTACCTCGCCACCGGCGTGCTCCGGCTTCCCGGCGGCGGCCTCGCGCTGGTGGACCCCGGCCCGACGACCGCGCTGGAGGGGCTGAAGGCGGGCCTCAGCGCGCGCGGTTACGCCCTGGATGACGTGCGCGCCTTGCTGCTCACGCACATCCACCTCGACCACGCCGGCGCCACCGGCACGGTGGCCCAGGGGCGGCCCGATCTCGACGTGTACGTCCACGCCACAGGCGCCCCGCACGTGGCCGACCCCTCGCGCCTGCTGAAAAGTGCGCGCCGCCTCTACGGCGACCAGATGGATGCGCTCTGGGGCGAGGTGCTGCCGGTGCCCGAAGACCGGGTGCACGCAGTCGAAGACGGCGTCACGCTCGCGCTGGGATCGGCGGCGGCCGCGCGCCGCTTGCGCGTGGCCCACACGCCCGGCCACGCAACGCACCACGTCAGCTATCTCGACGAGGCGAGCGGCACAGCCTTCGTGGGCGACACGGCCGGGCAGCGCACCTCCGGGTTGGACTACGTGCTCCCGGTCACACCGCCGCCGGACGTAGACCGGGAGGCGTGGCTCGACAGCCTCGAAACCCTCCGCCGGATGGAGCCGGAGCGCCTCTTCTGCACACACTTCGGCCCGCACGAGGACCCCGGCGCGCACCTCGACCAGATGGAAGCGCGCCTGCGCGCCTGGGCCGAGGACGTCCGCGACGGGCTCGAACGCAAAGAAGAAACCGACGAGACGCTCGCCGCCGCCTTCGACGAGGAAAAGATCGCGGAGGTCGCGCGTCACGTGCCCGAGGCGCGGCGCACGCCCTACGAAAACTTCGGCCGCCCGCGCGAGAGCTGGCACGGGCTGGCCCGCTACTGGCGCACCCGCGAGGAGGCGTAGCATGCCCGGCTTTCGTTTTCCCAGGCCGTCCGCAGCAGACATGAAATCGTCTTCCCAGCGAGAACCCGATGCTGATGAAACGCTCTGGCGGCGCGGGGTCACGCTCGACGAACTCAATGCCCTGCGCGCGGGCAATATGACCGCCCATCTCGGCATCGAGTTCGTCGAGATCGGGCCGCGCTTCATCCGCGCGAGGATGCCGGTGGACGAGCGCACCCGCCAGCCGTTCGGCCTGCTTCACGGGGGCGCCTCGGTGGCATTGGCCGAGACGCTCGGCAGCGTGGCCACGCACGCCTGCTTGCCGGGCGGCCGGGAAGGGGTGGGGCTGGAAATCAACGCCAATCACGTGCGCGCAGTGCGTTCGGGGTTCGTCACCGGCACAGTACGCCCGGTGCACGTGGGGCGCACCACGCAGGTGTGGCAGATTCGCATCATCGAAGGGGAGGAAGGGCGCCTCGTTTGCCAGAGCCGCCTTACGATGGCCGTGATCGGCGAGCAGGGCGGGGCAGGGCGTGGATGACGGGCGAGGCGCTACGTCGCTGTTTTCGCCGCCGGGGCATGCGCCTCTTCGTCGGGGGGCAGGGGGGCGTGACCGCGAATCAGGTCTGCCGCCTTTTCGGCGATCATGATCGTCGGCAGATTCGTGTTGCCGCGCGGGATGCGCGGCATGACCGAGGCGCCGGCCACGCGCAGGCCCTCGACGCCGCGTACGCGCAGGCTCGGGTCCACGACGGTCTCCGCGCCGGTGCCCATCGCGCAGGTACCCACCGGGTGGTAGAGCGTCTGCGCTTCCAGACGAACGTAGCTGCGCAGCTCGTCGTCAGTCGTTTTCTCGGGGCCGGGCACGAGCTCCTCGGCGCCGAAGCGCGCGAAGGGGCGTTGCGCGAAGATCTCGCGCGCGGCGCGGATGCCGGCTCCCAGCGCGTCCAGATCGGTGCGCGCGGCGCCGTAGCGCGGTTGGATGACGGGCTTTCCGTCGGGGGCGTTGGGGGAAAGGGTGAGGCGGCCGGTGCTCTGCGGTCGAAGCAGAGCGGGAGCGAGCATGAACGCTTCGCCTTTGGTCGCTCCCGGGCCGGGGGACTGGAGGGGAGCGGCGTGGAGCTGTACGTCCGGCGCCGGAATTTCCGCGCGTGTGGAAAAGAAGACCGACGCCTCGCCGGCACTCAAGGCCGCCAGGCCGGGGCCGGCGAGCAGGTCGCGTGCCGTGGGGGGGCGAGCGCCCCTCCGCGCCGGCGAGGGCGGTCTGCCGCCCGCGAGGCTCCGGCAGACCGGCACGGCGAGGTGGTCTTGCAGATTTTGCCCTACGCCCGGCAGGTCCGCTCGGACGGTCACGTCCCGGTCTTCGAGGTGCTCCGCCGGCCCCAGTCCCGAGCGCATGAGGAGCTGCGGCGAGCCGACGGCCCCGGCACACAGGATCACCTCCGCACGCGCCTCGGCGAACCATTCGAGCCCATCCTCTTCGTAGGTGACGCCGATGGCACGCCCGCCGTCGATCTCGACGCGCCGCACGTCCGCATCGGTCATCACGGTGAGATTGTCGCGGCCTCTTGCGGGCCGGAGGTAGGGCGCCGCTGTGCTGGGACGCTGCCCGGCCCGTTGCGTAACCTGGTGGAGACCGGCCCCGTTCGGCACACCGGCGTTGAAGTCGGCGTTATATGGGTGCCCTGCACCGACGGCCGCACGCACGACGGCCTGCGTGAGCGGGTGCGGGGCCTCCAGGTCGGAGACGAGCAGGGGGCCGCGCTCGCCGTGGTAGCGCGAAGCGCCGCGCGCGTTGGATTCGAGGCGCTTGAAGTAAGGCAGGACCGCAGCGTAGCGCCATCCGTCGCAGCCGTGGGCGGCGGCCCAGGCGTCGTAGTCGGCGGGATGGCCGCGAAGAGCAATTCTCGCGTCCACGGCGCTGCTGCCGCCCAGCATGTTGCCGCGCGGCCAGTGCAGCTCGCGCGCCAGGAGGTGCTCCTGAGGGGCGGTCGTGCACCCCCCCTCGTCGCGTTCGGTCGCAAACAGGTTCTGGGAGGCTACTGGCGTTCTCGCGTCCATCGCGCGTTCCGCCTCTCCGCCGGCCGCCAGCAGGAGCACGCGCGCCCCCCGGTCCTCGCTGAGGCGACGCGCCAGCACCCCCCCGGCCGAGCCGCCCCCGACGATCACGTAGTCGTGCATGGTTGGGGTATGGGCGTTCGGGAGTGTAGGGGTGCGGGGGTGGAAAAACGTCGGCGGGGGGAGACACCGGAGGGGGGCAAGTCTCCTCCCATACGCTCGCCCACCCGCACCCGCAAACTCATCACAGCCATTCCGTCATCGTGCCGATGAGGCGGCGGGCGGTCGCGTCGTAGGGCGGGTAGACCCACGACATCAGTGAGGAGCCGAAGCGGCGGCGCAGGACGCCGCGCTCGTTGGAGTGCTCCTTGAAGCCGCGAAACCCGTGCGCGCGCCCAATGCCGCTGGGCCCGGCCCCCCCGAAGGGAAGGTCGGGATTCAGGTAGTGCAGGAGCACCTCGTTTACGCAACTTCCCCCGGCGGTGGTACGCTCCAGAACGTACTCGGTGTTCGCGTCGCGTTCGGAGAAGACGTAGAGCGCCAGCGGATTGGGTCGGTCGTTGACGCGGTCCACCGCGCCGGCGAGCGTTGAGAACGGGAGCACCGGCAGCACGGGGCCGAAGATTTCTTCCTGCATCGCGCGGGCGTCTTCGGGCACGCTCGTCAGGATCGTAGGGGCGACGTAGCATTCCTCGGCGTCGGTCTGGCCGCCTTCGGCGACGCGCGCGCCCTGCTCGGTGGCCTCTGCCAGCAGGCCGGTCACGTGGTTGAAGTGCTTGTCGCTGACGAGGCGGGCGTAGTCGGGCGTGGCCTGGCGCTCCTCGGGGGTGGCGCCGTAGAAGGCCCGCAGGTGGCGTCGCAGCGCGTAGACGAAGCGTGCCTGCTGGCCTTCGTGGACGAGCGCGTAATCCGGCGCGATGCACGTCTGGCCTGCGTTGGTAAACTTGCCCCAGGCGATCTTGCGCGCGGCGTCCTCTACGTCGGCCGTTTCATCGACGACGGCGGGGCTCTTGCCGCCCAGCTCGAGCGTGACGGGGGCCAGGTGCCCGGCGGCGGCCTGCATCACCTTTTTCCCGATAGCCGGGCTGCCGGTGAAGTGGATGTGGTCGAAGGGGTGGCGCGTGAGCGCCTCGGCCACGTTCGGCCCGCCGGAGAAGAGCGCCACGTGGTCCTCGTCGAAGAGGGACTCGACCATTTCGGCCATCAGCGCGGTGGTGTGGGGTGTGAACTCTGAAGGCTTGAGGATCGCGCGGTTGCCTGCCGCCAGGGTCGAGACGAGTGGCATCAGCGTCAGGCTCACCGGGTAGTTCCACGGCGCCAGGATGAGCGCGGTGCCCTTCGGCTCGTAGCGCACGGCCGAGGCGGTGCCCGTCAACGCGGAGGGCGTGGGCACCGGCTGGGGCTTCATCCACGCCTTCAGGTGCGACAGGACGTGATCGATCTCGGCCTTGACGGGGCTGATCTCGGTGGCGTCCACCTCCTGAGGAGGCTTGCGGAAGTCCGCGTAGAGGGCCGCCTTCACGTCGGCGCGGCGCGCGAGGAGCCGGTCGCGCAGGCTTCGCAAGCGGTCTTCGCGCGCTCGGCGGGAGGGCGGGCGCTCGCGCCTGAAGGCGCTCCGCTGGCGCGTGAACACGCGCTCGATCTCGTCTTCGACGCCGCCGGCCTCGGAAACATCGGCGGGGGCGGCAGCGACGGGCGAAGGCATGGGGAAAGGCAAGCCGGAAAACAGGAAGCGCAAGCTTTTTGAATGAAGCGCGTTGCGCCCGGATCCCGCCGGAACCACCCGATCACGCAAACTCGTTTCTATCTCGGCACATCCCCACTCCCGCACGCCCCGTACTCCCATGCCTCAGCAGGCCCTCCTCATCGTTGATCTGCAGAACGACTTCTGCCCCGGCGGCGCGCTGGCGGTGCCCGAAGGCGACCACGTCGTCCCGCGCGTCAATCGGCTGGCCGAGGCGTTCGACTGTGTGCTCCAGACGCAAGACTGGCACCCGCCCGGCCACCACTCCTTCGCCTCGCAGCATGCCGGCAAAGAGCCCATGGAGACCGTGCAGATGGACTACGGCGAGCAGGTGTTGTGGCCCGACCACTGCGTGCAGGGCAGCGAGGGCGCCCGCTTCCCCCCCGACCTCGACACGCGTTCCGTGGAGGCCATCTTTCGGAAGGGCTTCCGGCCCGAGATCGACTCGTACTCGGCCTTCTATGAAAACGATCACCAGACGCCCACCGGGCTGGCCGGCTACCTGCGCGCGCGCTCCATCGAGCGGCTTTACCTGTGCGGCCTGGCGACAGACTTTTGCGTCAAGTGGTCCGCGCTCGACGCGCGAGCGGAAGGCTTCGAGACTTTCGTCGTTAAGGGCGCCACGCGCGGGATCGACGTGGAGGGGTCGCTCGAGGAGGCATGGCGTGAGATGAAAAACGCCGGCGCGCACGTCGTCTCCGCTGAGACGGCAGAGGAGACAGCGACGTGAAAAAGCGGCGTGAAAAAAGGGGAGCGGCCCCGTGTCTCCGCAAGCAAGCACGCGATCGTCCTGGGGCGGCCTGTATGCAGGGGCATTGGCGGTTTCGGCTTTAGCAACCCACGCTCGGGGCGGTAAACGGACAATCGCGCGAGCACAAGCGCGCGCTACGCGAGCGCGCTCTCCTGCCCGCTGTCGCGCACGAAGAGGCACGTCGAGCGCGTCGCCTCGACCATGCGGCGCGAGAAGTCGAAGTCGGGATCCGGCAGCATCCCGAACACGCTCAGGTCCGCCTGCGGGGCCTCGCGGAGGAACGAGTCGAAGCCGCCGCGCCCGACGACGACCTCCGCGTCGGTGAAGCGCCCGAGGTCGCGGAGCTGCTCCATGAATGCGCGTGCCTTTTCCTCCTTGTCGTCGCGGTCCACGACGGTAATAAGACGCATCCGCGCGCCCCAGTTCTGCGCCAGCTTGTGCGCGCAGAGGACCATCAGGTCGAGATTGCCGATTTTTATTTTCACGCGCCAGTCGGGGCTGCGGTCGTGGATCCACACGTTGATCGACTGGCGTTGCCCGAGGCCGGCCTGCGGGTGCCGGGCGTAGAGCAGCGTCCCGATGCCCTCGCGGTCGGCCTCACGCACGATCAGGCGGTGGTCTTCCTCGCGCTCCTCGTCCATTTCCAGAAAGACCACGTTGGGCTTGAAGAACGTGCCGCGTATCGCCTGCATTCCGGCGATGAGCCCTTCGGCGTAGCCGCCCGCGTCGATCACCGTCGAGCTGGCGAAGATGCCGTGCGCGCGGTAGGAGCGCGTCGTCTGCGTCAGGCGTTCGGAGAGGACTGCGTTCTGCCGCCGCTTGACTGAGCGCGCGCGCTCTTCGGGATCGGTTTCGTCGCGCTTTTGCCGGGTGCGCGCAGCTCGCCCGGCCTTGCGTCTCGAGCGCGGACTGCCCGAGGGGGTGGGGCCCTGGCGCGCGGCACGGTGCTGGGCGTCGCCTCCCTCTTCAGCGGCAGGCCTCGCCTCTTCTTTTTTCGCGCGGGCGTCCTCCGCTTCGTCGCGGGGGGCTTCTCGCAGCGGTTCCGTCTCCCCGGCACTGCTCGCCGCCGAAGCATCTGCGACCGTCTGCGCTGCTCCCTGCGGTCCGGCCCTGGCCGCTGCTCCGTTTGCTTCATCGCTCAGAAGCTGCTCGTCTTCATTGTGCCCGAGACCGACGATCTTGACCGATCCGTTGGGCGCGGCCAGCGCCTCAAGCATCTCCGAGATGCCGCGCAACACGCTCTCGTCGCGCACCGGCACCAGCAGGTTCGGCTTCCAGGCGCGCTCCTGCATCTCCGGGAGCTCCTGCACGCGCTGCGCGGCCCACTCGGCCATCGAGACGAACAGCCCCGAGCGCACGTCCTCGAACGGAGCGTTGAGCTGGCGCCGCACCAACAGGAAATAAAATCCAATCGTCACCACCACCGAGACGACGCTGAAGGTCGGGTTCACGATGAACATGACCACCAGGCAGCCAAGCGTCCCGGCAATCGAGACCCACATCGGCACGCGCCAGAGCGGGCGGAAGCTCACCAGGTTGACGCTCTGCTCGATCAGGAGCACCACGTTGAGCATCAGATACGTGATGAGGAAGAAGAGCGTGATCAAAGGCGCCAGCGCGTTGAGGTCGCGCAGCAGGATCGCTGCGAAGACGATCAGCCCCGTCACGAGCATGGCGTTGCGCGGTTCGCCTTTTTGGGTCAGCTGCTTGACCCAGCCGCTGGCCGGGACGATGCGGTGCTCGCCCATCGCCTGGAGGATGCGCCCCGCCCCCACTGCCGAGGCGAGCGCCGAGGAGAAGCACGCCCCCAGCAGTCCCGCCACCACGGCGGGCGGCCAGGCGGCCTTCTCGATCATGACGTAGTAGTTGCCGGTGAGCTCGGCGGGGGTGGCCGAGCGTGCCACCCAGTACGCCAGCGCGAGGTAGACGACGAGGCTCACCCCGATGGCCCACATTGTGCCCTTCGGAATGGCCTTGCGCGGGTTTTCGAGATCGCCGCTCATGTTGGCCCCGGCCATGATGCCGGTCGAGGCGGGGAAAAAGACCGCGAAGACCAGCCAGAAGCTCGCCCCCGGCGTCTCGCCGCTGGGGCTGCTCGCCGAGGCGCCCCCGGTGTAGCCGGCAAAGTCGCCCCACCAGCCCACCTGCGTCACCGGATACTGCATCGAGCCGTTGAACGCCGCGATCAGGATCGACACGAGCGACCCGACAATCAGCGCCATGATGAGGTACTCGGTCTTGATCGCCAGGTCGGCGCTAATGTAGGCGATGGCGAAGAGCACCACCAGCACCGTCACGTCCACGGCGAAGGCGTAGGCGGCGTACTGGGGGAAAAACGCCAGAAAGCCTTCCCGAAACCCGAAGATGTACATCGTCACCGCCAGCGCCTGCGAGACGTAGCGCGGAATGCCGACGGCCCCGCCGACCTCCAGCCCCAGGCTCTGGCAAATGATCGCGTAGGCCCCGCCGGCCCCGATGCGAATATTCGTCGTGATCGCCGACATCGAGAGCGCCGTGAGCGTGGCAATCCCGAAGGCAAGCAGGATGATGAGCAGCCCCCCCAGGATGCCCGCGTTGCCGACCACCCAGCCGGTACGCAGGTACATGATGACGCCCAGGATCGTCAGCACCGTGGGCGTGAAGACGCCGCCGAAGGTGCCGAAGTTGCGGTGCTTCTCCTCGGAGGGGCCGCCGCCGGGCGCCTCGCCGGGGCCGCGTCCTTCGGGGGAGGCGACGTCGGCGCCGCCCGCGTCGGAGGAAGCGCCGTCGGAAGGAGCCTCCCCGGCCGTCCCGCTCGGTCCGTCGGCGGAGGCCGTTTGGGCGGGCGGCGCGGAGGCGCGTTCGTCGCTCATGCGTGCGGAGCGAGAGGGAGGAAGGGCGCGGTCACTTACTACATGGAACGACGCGGGCGGGCCCAAACGCAACGGCAAAGCCTGTGCCGAACCGGATCGTCCCGATTGGCCGCTGGGGGAGTGTGGAGAACGGTAGGTGGGGAGTAGTTAAAGGCACTGCTCTTCGGGAACTGCTCTCCATCCACTATGCTGCCGCGCCCAAATATTAACAGCAATTTGCTCTCAAATGGCATTCGAGCGGCTTCCTTTCCCGGCGCGTGCCCGTACGTTGGGGCAGCGCGCCCTTCTTTCCCCTTTCCCTTCCCTCAAAAAATGGTTCAGGCCGTCAATCTTGGTTATCCGCGCATCGGTGCCCGCCGCGAGCTCAAAGGCGCCGTGGAGGCTTACTGGGGCGGCGACAGTTCGCGACAGGAGCTTCGGGAGACCGCCCGGACGCTCCGCCGTCGGCACTGGGAGACGCAGGCGGAGGCCGGCATCGACCACATACCGTCGAACGATTTTTCGTTTTACGACCAGGTCCTCGACACCGCCGCGATGGTCGGGGCGGTGCCGGAGCGGTTTTCGCGTTCGGAGGGGTTTTCGCGTTCGGAGGGCGAGCCGGTCGGTTTGGACCGCTACTTCGACATGGCGCGCGGGATACAAGAGAAGGAGGCGGAAGCCGGGGAAGCCGCCGCCCACGCGATGGAGATGACCAAGTGGTTTGACACGAACTACCACTACATTGTCCCGGAGCTGGAGGCCGGCCAGTCTTTCGCGCTTGCTTCCTCGGCGAAGCCGGTCGAGGAGTTCAAAGAAGCCAAGAAGCTGGGCATTCGCACGCGCCCGGTTTTGATCGGGCCGGTCAGCTTTCTTTTGCTCAGCAAGACGACCGACGAGAGCGCGCCGCTGGACCTGCTGGAGGGCCTGCTGCCGGTCTACCAGGAGGTGCTGGGTCGTCTTGCCAGCGAGGGGGCCACCGACGTGCAGCTCGACGAGCCGTTTTTGGCGCTGGACCTCTCCGACGAGGCGCTTGCAGGCTACCGGCGCGCCTACGAGCGCCTCTCCGGGGAAACGCCGGAGCAGTTGGACCTGCACCTTGCGACCTACTTTGGGGGGGTAGGGGAGAACCTGGAGCCGGTTTTCGGGCTTCCGGTCGCCAGCGTGCACCTCGACCTGGTCCGGGGGCCGGAGCAGTTGTCTGAGGCGCTCGATCTGGTGCCCTCGGGCATGAAGCTTTCGCTGGGGCTTGTCGACGGGCGCAACGTGTGGCGCGCGGACCTGGACGCGAAGCTGGAGGTCCTGAAGGGGGCCGCACGCGAGCTGGGGCCGGAGCGCGTCATGGTGGGCCCGTCGTGCTCGCTGTTGCACGTGCCGGTGGACCTGGACACCGAGCCGGACCTGGGGACGGAGGCCCGTTCCTGGCTTGCGTTTGCGAAGCAGAAGCTCGAGGAAGTCGCCGCGCTCGCTCGCGCAGCCTCCGGCCCGGAGGAGCAAGCAGCCTCCGGCCCGGAGGAGCAAGCAGCCTCCGGGGAGCAAGCAGCCTCCGGGGAGCAAGGCAAGCCCGCGCTTGTTTTCGAGGCGAGCCGGCGGGCCAAAAAGAGCCGCGCGGAGTCCGGGCGCGTCAACGACCCGGAGGTCCAGCAGCGCGCCGCTGCGGCCGGCGGGGACATGCTCGAGCGGGACAGCCCCTTTGAGAAACGGCGCGTTTTGCAGCAGGAGAAGCTGGGGCTGCCGCCGCTTCCGACGACGACGATCGGTTCGTTTCCGCAGACGACGGAGGTGCGCAAGCGACGCTCGGCGTTTAAGAAAGGGGACTTGAGCCGCGCGGAGTACGAGTCGTTTCTCGAAGATGTCATCGCGCGGGTTGTTGACCGGCAGGAACAGCTCGGGCTCGACGTGCTGGTGCACGGGGAGGCGGAGCGTTCCGACATGGTCGAGTACTTCGGGCAGCGCCTGGAGGGGTTTTTGTTTACCGACAACGGCTGGGTGCAGAGCTACGGGAGCCGGTGCGTGCGCCCGCCGATCATCTACGGGGACGTCTCGCGGCCGGAGCCGATGACGGTGCGCTGGAGCGAGTACGCGCAGTCCCTTACCGAGAAGCCGGTCAAGGGGATGCTGACCGGGCCGGTTACGATGTTGCAGTGGTCGTTTGTGCGGGACGACCAGCCGCGGGCGCAGACGTGCCGCCAGATTGCCCTGGCGATGCGCCAGGAGGTCGCCGACCTGGAGGAAAAGGCGGGGCTTTCGATCATCCAGGTCGACGAGCCGGCTCTGCGGGAGGGGCTGCCGCTGCGGCGCTCTGAGTGGGCGGACTACCTCGACTGGGCGGTCGGGGCGTTTCGCCTGGCGACCGCCGGGGCTTCCGATGCCACGCAGATCCACACGCACATGTGCTACTCTGAGTTCAACGAGATCATCGGGGCCATCGCCGAGATGGACGCCGACGTGATTTCGATGGAGGCGTCCCGCTCGAAGATGGAGCTTCTGGAGGCGTTCGAGGAGAGGGGCTACCCCAACCAGATCGGGCCGGGGGTCTACGACATCCACTCCCCGCGCGTGCCTTCGACCGAGGAGATGGCGGGTCTGATCGAGAAGGCCCTCGGGGTGCTCCCGGCCGAGCAGCTCTGGGTCAACCCCGACTGCGGGCTCAAGACGCGCCGCTGGGAGGAGGTCGAGCCCTCCCTGCGCAACATGGTCGCCGCCGCCGAACGCCAGCGCGAGAGCGTGGAAGCGTGAGGGCGCGGTTCGTGGTTCGCGAAAATCCGGGCTCCGAGCTCGACATTGCAAGAGTCAAATCGCAAGCCCCCGATTTCATACGCACTTCTGCACTCCTGCCCTTCCTCCATGCCTCTCCTCGACGTAGAAGGCTTCGGCACCATAGACGCCGACGACGGAACCCGCCTCGTCAACGCCGTCCGCGCCACCGGGGCCGACATTGGGCACCGCTGCGGGGGGCAGGCCAAGTGCACGACCTGCCGCGTAACCTTCTCGGAAGGCGAGCCGGGGCCGATGACGCGTGCCGAGTACGACAAGCTCGCGCAGACCAACGCCCTCGGCGACTACCGCCTGGCCTGCCAGATCCGCGTGGACCGGCCCATGACGGTCACGCCCCTGATGCTGGCCGAGGAAATGGGCTGGGACAACCCCGGCCCCGAGCCCGCTGCCGACGTGGAGCCGGAGGCCCAGTGGCACGAGCGCGAAGCGCTGGCGTCTGAGGAGTAGGGCGTAGGCCGCGAAACGCCTCTCGTGCCGGAGCGCCACGCCGTTGCCGAACGGCGCAGTACGCCCCGCGTAGGGCGCCGGGCGAACTGAGACGTCGTCGTTGCATTGTAAAAAATCGCCCCTCGGGAAAAAACGGGGCGCATTCGCTTCACTGTCTCCGCTACCGCCGCGCCGATGAATCGCCTGCTCTCGCCGAAGTGGCTTCTGGGAATCGGGGGGCTTCTAATCCTTTTGCTGATCGTCCTGCCCAGCTATCTGGTCGAACTGCTCTGGATGAGCGCCGTCGAGTACGAGGCGGTTTTCTGGAAGACCCTGGCCTACAAAGCGGGGCTCTTCGCGGCGGCCTTCGCGGTCGTGGGCGCCTTCTTTGCGGCCAATTTCCACTACCTCGTGGGGCAGCTCCCGCCGCTCTGGGCCTCCCGCTTCGCGCAGCAAGGGGAAGCACCGCAGATGGGGAGGATGCAGCTCACGCGGGGCCACCTGCGCATCGCCGGCTACGGCTTTGCGGCGTTCCTGGCGCTGACCTTCGCGGGTAGCTTCGCGGCGCAGTGGGAGACGTTCCTGCACTTCATCAACGGGGCGAACTACGAGATGGCCGACCCGGTCTTTGGCAACGACGTGGCCTTCTACATGCTGCGCCTGCCGTTCGTGGAGGTGCTGCAAGGGACGCTCGTGGCGATGGCCGTGCTGGCGCTGCTGGTGCTGGGCACCGTCTACGTGCTCATGGGCGAGATGGAAGTGCAGGGCGGGCGCCTGCGCGTGCGTCCCTCGGTGATGCGTCACCTCGGCCTCAACGGCGTCTTGCTCCTGGTTGGCTGGGCGGGCGGCTTCCTGCTGGACCGCTACGAGCTGCTCCAGAGCTCCAGCGGCGCGGTCTACGGGGCCGGCTACACCGATCTGATGGCGCGCCTGCCGGCGCTCTGGGTACTGTTCGTCGCCACGCTCGCCTTGGCGGGCCTCCTCACCTATGCCGTCTGGCGCTACCGCTTCCAGCTGCTGCTGTACGGGGCGGGCGTCTACGCGGTACTCTTCGTGGGGGGACTGCTCGTCGTGCCGTCGGTCCTGCAGGGCTTCTCGGTGGAGCCGAACGAGCTGGAGCGCGAGCGTCCGTATCTGGAGCGCAACATCAGGTACACCCGCGAGGCATTCAACCTGGGCAAGATCCAGACGCGCTCCTACCCGGCGCAGACGACCCTGACTCCGCAGCAGGTGACCCAGAACGAAGCCACCATCAGCAACGTGCGCCTCTGGGACCCGCGCCTCCTGATCGACACCTACAAGCAAATTCAGGAGATCCGCACCTACTACGAGTTTTACAACGTGGACATCGGGCGGTACAACATCGGCGGGGAGTACCGCCAGGTGATGCTCGCCGGACGCGAACTCGTGCAGAATCTGCCCACGAACTCCTGGGAAAACCGCCACCTGCGCTACACGCACGGCTACGGGTCGGTCATGAACCTCGTCGCCCAGCAGGGCGAAGGCTCGACCCCGGGGCTCCTGCTCAAAAATCTTCCCCCGGAAACCGACTACCAGGAGCTCGAAGTCGACGAGCCGGCCATCTATTACGGCGAGCGCACGCCCACCTACCGGCTCGTCTCGACGGGGGCCCCGGAACTGGAGTACCCACAGGGGAATGACAATGTGTACGTCAGCTACAAAGGCGATGGCGGCGTGCCCATCGGCAGCTTCTGGCGGAGGGCGCTCTTTTCGTGGACGGAGTCCGACTACAACATTCTGCTTTCGGACTACCCTCAGGAGGGAAGCCGCATTCAGTTCTGGAATCGCGTGCAGGAGCGCATCCGCAAGATTGCGCCGTTTTTGAAGCTCGACCAGGACCCGTACCTCGTCCTGTCGAACCAGCGCCAGTACTGGGTGCAGGACGCCTACACGACCGCCGAGCGCTTCCCGTACGCCGAGCCGGCGGGGTCACGCGGGCGCTTCCAGGGCGACAGCTACATGCGCAACTCCGTGAAGATCGTCGTGGATGCGTACAACGGCGACGTGGACTTCTACGTGATGGACGAAGACGACCCGGTCTTGAAAACGTATCGCCGGGCGTTTCCCGGGCTCTTCAAGCCGCTCAGCGCGCTGCCGAAGGACCTCAAGAGTCATCTGCGCTACCCGCAGGACCTCTTCGACGTGCAGACCGAGAAGTATCGCCGCTACCACATGCAAAATTCGCAGGTCTTCTACAACAACGAAGACCTGTGGACGCGCCCACAGGAGCAGTACGACGGCCAGCAGATCAAAATGGAGCCGTACTATATCCTGGCGCAGCTGCCCGACGAGGAAGACTTGGAGTTCATGCTGATGACGCCGTACACGCCGCAGAACCGCGACAACATGATCGGCTGGATGGCCGCCAAGAGCGACTCTTCCGACTACGGCGAGCTGGTCGTCTACGAGCTGCCGAAGGAGAAGCTGATCTACGGCCCGCGCCAGGTGGAGGCGCGCATCTCGCAGAACCCCGAGATCAGCGAGCAGCTTACGCTGTGGGACCAGCAGGGCTCGAACGTCGTGCGCGGCAACCTCATCGTAGTGCCCATCGAAGAAACCTTCCTTTACGTGGAGCCTGTCTTTCTCACCGCTGAGGGCCGCGACGCGCAGATTCCCGAGTTGCGCCGCGTGATCGTTTCCTACGGCGACTACGTGGCGATGGAGCCGACGCTCCGGGGGGCGCTGTCGAGCGTCCTGGGCACGCGCATCGCCGCCAGCGAGGAAGGCGTCGTCGAGCCGGGCGGCGTGGCGCAGGCCCCCCCCGCCGACAGCGTGACCGCCGACAGCGTGACCGCCGACAACGTGGCCGCCGACAACGTGGCCGCCGACAACGTGGCCGCCGACAGCGTGGCCGTCGCGCAGAGCCGCCCGGCCGTGCGCACGGGGCCGCCGCCGGAGCTGGAAGACGCGCGCGAGGCGCTCCAGCGCGCCCAGCAGGCGCTTCAGGACGGCGACTTCTCAACTTTCGGGGAGGAGTTCGAGGCGCTCCGCCAGGCTCTGGAGGAAGACCAAAGCCAGCAGCAACAAGACGCCTCCGCATCAGACACGACGTACAGCCAGGCGGGCGGCGCGGCCCCGGCGGGCTCCCCGTCTGAGACTGCCGGGACGGGCCCCGGCGGGTGACGCCAGGCTCATCGCAAGACGCCCAGTTGCTTCCGGGCCGCGTCCTCCCGCCCGCGGCTGATTCTTGGGGGCGTGTCGTCTTCGAGACGCACGGCGTAGCTGCGCCCCGGCAGGCATGTGCCAGGTGGGGGCACGGGCGAGCACGCCGTGGTAGACCAGAGCCTGCGCGTACACGGCCTCGACGGGCTGCGCGTGGTCGACACCTCGGGTGCTGATCGGTGCAGGCGTGGCCGGCGCCGCAGAAATGTTTTTTGCTTATCGAGCCGGCAGTAGCAGTTGAGTGCCGGGAACCAGCGAGAGACGAAGCCCAGCGCGAGGAGGCGCTTTCCCACATGCGCGCCGGCGACGTGCTCG
>PXTS01000068.1 GCA_003022485.1 Bacteroidetes bacterium QS_8_68_28
GCACGAGGACGCCATTCTCGACGCCAACGAAAAAGACCTCGCCTACGCCGACGAGCACGACCTGCCCGACGCGATGGTCGACCGGCTGCTGCTCAACCCTGATCGCATCGAGAAGATGGCGAACGCGCTGCGCGAGGTCGCCTCGTTCGACGATCCCGTCGGGGAGCGGGCGAACGTGCGCACGCGGCCCAGCGGCATCGAGGTCGGGCGAATGCGCGTGCCCCTCGGCGTGATCGCCATGATCTACGAGGCGCGGCCCAACGTGACCGCCGACGCGGCGGGCCTGTGCTTCAAGGCCGGCAACGCGGTGGTGCTGCGCGGCGGCTCCGAGGCATTTCACTCCAATCACGCCGTCGCCGACGCGCTCCATGAGGCGCTCGCCGCCGAAGGCCTGCCCGAAGCCGCCGTTACGCTGATTCCCACCACCGACCGCGACGCCGTCACCGCACTGTTGAAGCAAAACGAAACGGTCGATCTCGTCATCCCGCGCGGCGGCGAGGGACTGATCCGCTTCGTCGACGAGACGAGCCGCATTCCCGTCATCAAACACTACAAGGGCGTCTGCCACCTCTACGTGGACGAGGCCGCCGATGAAGAGAAGGCGCTCGACCTGCTGGCCGACGGCAAGTGCTCGCGCTTCGGCGTCTGCAACGCGCTGGAGACGTTGCTCGTCCACGAGGACCGCGCTGCCTCGTTTCTCCCGAAGGCGCGCGACCTGCTCGCCGAAGAGGGGGTCGAGCTGCGCGGCGACGACCGCACGCAGACCGTGCTGCCCGAAACCGGGAGCGCAACCGACGACGACTACGCCGAAGAGTACCTCGGTCCCGTCATCGCCACGCGCGTGGTCGACGGCTACGATGCAGCGACCGCCCACATCGCCCGCTTCGGCTCCAATCACACCGAGGTGATTGCCACGGAAAACTTGCCCAAAGCGCGCCGCTTCACCCGCGAGATCGACGCCTCGGTCGTGCTGGTGAACGCGTCCTCGCGCTTCTCCGACGGCGGTCAGCTCGGGCTAGGCGCAGAAATCGGCATCTCGACCACCAAGCTGCACGCCTACGGCCCGATGGGCCTCCAGGCGCTCACGACGCAGAAATTCGTCGTCTACGGAAATGGGGAAACGCGGGATCGTGATGCGTGAAACGTATTGCGTATTTCGTGTTGCGCAGATGCAAGCAGCTTGCGCACCGGCAAGCAGCTTGCGCAGGTGCAAGCAGTCCGCGCCGCTCCGAACGGGACGCAACCAGCGGGAGCTATTCAAAAAGCGTTGTCACTTCGCCTCATTTTCAGCGGTCGCCCGAGGCAGGCAACCTTACGAAATACGCACTACGAAATACGCCTCTCGGTCTGCTAAAGACCTCTCCAACCAAACCGCCCCTCCGTGAAGCCCCAAACGCACGTAGAAAAGTTCGGCGGCACCTCCGTCGCCACGCCCGAGCGCATCCGTCGGGCCGTCGAGTTGGTGCAGCCGAGCGCCGATTCCTCCGACAAAGACGCGCGCCGCGTGGTCGTCGTCTCCGCGCTGGGCGGCGTGACCGACGAGCTGCTCGCCCTGATCGACGCAGCGCTGGAGCGCACCGGCGACCACGACGAGCGACTCGACGCCCTGCGCCGGCGTCACGCCGAGGCGGCCGACGCGCTGGCCGCAGACGGCGACATCGACGCGCTCAAAGACGCGCTCGACACTCACTTCGACGAACTGCGCGAACTGATCGACGGCGTCTACCTGCTGCGCGAATGCACGGCCCGCACGCGCGACGCCGTCACCAGCGTGGGCGAGCGCGCCTCGGCGCTGCTCGTAGCCGCCGCCTTCCGCGCTGCAGGCTCCGACGCGCAAGCCCTCGATGCTGCCCGAGGCGACCTGATTCGCACCGACGACGCCTTCGGGGAGGCCAACGTGCAATTCGACGCTACCGAGCGCCTCCTCCGCGAGCGCTTCGAGGCCCTGCCGGACGAACAGGTCGCCGTCGTGACGGGCTTCATCGGGACCACCGACCGCGACGTGGTGGCGACGCTGGGGCGCTCCGGCAGCGACTACACGGCCACGCTCATCGCGGCGGCGCTACGGGCCGAGCGGGTCACGATCTGGACGGACGTGGACGGCGTGCTCTCCTCCGACCCCGGCTTGGTGCCCGAGGCGGCGGCGCTGGAGCAGCTCAGCTATCGCGAGGCCGCCGAAATGGCCTACTTCGGCGCGCAAGTTCTCCATCCGCGCACCATGCAGCCGCTCGCCGAGCGCGACATCCCGCTGCGCATCAAAAACACGCTGCGTCCCGAGCGGGCCGGCACGCTCATCTCCGGTGACATCACGCGCGCCGAGGGTCACGTCAAGGCCATCACCACCGTGCGCGGCGTGGCGCTCGTCATGCTCGAAGGGGCCGGCATGATCGGCACGCCCGGCATTTCCGCTCGCGCCTTCAGCGCCCTGGCCGAGCGCCGGATCAACGTGCTGATGATCTCGCAGGCGTCGAGCGAGCAAAACATCTGCATCGCCGTGCCCTCCGACGACGGCGGTGGGCGAAGAGATGCGCCAGCGACCCGGGCTGGCCGGGCGCATGTTCTCCACGATGGGCCGCAGCGGCGTCAACGTGCTCGCCATCGCGCAGGGGGCCTCGGAGACGAACATCTCTGCGGTGGTGCGAGACACCGAGACGCAGCAGGCCGTGCGCGCGCTCCACGAAGCGTTCGCCCTGGCGCGCACGCGAGCGCACGTCTTTTTGATCGGCACCGGCGTGGTGGGAGAAAAATTTCTGGAACTGGCTGCCGAACAGGCCTCGGTGTTTCTGGAAGAAATGAACCTGAACCTCCAACTCGTCGGCTTGGCCAACACCTCGCAGATGGTGTGGGACGCCGAAGGCATTCCGTTCGACGGCGCCTTGGACCGCCTCGACGACGAAGACCGCTCGACCGATCTGGAAGTCATCCTCGAGCGCTTGGCTGAAAGCCGCCTCGACCGTCTCATCGTCGTCGACGCGACGGCCTCGGACACCGTCGCGCGCCATTATCCCGACCTGCTGGACCACCGCGCGGCCGTCGTCACGCCCAACAAGCGCGCCAATACGCAGAGCCACGATTTCTACCGCCGCCTCCAGAGCGCCTCGCACCGGCGGCGCGTGCCCTACCTCTACGAGACGACGGTGGGCGCGGGCCTGCCGGTGGTGTCCACGCTGCGCGGCCTTCTCGACAGCGGCGACCGCATCGACCGCATCGAGGGCGTCTTCAGCGGCACGCTGGCGTATCTCTTCGACGAGCTCGCCAAGGGACGCGCCTTCTCGGAGGTGCTGCGTGAGGCCCGAGACCAGGGCTTCACCGAGCCGGACCCACGCGACGACCTCAAGGGCGAAGACGTGGCGCGCAAGCTGCTCATTCTGGCCCGCGAGATCGGCATGCCGCTCGAACGCGACGACCTGACCGTCGAATCGCTCGTCCCGCCCGATTTGATGGAAGATTCCGTCGAAACGTTCATGAAGCGTATCGAGAAGGTGGACGCGGACTGGCGGGAGCGCGTCGCGGCGGCCGAAGGCGAGCGCCTCCAGTGCATCGGCCGCATCACGCTGGACAGCGCCACCGGCACGCCGCGCGGGCAGGCCAGCGTGCGCGTACGATCGCCACCGCCCGCTACCAAGACAACCCGCTCGTCATCCAAGGCCCCGGCGCTGGCCCGGACGTAACGGCTGCCGGCATTCTCGCCGACCTCGTGGAAGCGGCGCAGCGCGTGTCGTGACTGCGAGGCGCGTGGGGCTGGGGCTTTTGCCTCTGCTTTTATAGAAAGAGCATGTGCTTTTGGTAAATAGAAAGTACGTGCTTTTGGCAAGCGGTGTATCTCATGTTGCGTAAGGCTGCTTGTCTGCGAATGCTGCATCTGCGAATGCTGAAAGAGAGGTCAAGCCTCCACACTTTTCGAATAGTATCGCTTTGAGAATAGTATCGCTCTAAATAGTATCGCTGGTAGATTTTGCTCCAAACGGCAAGGCTTGACTTCATTTCGAAATACGCAACACGAAATCCGCGTCTCCCCCTACCCACAACGCCCCAGGACAGCGTGAACGCTCCGTCTCGAGCCGCTCCCCCGCAAACGAAAACCGCCTTCGCGCCGGCGTCGCTGTCGAACCTCGGCCCCGGCTTCGACACGCTCGGGCTGGCGCTCGGCGGGGTGGGGGACACCGTTGAGGCATGGCGTACGGACGAGCCGGGCGTGCACGTCGTGCCGAGCGCGGACCCGAGTGCGCCGTCGATCCCGCTCGATGCGGCGCAAAACACGGCGGCGGTCGCAGCGGCGCAGGTGCTCGACGCGCACCGGGCACGCTCGTCGTCGTCGGAGCCGACCTCGGGCGGGGTTGCGCTACGCATCGAGAAAGGCATTCCCATCGGCTCCGGCATCGGCGGATCGGCGGCGAGCGCGGCGGCGGGCGCGGGCGCGACGAACCGGCTGCTGGACGAGCCCTTCGACAAGGAAGATCTCGTCGAAGCGGTGCTGGCCGGTGAAGAGATTGCCTCCGGCAGTCGCCACGGCGACAACGCGCTGCCGACTCTCCTCGGGGGGCTCCTCCTGGTCTCGCCCGAGAACCCGAGCGTCTACCGCCGCCTCACGCTGCCCGCGCCGCTACCGGTGGCCCTCGTGGTGCCCGAACTCTCCATCCTGACCAGCGACGCGCGCGAGATTCTGCCCGAACGCGTGCCCCGGGCCGACGCCACTGCCACCGCCGCCGCGCTGGCGTTCATGGTCGACGCCTTCCACTGCGGCGACTACGAAGCCGTCGGCGAGTGCATGATGAGCGACCGCATCGTGGAGCCGACGCGCGCGCAACTGGTGCCATGCTACGAAGCGGTACGCCGCGCCGCAATGGAGGCCGGCGCCCTCGGTTGCGCGCTCACCGGCTCGGGGCCGGCCTTCTTCGCGCTGGCCGAGAGCGATGCCCATGCCGACACCGTCGCCGACGCGATGCAGCAGGCCAGCCGCGACGCCAGCGTCGACGCCGCCCGCTTCGTCACCCACGCTGATGACGCCGGGATGTGTGGGCGGTGACTTTGGAAGGGCGGCGTCTTCGCCTCAGGCGTTTGGCTGTGTTTCGGACACGCCCGCGGCGTGCCCCTACGGTCTCCCATTTGGCTCGGCAACCTCGGCCCGAGACCCCCTTCAACGTTCAACCTTCGACCGCCCCCGCCTTGCCTCACTTCACCAGCACGCGCGGCGACGCGCCCGCGCCCGTCTCCTTCGAGGATGCGCTCCTGCACGGCCTTGCCCCCGACGGCGGCCTGTTCGTCCCCGAAACGATTCCTTCATTGGCCCCGGCGGGGGACGAGGCCGAATCCTTTCCCGAACGGAGCGCGCGCGTGCTGACGCCATGGCTCGCCGGCGAAATCGCGCCCGAAACGTTGCGTGCGATTACGGACGACGCCTTCGACTTTCCCGTCTCGCTCGTGCCGCTCGCAGACGGCGGCGACGGCGGACTCGACGGCGTGCACGTGCTGGAGCTATTTCACGGGCCGACGCTCTCATTCAAAGACTTCGGCGCGCGGGTGATGGCGCGGTGCATGAGCCATTTCATGCAGGGACGCGACGAGCACCTTACCATCCTGGTCGCCACCAGCGGCGACACCGGCAGTGCCGTAGCCGACGGCTTCGCCGGGCAACCGGGCGTCGAGGTCGTGCTGCTGTTTCCCGAAGGGCAAGTCAGCCCCGTGCAGGAGCGGCAACTCGTCGCGCAGCGCCCCGGCGTGCGGGCGCTTGCGGTGGACGGCCCCTTCGACGACTGCCAGCGCCTCGTCAAGGAGGCGTTTCAGGACGAGGAGCTGTCTTCGGCGCTGCTGCTCTCCTCGGCCAATTCGATCAACGTAGGACGCTTGCTTCCGCAGATGCTCTACTACGTGTGGGCCGCCGAGCGATTCGACGATGAAATGCTCTTCTGCGTCCCCAGCGGTAACCTCGGAAACCTGACCGCCGGCGTCTTGGCCGCGCGCAGCGGGCTGCCGGTGCGCCGCTTCCTCGCCGCACACAATGCCAACGACTTCTTCCCGCGCTTTCTCGGCGGAGGGCCGGATGAGTTCGCAGCGTCGGAGCGCACCCTTTCCAACGCGATGGACGTGGGCGCGCCGAGCAACTTCGAGCGGCTGCAATGGCTGCTTTCCGAAGAGGAACTGCGCGAGACGATCTGGGGCGTCAGCGTGTCGGACGGGGCGACGCTCCAGTCCATGCGGCGCGTCTACGACGCCACCGGCTACGTCGCCGACCCGCACACCGCCGTGGGCCTCGACGCGGTGCGCCGCTACCGCTCCGAGACGGGAGACGGGACGCCCACCGTGGTGCTCTCGACGGCGCACCCGGCCAAGTTTCCCGCCGTCGTGGAAGACGCCCTCGGCTTCGAGCCGGACGCTCCCGAACGCCTCGCCGCCCTCTGGAACGAAGATACGCAGTCGGAACCGCTCGCTCCGACGCTGCGGGCGCTTCGGGAGAAACTGCTGCATGGGGCGTGAGGCATCCCGACAAGTCGCGAGTCCCGTTTGTATACTGACCCGAACGTGGGCTTCCCAGAAAAACCATTCGGAAGCTCTCTCCCGAGTCCGCCCGTGGGGGCCTTAAGCCCCCTCCCCGGGGGCCACGTGCGCTAAGGCTCCTCGCAGTGTGCCAGGAGCCTTTTGTTGCCAAGCCCCTTTCCCGAGAGGCGACCGCCGCCTGAGGCGACCGTCGCAGAGTCGTTCTCGTCGGTCGAGTCGCTGCCATCACTCTGAGCGACGCCGGGGGTCTGCTCCGCAGTCGCAGGCAGGCCGCTTCACGCAATACGCTTTGATTAACAAACGCTTAACAATTCTCGCCCGAACAATCCTGTGCTCACCGACATATCCCGCACTGATATGAAACGATGTTGACGCTGACATTCATCCAGAAGGGTGGAGGGAGCAGGCCCTCTGAAGCCCTGGCAACCGCTCTTGCTGCCGCGCGGCCTTGCGCCGTGCCGTTCAGACAGAGAGAAAGGTGCCACCTCCTGCCTCGCAGCCTGAGCGAGGGAAGATGAATGGGAAGAAGCTCCCCGGTGGGCCCACGAGTCCGCCGCACATGAGTTTTCGTCCCCTTCTACGCCCCTCCGCCGACGGCTGGGAGGGGCTTTTTTGTTGCGCCCCCGCTCTGCGGCCCGCGCGCAACGTCGTCCTCTCCCCGCCCGGTCGGGCGGATCCGCCTCATGGCCTCGTGGCGGCCCTTCTCCGTTCCCGCATCTCCGCGTGGGCGGCCAGGTGCTCTCTTCTGGATGAATGCGCGCTCCGTCGCTTCGCGGCTGTTTTCAGCCGAGCGCATTCCTTCCTCCATCCAGAAGCCCCCCTCTCATGAGCACGAACGACGCTTCCACCAACGGCACCGCCGACAGCCAAGACGACCGTCAGCAACAAACCGGTCCGCATTACGACACGCTCCAGCTCCACGCCGGGCAGGAGCCGGACCCGGCCACCAACGCCCGCGCGGTGCCCATCTACGCGACGACCTCCTACACCTTCGACGATGCCGAGCACGGGGCCGACCTCTTCGCCCTCAAGGAGTTCGGCAACATCTACTCGCGCATCATGAACCCGACCAACGACGTCTTC
>PXTS01000069.1 GCA_003022485.1 Bacteroidetes bacterium QS_8_68_28
CAGCGTCGTCACGTTTCGGCTCCACGACATGCGCCCGGCCAGCGTCAACCGTCACGTGCAGCGGGGGCTCGATGAGCACCGCGAGACGCTGCAAGGAGGGGCCATATTCAGCGTGACCGAGGGGCACGTCCGCTGGCGCACGCTTCCCATAGACGACGGCTGACAGACGACGGTTGAGGGCAACGCGCAGGCCGTTGCGGATGGACCCACCGCCGGGGCGATGCTGCGGGACGGCGGGGGCCACGCGGCGCGCGAACGCGGCGCGGCGGCGGCGCGTAGGAGCGACGCGTGCCTTCTTCAGATTCTCTGCCCGCCCGTATGCCCGAAACAAGTGAAAAGTGGTTCGGAATGCGCCTGACACCCGCGCAGAAAACGCGCATCGAACGGCTGGCCGAGCGCAAGGGCACGTCGCAGAAGGACGCCGTGCTTTCAGCGGTCGGCCGTGAGTTGAGCGAGACGGAGGGCGACGAGGTGGAGGCGCAACCCGGTTCGTTCATGGAGGGCATCGAGGACTTGGCCGGCTCGGTGGACGGGCCGGAAGACCTCTCTACGAACCCGAAGTATCTGGACGACCTGGGCCGGTCCTCGCTATGAGCCCGCTCTGACATGAGCACATTGCTGGACACCGGGCCGCTCGTGGCCTACCTGAACCGGCGCGAGCACACGCGCCATCCGTGGGCAAAGCGGGTCTTCGCCCAGCGGCCGGCGCCGTTCTACACTGCGAGGCGGTGCTCTGCGAGGCAGCCCACCTGCTGAAGCGAGAGCAGGGCGGGAGGGCCCGCTTCCGGGCGTTTCTGAACCGGGCGGCCCTCGACGTGTCGTTTTCTTGGAGCACCCACCGAAGGCGCGTCGCCGATCTGATGGAGACCTACGCGGACACGCCGATGGACTTCGCCGATGCCTGCCTGGTGGCTCTCTACGAGACGCAGCCCTCGGAGGCGCAGGTGCTCACCACCGACGACGACTTCCGCGTTTATCGCACCGCTGGCGGCGAGGCCCTCGACGTGCTCATGCCACCGGCGTGATCGGGAACTCTGCGGGGTTCGCATACCCCATCTGGGCCGCAGGAGCTGTGCCGACGTCTTCCCTGGGCGCATTTCGGTGCTCCATCGGTCGACGGGCCCTCAATTCCGGCGGTCTGAGCGGGGGGACTCGGGAAATGCGGCCCTCCAGGTCCAGCACGACCAGAGCCTCCCGGTTGCCCCCGCGGTCTGAATGCGTGGCCATGGGCGCCTGCGGATGGCGTAGAGACGCGAGCGCCGCAGGGGCATGACGACCTCCGGCCCTCTCGCGTCTCTACAAGGCAGCAAGGCCAGGGCGAGCGGCCGCCCCGCTCGATTTTCCGCGCGCCGGCCGCTACGTTGTCCCGTCCCTGCCGCGTGCGCTCCGTTCCAGGCCCCCAGCCCGCGATGAACCGCCTCTTTCGTTGCCTCCTGCCCGCGCTCGCCACCGCCGCGCTCATCGGCACAGGGTGCGAGAGCAGTCCCGCTGCCTCCTCGGCCCAGGCGCAGGAGATTTCCCTCGACACGCGCGCCGACTCGATGGCGATGCGTATCTACGAGGCCCACGGCGGTCCCGAGGTGTGGGAAGGCGTACCTGCGCTGGCCTTCTCTTTTGCCGTCGGGCAGGCCTCGGACGGCGACGGGGACTCCACGCGCCGCGCACGGCGAAACCGCGTGGCCCGCCACTGGTGGCGCCGCACCGACGGGAGCTACCGCGTGGAGTGGTCCGCCGGCCCGGATTCCTCCTACACCGCCGTTTTCAACACCAGCCAGTTCGAGACCGACCCGCCGAGGAGGGGCCGGGCGATGCTGAACGGCACGCGCCTCGACTCCGCCGCCGAGCAGCGCGCCCTGCGCCAGGCGTACGTGCGCTTCGCCAACGACACGTACTGGCTGCTGGCCCCGCTGAAGCTCTTCGACGACGGCGTCAATCGCTCCGTCGAGCCCTTTCCGGCGCCGCCGGACTCCGGCCGCCCAGCGCTGCACCTGGACTTCGACCAGGTGGGCATCACCAATGAAGACCGCTACTGGATGGTGCCCGACTCAGCGTCGGGCCGCCTGGGGCGCTGGGGCTTCGCCCTGCAAGACATGGACCCGCAGCAGCCGCCCGGCGTCTTCCGGTGGGCCGGCTACGAGACGTTTTCCACGCCCGCCGGCTCGCTGAGATTGGCCGGCGGCCCGCGAGACCAATAACCAATTTTCAGTAACCAATTCTCAATCGCCGTGGGCTATCGCTTCCAGATCGCGCGGCGCTACCTGGCGGGGCGGCGGCGCTTTTCGCTCATCTCGATCATCACGTCGATCTCGACGGGGGGCGTGGCAGTGGGCGTAGCCGCGCTGATCGTGGTGCTCTCGGTGATGAACGGGTTTTACGACTTCGTGCGGGGCGTGCTCGTCTCGCGGAGTCCGCACGTGGTAGTCACGGGGCCGCAGGGGGCGGCGCGCGGCCTCGCCCGGGCCGACTCGCTGGCGGAGGAGGCGCGCCGGCTGCGCTACGTCACCCGTGCGGCGCCGTATGTGGAAGGCAAGGCGCTGGTGATGCCCTCTGGCGGCGACGCGGGCGCCCTCGCCGAGGAGAACCGCCGCATCGTGCAGGTGCGCGGCATCCCGCCCGCCGAGGCGGGACGCATCGACAGCGCCAGCGGGGCCGGCGCGTTGCGGCGGCCGGCCGGCGCGGACCCGAACGCGCCTCCCGGCGCGCTCGTGAGCGCCGGTCTGGCCGGGCGGCTGGGGCTCACCCCGCGCCGGCCGCTCCCGGACGGGCTCGATGCGCGCCCCGGCAGCCGGCTTCCGTTGCTCTCCGCGCCGGCCATCGAGCAGACGTTCTCCCAGATCTTCGGCGGCCCGCCGACGGTGGCGTTCGAGGTGCGCGGCACGTACGAAGAGCAGTCCACCCACGACGAGAGTCGCGTCTACGTCGCCTACGAGGAGGCGCAACGCCTCTTCCGAATGGAGGGGCGCGCCACCGGGCTGGGCCTGCGCCTCACCGACCTCGACCGCGCCGACGAGGTGAAGGCTGCCCTGCAAGAGAGGCTGGGCGGCGATTACCGCGTCCAGACGTGGTACGACCTGCGCGGCTCGCTCTACGACGTGATGCGGGGGGAGAAATGGGTCGCCTCCGCCATTCTGCTGCTCATCATCGTGGTGGCGGCCTTCAACATCATCGGCTCGATGATGATGATCGTCATCGAAAAGCAGCGCGACATCGGGGTGCTCAAAGCGATGGGCGCCTCCGAGCGGGATGTGCGCCGCATCTTTCTGGGCGAAGGACTCCTCATCGGCGCGGTGGGTACGGGGGCGGGGCTGGCGCTGGGCCTCGGGCTGGCCTTCCTTCAAAAAAAGTTCAGCTTCGTACCGATGGCCCAGGCCGAATCGTTTCTGATCGACGCCTATCCTGTGGCCGTTCGCCCGCTCGACGTGGCCCTGATCGCCGCCGCCGCGATGGCGCTCTGCGTGGGAGCCGCCGTGTACCCGGCCCGCCGCGCTGCCCGCGTAGCCCCCGCCCGCGCCGTGCAAGACGAATGAGGATGGCGAATTTGAGATTGGAAATGGGCGGCCCCGACTCTCGAAAACCAACCCCCAAGAAAAGACCTACCCAATGATCCAAGACGTCTTCGAACTCGACGGCGTGCCCGCCCGCCCGGCCAAGCCCCGCGAGGAGGGCCTCACGCACATGCTCGACAAGGGGCTGGCCCCGCGCCAGGTGGAAGACGTGCTGGAGGGAGCCTCCGAGTACATCGACCTCGCCAAGCTGGGCTGGGGCACCGCCGCCGTCACCCCGGGCGTGGAGGCGAAAATGGACCTTTACCACGACGCCGGCATCCCGATGTACTTCGGCGGGACGCTCTTCGAGGCGTACCACCTGCGCGACGCGCTCGGCGAGTACCGCCGCCTCATGGAGCGCACCGGCGTGGAGCACCTCGAGGTCTCCGACGGCACCCTCCCGATGAGCCACGCGGAGAAGCTGCGCTGCATCCGCCACTTCGACGAGGCCGGGTTCACGGTCCTCAGCGAGGTCGGGTCGAAAGAAAAAGGCGAGGTCATGCCGCCCTACCAGTGGGTGCGCTACATCCAGGCAGAGCTGGAGGCCGGGAGCTGGAAGGTTATCTGCGAATCCCGCGAGACGGGCACCGCCGGGATCTTCCGGCCCAACGGGGCGATCCGCGCCGGGCTCGTCGATGAGATCGTGGACCTGGTGGACCAGAAGCGCGTGCTTTTCGAGGCGCCCAACAAGCCGCAGCAGGTGTGGCTGATCCGCCACCTCGGGCCGAACGTGAACCTCGGCAACATCGCGCCGGAGGAGGTCATCCCGCTCGAGACGCTGCGCCTGGGGCTGCGCGGGGACACGCTCTTCGAGTTTTTCAAGCAGGGCGAGCTGCCGGAGGAGATCGCCGGGGAAGACGGAGAAGAGAAAGGGTGAGAGGGAGAAGCCCGGGGACGGCTCGTTGGCGGCTTTTTCGAAGAGCGCTCCGAAACAACGCCGCGCCCGGTCGCTTTCACCCGTCTGAACTGACGGCAGTGCGGCGCAAGCGCCTCTCCCGCCCCCACACTCCCGCCCCGAAAAGATGGCCCGCAAAGACGACGTGACCGGCGAAGGCCCCTCCACGGGCCACAACGTTTCCAACGCCAACAACAAGACGAAGCGCCGCTTCCACAAGAACCTCCAGGAGAAGCGCTTCTACGTGCCCAGCGAGGACCGCTACGTCACGCTCAAGGTCTCGGCCAAGACGCTCAAGACGATCAACAAGAAAGGCATCGAGGCTGTTCTCGAGGAGGCGCGCCGCGAAGGCCGCGTCGTGTCGTAGTTTCGTGGTTCGTTGGTCGTGGTTCGTGTTTCGACGAGCGGCCGCGCTGCCAACTGGGTCACTCCCGTCCCCCAAACCCTCACACTCCCGCACGCAAAAGATGGCCGAAGGCGACCGCATTCAGGTGACGCTCGAGTGCACCGAAGCGCCGGGTACCTCCCGCTACACCACCACCAAGAACCGCCGCAACGACGACGACCGGCTCGAGCTGATGAAGTACAACCCCAAGCTCCAGAAGCACACCCTGCACCGCGAAACGAAGTAGCGCGCTGGACCCTCCGTCTCTCGGGTCTTCGGTTTTCGTCTCTCAAACCGCAAGGCTCAAAGACCGTAGTTCGAAGCCTCAGGACCTAAAAACCCAACGTCCCATGGCCCAAGTACGTGAAGAGTTGCGCACCCACCAGGAGGAGCGTGACGAAAACACCGAGATGGCACGCATCATTGTCGCCCAGAAGCAAGAAGAGAGCGGGGGCTACCGCTTCCGCCGAAAGATGGTGCGCCGCGAAGACGTGCAGGACGAACTGGACGCCATGCGTAACGGGCAATGAAAAACATGCAACGGGCAATGAATAATGAGTAATGGAGGCCCTGCGCGCGGGATGTTCGCCACTGGTCATTCCCGGCCACTCATTGACAACCGGGGCGTAGCCTAGTCCGGCTTAGGGCACCTCGTTTGGGACGAGGAGATCGCTGGTTCAAATCCGGCCGCCCCGACTGCGTCGGTTCCGCGCCTCGCGTTGTTCATCCCCGACTTGCACACGGGAGCCTGCGCCCGTAGCTCAGTGGACAGAGCATCGGTCTTCTAAACCGGTGGCCGCAGGTTCGAATCCTGCCGGGCGCGCCTTCGCAGCGCTTGCGCGAAAAAGCCCGCGCGGAGGGGGTTAGCATGAAAACTGAGGTGAAGAAACGCCCTATGCGCGTGCGGGCGAACCTGGTGGGTTTTTCCGTGTATGATAGAGGTCCGGCGCGGGAGGCGCCCTTTCCGGTGTTTTGCTACGGGAAGCCACGGTGGCGTGGCCGAGTGGTTAGGCAGAGGCCTGCAAAGCCTTGTACGGTGGTTCGAATCCGCCCGCCACCTCCGCTTTGACTTGCAGTGTTTGCGGGCGCCTATTTGCCCGTTGAGCGCTGCTAAAACGGCGCGTCGCCGGAGGGCTGGGGCGCACTGAAGCCCGATTCGCCGCCCTCGTCGAAGTCCTGAAAGTCCTCGGCGCTCACGTCGCCGCTGCCCGCGCCGTCGCCGCCGTACCCGCTGCCCCCGCCGTAGGAGGAGAGATTCTCGAAGCGGGCGTACTGCTTCACGAAGGCCAGCTCGACGGTGCCCACCGGCCCGTTGCGCTGCTTGCCGATGATGATCTCGGCGATTCCTTCGGTGGAGTTGCCTTCCGCGTCCACCGTGATGCCGTAGCGCTCGGCACGGTAGATGAAGGCGACCACGTCGGCATCCTGCTCGATGCTGCCTGACTCTCTAAGGTCCGAAAGTTGCGGGCGCTTGTCGCCGCCCCGGTTCTCGACGCCGCGGTTGAGTTGCGAGAGCGCGATCACCGGCAGGTCCAGCTCCTTCGCCAGCGACTTCAAAGAACGCGAGATCTGCGCGATCTCCTGCTCGCGGTTGTTGGCGTCGGCGGTGCCGTGCATGAGCTGAAGGTAGTCGACGACGACCAAGCCGACGTCGTGCTCGGCGACGAGGCGACGGCACTTCGCGCGCAGCTCGAGGATGGAGAGGCCCGGCGTGTCGTCGATGAAGATGTCCGCGTCGCTCAGGGTGCCGGCGGCGCGCGCCAGGCGGCGCCAGTCCTCGTCGTCCATGCGGCCGGTGCGGGCGCGCTGGGCGTCCACGCGCGCCTCGCTGGTCAAGAGGCGCTGCGCGAGCTGCTCGGCGCCCATTTCCAGAGAGAAGATGGCCACGCCGGTGTCGCGACGCGGGTGTAGCGCCGCGTTCATCGCGCTGGCGAGGCAGAAGGCGGTGTTGTGCGTCACTGTGCCGTCGGCCAGGAGGAAGCGCCCGTTGCCGTCGAGCGTGAAGCCGTAGTAGTCGCCCGCTCCGTCCGGCTCGACCGTGACCCCGCTCACGCGCCCGTCGCGACGTGCCGTTTCTGGCCCTGCCCGGGCGCTCGCCTGCTTGCGCGCCACGCGGACGGGAATCTCGCCTACGTCACCGCTGAGGCGCACGCGGTGCGCCGTCGTCTGGTGGCCGGTTGAGGCGACGCGCGCCGTTTTTTCCCCAATCGAAGTGCGGTAGCCCAGCGTATCGCAGAGCAGCTTGATCTGCCGGGCCAGCCGCCGGTTCGTCTGGGTGATCTCGTAGGTGCCGCCGTAGCCGTCGTTGCCGCCGTAGCCGTCGTTCAGGTGCCCGCCACGGTCGATGAGGCCGGCCAGCAGCTTCAGCCGGTTCGCGCGCGCGTTGGCGAGGTAGCGTTGCGGGATGTGGTCGGGGACGTGCTCGCCGCTTCGCGGCTGCGAAGGATTGACGGATTGAAGGTTTGAAGGTTGGTTTCCGGCTGGCGAAGACATTGCGGCAATCGGGCTTCTCTCCCGCGCACCCGCACTCCCGCACACCCGCACTCCGCCGTCGCCCAGCCACAGCCCCAGCACGTACGGATCGAGCGGGAGCGGTTGCTCGGGGAATTCGACGGCCACCTTGAAACCCTTGTGGTCGTTGCGCCACTTCTCGGACTTGCCGAAGTACTCACGCACAGAAAGATCGGTGACGGCGCCGCGCGGCTCGGCGCCCTCGCGGCGGCTCTTCCTGAGCGTAAGAATGTGACTTTCGTTGACGCGGTAGTCCATGCCGTAGGTCTGGCGCACCCAGTACATTCGCTCGCGCCCGCGCGCCAGCGACTGCACGGTGCGCGGCTCCGAATCGTCGCCCATCAACCGGTCGCCCACTTCGACCTCCTCGACGGGCTTGGTGGTGCCGTCGTGCATCATCACCGGCGTGCCTCTGCCCAGGCACTTTCCCATCGAGGGCCGCGCCGCGACGATGATGAGGTCGGAGTCCTGCCAGCCGCTGGTGAGGTCGTCGAGGCGGCCGAAGCCGCTGGGCACGCCCGTGATGCCGCCCTCCTGGCCGTGGATGTCTTGGAGCTTCTCGACGGTGTCTTTGACCACGTCGCTGATCTCCGACGACGAGGAGCGGAGCTGCGAGTCGCTGATGCCGAAAATCTCCTCTTCGGCCTGGTCCAAGAGGTCGAAGGCGTCGGCACCCGGCTCGTAGGCTTCGCCCACCAGGTTGGTGAGCGAGTCGATCATTTTGCGCAGCAGCGACTTCTCGGCGATGATGCGGGCGTGGTGCTCCACGTTGGCCGCCGAGGCGACCGCCGTCGTCAGTTCGGTGAGGTAGGGAGAACCGCCCACGTCCTCCAGTTCGCTCCGGCGCTTGAGCTCCTCGGTGAGGGTGATGAGGTCGACCGGGTTGGAGCGGTCGAAGAGCGCGCGGATGGCCTGGTAGACCTGCCCGTGGCGCCGCTCGTAGAACGCCTCGGGTGGCAAGATCTCGATGACCTGCGGGATCGCCTCCCGCTCGATCAGCATGGCTCCCAGCACCGACTGCTCCACGTCCGTTGCCTGGGGCGGGACCCGCCCCGCCTGCCCGCTGACCTTGCGCATCGGCGGGCGTCCCCGCCCGGCCTGGCGCATCTTCTCGTACGGGTAGCTGGGGCCTCCGTCGTCGATGCGAAATTCACGCTGCTGTGGGTCGCCGTCGGGCATTTTGGGGTGTGGGGGTACGGGGGTGTGGGAGTGTGGGGGGGATGTTTACACCCACCCCCGCACTCCCGCACTCCCAGGCGGATCGAGATCTGAGAGGGCGTTTCTGGTAATCGTAGTCGCTTGGGGGCCGAGCCGGCGTGGCGGCTCACTTCCCGCCGAGCTCGTCGTAGCGGGTGCGCAGGAGCTTCATGTCTTCCCAGGTGGGGCGTTTCCAGTTGGCGTTGCGCAAAAGGGCCGCCGGGTGGTACGTCACCATCAGCGGGAGGCCGTAGAAGTCGTGAAACGTGTCGCGCAGGTTTTTTAGCGAGGAGCGGCGGTCCAAGAGCGTGTTGCCGGCCACCTTGCCGACGCCCAGGACCAGTTTCGGCTCGATGAGGGCGAGCTGCTTGTAGAGGACCGGCAGGTGCGCCTCGACCTCCGCCTCGAGGGGGTCGCGGTTGCGCGGGGGACGGCTCTTGAGGATGTTGGTAATGTAGACGTCCTCGCGGTCAAAGTGAATGGCCTCGAGAATTTTATCGAGGAGCTGCCCGGCCCGGCCTACGAAGGGCTCGCCTTCCTGGTCTTCGTTGGCGCCCGGCGCCTCCCCGATGATGACGAGGTCGGCCTCGGGGTCGCCGGTGCCGAAGACCACGTTTTCGCGCTCCTCGTCGATGGGGGCGAGGATCTCGCCGTCCATCCAGTCGCGCACCTCTTGCATCGTGTCCATGCCCTTGGCGGCGTGACCGTCGGGAATGAGCGCCTCGATGCGCTCGGTAGGCGGGCGCGAGGCATCCTCCGCCGGGTCGATTTCGTTACCGAAGAGGTCCTGGTTGGGCATGTCGTCTTCGTCGTCGGGCGGGTGAAGTTCTGGGGGCGTTGCTTCGGCGCGGCGTGGCTCCTCGGGGGGAAGCGGAAGGAGGCGGCCGTAGAACGCCTGTTCGCGCTCCAGCACCTGGCGGAGATCGCGGAGGAGCGTGTTCATGGCCGGGGGGCTACGCGCGTGCGCCGGGGCATTCCTTAACAAAGGGCGTTTCCCTAACAAAAGGAAGACGGAGCCCGTTGTCACGCCGCCGCGCGTGAAGAATTCCGCCAGCTACGCAGGGCTTCTCGAAGCATCGGAGGGCTCAGGGGGTTGGCTGGCTGGGGTACACGGCGGCGTCGTGTACCTACGTGCCTCGGTGGGCGTCGGCGGCCTCGGTGGAGGCGGCCACACGGTCTAAGAGCGCGTCGGCGAGGGCGCGCTTGGGCATCCGGTCGAAGGCTTCCTCGCGGCCGTCGGCGCCGATGAGGGTGACTTCGTTGGCCCCCGTGCCGAAGCCGCTGCCCTCGCGCGTGGGGCTGTTGAGGACGATCCAGTCGAGGTTTTTCTCGCGCAGCTTGCGGCGGGCGTGGGTCGGGCCGTCGTCGGTTTCGAGGGCGAAGCCCAGCAGGCGCTGCCCGCCCGGTTTCTTTTCGCCCAGCGCGGCGAGGATGTCGGGCGTGCGGTGCAGGCGGAGGACGAGGGCGTCGCCGTTCTGCCTGTCTTTTTTGAGCTTGGCGTCGGAGGGGGCGGCGGGCGTGTAGTCAGCCACGGCGGCGGCCATGAGGACGAGGTCGGCGCCGGCGGCGTGCTCGGTGGCGGCGGCGTGCATCTCGTCGGCGGTTTCCACGTCCACTCGTTCCACCCCCGGTGGCGTCGCCAGCGCCGTGGGGCCGGCCACGAGCGTGACGGCAGCGCCGCGCTGGGCGGCGGCCTCGGCCAGGGCGAAGCCCATCGTGCCGGTCGAGGGGTTCGACAGGTGGCGCACCGGGTCGATGGGCTCGCGCGTGGGACCGGCGGTGACGAGGACTCGCCTGTCGGCGAGGGGATAGGGGGGAGGCTTCGCTTGCGCAGGCTCGGTCCCGCCAGCGGTGCGGGGTCCTTCCCTCTTCCCTTTTTCCTCTTCCCTATCCGAAAGCATCGCAGCCACGCGGTCGAAGATGGCGCTGGGTTCGGGCATGCGCCCCGGGCCGGTGAGGCCGCTGGCGAGTTCGCCCCGCGCGGCGGGCATGACGGTGTGGCCGTCGCCAGAGAGCGTGCGCAGGTTGCGCTCGACGGCGGGGTGGGCGTACATGTCGCGGTCCATAGACGGGCACACCAGCAGCGGGCACTGCGCCGACAGGGCCGTGGCCATGAGCATCGAGTCGCTGAATCCACCCGCCAGCTTGGCGAGGGTCTGCGCCGTAGCGGGGGCGACGACGAAGAGGTCCGCCCACAGGCCCAGCGAGACGTGTTTCGTCCACGCGCCGCCTTCGCTTTCGGGGTCGCCCGGCCCATCGGGGAAAATCGCGCTGAGGACCTCGCGCTCAGACAACGTGCCCAGCGTGAGCGGCGAGACGAAGCGCCGAGCGCTTTCGGTCATGAGGACCTGCACGTCCGCGCCCGCTTTTTTGAAGCGGCGCACCAGCGGGGCCGTCTTGTACGCCGCGATGCCGCCGGAGACGCCCAGCAGCAGGTTGCGGCCGCTTAGCTCTTTTTCGGGAGGAGCATCACGGCCAGAGGGAAGTGCAGGCATGAGAACGACGAGTTTGCAGGTGCGTGCATGTGGAGAAGTGGATAGGAGAAGTAGACCGCTTACATACACACGTCCATGTTTCCACGTTACGTGCACACGTTCATGCCTGCGCACTCACGTCCTCAGATGCTCACAGCTCGGCCATCGGCTCTTTTTCCGCCTCGCCGCCGTCTTCGGGGAAGCGGTGGTAGATCTCGTCATTCTGGACTTCCTCGATAGCGACTTCGGTGGGCTTGGGGCGCTTTTCGAACTCGATGGAGGTGCGCGCTTGCTCCTCCTGCATGCGCGCGTCTTCCATCTCGGGGCCGAAGCCCTCGAAGTACGAGAGCTTTTCTTCGAGCTCGGTTTTTTCGTTGGCGGCGTTCTGGCGGGCGCGCTTGGCGGCGATGGCGACCGTCTCGTAGAGGTTGCCGGTCTTCTCGGCGAGGGCCTGCACGTCGAGCGTCTCGAGCGGCATGGTTTGGGGAAAGGGGGCAGTGGGAGAAAGCAACGGGTTCTGCGTCCGAGCGTCAGCTTTCGGCAAACGAGCGGACGTGGCGCAGGGTTTCCTCGACGGCTTCGGTGAGGTCGTCGTTGACGACAACGGCGTCGCAGGCGTCGGCGCGGGCGAGCTCCATCTCGGCGCGTTCGAGACGCTTGTCGAGGTCTTCCTCCGCCTCGGTGCCGCGCCCTTCGAGGCGGCGGGCCAGCGCCTCCAGCGAGGGCGGGCGGATGAACAGCACCAGCGCGCGCTCGCCGAAGGCCTCCTTGACGCTGGTGGCGCCCTTCACGTCGATGTCGAGGAGGACCGGCGCGTCGCCGCGCTCCAGCTCCGAGTGGAGGGTGCCGTAGAACTGGTCGGGGTAGACCTCTTCGTATTCCACGAGCGCCCCCTCGGTGATGCAGCGGCGGAAGTCCTCCTCGGAAATAAAGTGGTAGTGCGTGCCGTCTTCCTCGCCGGGGCGTGGGGCGCGCGTGGTGGCGCTGACGGAGAAGCGCATCTCGGGCATCTCCCTCAAGACGCGCCGGGCGATGGTGGTCTTGCCGGCCCCGCTCGGGGCGGTAAGCACGATGATGGGGGGGGCGTCGGGACGCTGTTCGGGGGGCGGGGAAGCAGGCGCAGGAGCGGAGGGGCCGTCGGGCACGGGAGCAAAACCTGGCGGGCGGGAAGCGGCGGGCGGCCCGGCGCGAGCGGCGGCGCGTTGGGGGCGCCGCAATGGTCGCCGGGGAAGTCGTACTCCGGCGCGGGCAGATGTTTCCGCGCGCGCCCCGCGCGGCGGTTGGCGAGGACGCCTGTGTTCTTTACTTTCCGTCAAAGGGTGGAAAACCGATCCTCACGCGCGCTTTCCGCCTGCCGCCTTCCGCCATGCTGCTACCGCACCTGTATCGGCTCGTCGCGTTGCCGCTGGTTTTGCTGCCCGCGGCGTTCGTGCTGGCGGCCTGCGCGCCGCTGTACGCGCCCAATGCCGTCAACGCGCCCTTGCTCGCGGACGGCGGCGAGGTGCAGGGCGCCGCGCGCCTCGGCTCCAATGGCGCAGGCGCGCAGGTCGCTGCCGCGCTCACCGACCACGTCGGCGCGATGGCGAACGCTTCGACTTATCCCTTCGACGAACGCGCGCCGGCCGGGGAACCGCCGAGCGACTTTCGCCGCCACCGCCTCGTGGAGGGGGCGCTGGGATACTTCGGCAACGGGCTGTTCTCGAAAGAGCGCGTGCGCTACGCCGTCTGGGCGGGCTACGGGCGCGGGCAGGCCGAAGTCGTCAGTGTCATCGATCCCGTACTCGTTCCTGGTCCCAGCGTGGAAACGGACGAAGGTCGCTTCGAGCGCTTCTTCGTGCAGGTCAGCGCCGGGGGGAGCCGCCCGCTGGGCGAGCGCCTGCAGGTGGAGAGCGCGATGAGCCTGCGAGCGGCCCGGGTGCGCTTCCGCGAATCTCGGGGCGACGCCACACGGGGAGACCGCCGCGGGCATTTCCTCGAACCGGCGGTGTCGGTGCGCGTCGGCTCGGCGCACCTCCAGCTCGAGATGCAGTCGGGGCTGTCGTTGCCGCTTCAGAGCGCAGAGGCGCGCGGTTTCGGTGTCGAGCCGTTCTTTCTGTCGATGGGGGTGCGCGTGCGCTTCAACGCGCTGCGTCTCGGCGACGTGTTTTGAGCCACGCCCGCCTCGGGCCACGCGCCGCGCTCATTCCACGTTGCGGATCTGCTCGCGGATCTTTTCGACCTCTTCCCTAGTGGTGACGGCATGGCGCGAGACGACCGGGTCGTTGGCCTTGGCGCCGATGGTGTTGGCCTCGCGGTGTAGCTCCTGCACGAGAAACTTGAGGCGTCGCCCGGCCGGCTCCTCGTCGGCGAGGGCCTGGCGGAACTGATCCAGGTGCGAGCGCAGGCGGACGCACTCCTCGGTGATGTCGAGCTTGTCGGCCACGAGGGCGATCTCGGCTTCGAGACGGTCGGCAGCCACGCGCTCGTCCTCGAACAGCTCGCCCAGGCGCTCTTCGAGGCGCTCGCGTCGCTCGGCGACGCGCTGGGGGGCGCGCTCTTCGAGGGCGTCGAGGCCGTCGGCGATGGCGTCGAGGCGGTCGCCCAGGTCGTTGCGTAGCGCCCGCCCCTCGCGGCGGCGGGCGGACTGGAGGCGGGCGGCGGCCTCTTCGAGAGCCGGGCGCGCGGCGGCCCAGGCGGCGTCGGTGTCCGCGTCGGCGGCGGCCTCCTCGCGGTGCTCCAGCACGTCGGAAAAATGCAGCAGGTGCTCCAGGCGGAGCGTGGCGTCGCCGTCTTCGTCCAGCTTGGCAGCGTCGGCGAGGCGGCGCAGGAGTCCCCCGTAGGCGGCGGCGGTGTCCTCGTTCACCTGCACCGGGAGCGCGTCGCCGCCTGCAGCGTCGTCCAGTTCGACGTTTGCCGTGATGCGCCCACGCGCGAAGCGGTTTTTGAACAGCGCCTCGGCGTCGCTCTTTCGGGGACGGAGCACGTCGGGGAGACGCAGCTTCAGGTCGAGGTGGCGGGCGTTAACGGAGCGCAACTCGGCGCGCGCCTCGGTGCCGTCCGTCTCGGCGGCGCCCTCCCCGAAGCCGGTCATGCTGTGGATCATGGGTAGCGGTCGGGAGTCAGCGGTCAGCGTCGCGCGGGGCGCCTAAACGCTCGGCCACAGTACATGACAAAAATCGAACAAGTCTAAAAGAACGGGTCTGACGCCGGGCAGTATGCGGACCGTGACATCGCTCGCGAGCCGCTCTGCTGACGACATCAGCCCCGTTCTCCCGTACCCTACGTGCACTCGATCACCGACGTTCTCTCTGGTCCTCACATCGTCGAACTTATCAGACACCTCGAAGATGTTGAGGTGTTATTCACTTGCCGAATACTCGCTTTCGTTTTTCTTTCGCTACTCGCTTCCGATGTTCTCCCAGCAGTACTTTTCACCTCTGCTCTTTGCGTGTTTCGCACTTCTTGCGTCTCTCCTGCTCAGTCTCGGTGGGCGCTCTGCCCGCGCGCAGCCTGCTCGTTCCGACACCGTTGGGGCCGCCACTGAGCTCCCCGAGGTCGTCGCGACGGCCACCCGGCGGCTCGAGACCGTTCGCCACACCGGGCGGCGCGTGGCCGTGATCACCGCCGAGGACATCGCCGCCCAGCCGGCTCTCTCGCTCGACGAGGTCTTGCGCTCCGCGCCCGGCGTGGAGCTTCAGAGCCGTGCTGGCTTCGGCGTGCAGAGCGACTACACGATGCGCGGCTCCAGCTTCAAGGGCGTCTTGCTGCTTCTCGATGGCGTGCCCCTCAACGACCCGCAGACGGGCCACTACCTGAGCGACTTCCCTGTTCCCCTCTCGGAGGTAGCGCGGATCGAAATCCTACGCGGCCCGGCCGCCGCGCTCTACGGCCCCAACGCGGTAGGCGGCGTCATCAACGTCATCACGCACGCGGGCCGGCGCGCGGAGGCGGGGGAGGACCGTGCGGCAACAGCGGCCTGGACGGGCGAAGGAAGCATGCAGTACGGCGCGCACGCGCTCTACGACGCAGGTGCCGCCGCACGCTACGAGCGCGGACGGACGGCCTTCGGCGCTGCGACGGCCTGGCAGGGTACCGACGGCGAGCCGATCTCCGCGCCGGACGGGACGCCCGTACGCAGCGGCGGTGATCGGCTCCGCACCGACTTTGAGCGGCAGACGCACACGCTGGCTGCGCGGCGAGGCCTCGGCGACGAGCTGGGCGGTGCCACCCTCTATGCCCGGGTTGGGATGGACCGCCGCAACTTCAACGCCTACCACTTCTACACCGACTTCGACAGCGACCGCGCCCGCAGCGACAACCAAACCTACTGGGTGCAGGCGCGCCTGCGCAACTCGACCCAGCAGCCGACCCGGTGGACCGCGCAGGTTGCCGCCAAGCAGCACCAGGGGCTCTACGTATACAACCCCGCCGCCAGCGGCGGTAGCGCGCGCGACTACAGTCGCAAGGCGACCGCGCAGCTCCATGCCAGCCGCCGCGTGGCCGAGGGCCTGCGCCTCACCGGCGGGGCCAGCGGCGAGTGGCGCGGCATCGACAGCGCTACGATGGGCGACCACCGCAACCTCTCCGGCGGAGTGTTCGTGTCGGGACGCTGGCAGGCGTCCCGGCCCCTCTGGATCGGGGGGAGCGCGCGCGCCAACTACGACGACGCCTACGGGCTCGAATTAGCCCCTCAGGCGAGCCTCGCGTACACGCCGGCCGGATACTTGACGCTCCGTGCCGCCGTGGCGCGCGCCGTGCGCGCCCCGACCTATACCGAACGCTACATCGACACGAAGGTCGAGGAGCCCGCCGGCAACCTCGGCAACCCCGCCCTCGACGCCGAACGGGCGTGGTCGTACGAGGCGGGGGCTGACCTGTACCCCCTTCCCGGCCTTACGCTGCACGCGACGGCCTTCTACCGCGACACCCAAGACCTGATCGACTACGCAAAGCGCCCCGAAGAGGAGCTATTCGTGGCGCGCAACGTCTTGAACGCCCGGCAGCGCGGGCTCGAACTGGAGGCCGAGGCGCGTCGCTCTCTCGGCGAGGCCACCCGCTTGCACCTGACCAGCGCCTACACGCTCCTCGGCTCCGACCTCAGCACCGACAGCGATGCGGAATACAAGTACACCCCCAGTCACGCGCGCCACCTCGTGCAGGGCACCGCGCGCCTGCGTGCCGGCCGGGCCACGCTGGGCCTGCGCGGGCTATGGAAAGATCGCCGCGCGCGCCGGTCCTACGGCGTCCTGCACGGGCGCGCGGCCTACCGGGTGCCCGTGCGCGGCGCGCGCCTCGGGCTGTCGCTGGAGGTGCGCAACCTCTTCGACCACGACTACGCCGATGTCTTCGACGCGCCGATGCCTGGGCGATGGTGGATCTTGGGCGTCAGCCTGAAGCCGTGACTCCACGGAAGCGGTCTCGGGTCGGCGATGCAGGAGGGGCGAATGAGGACATGGTCGGCGACCAGGGCGGGCCGCCGCTCTTCTACGTTCCCGAGACGGACTACCTCCGCTCGATGTCTTTGATTTCGACCACCGGGCCACACTGGCAGATGCTGACTGCATCCTTCCTGATCTGGCCGGTGACTCGCACGGGCAATCCCTCGGTGCGAAAACCTTGGGGGAGTGATTCCAGCGGAACGTAGCTTTCCCCATTTTCCGTAATCACCCAGTGCCCCCCCTCAATTTCCGCAAATTCCACGGTTCCGGCAAGGTCGAGCGTACCTGATTTAGGAGAATCCGCCCCGACCATGTTACAACCTGCTACCAGGAAAAGAGCACTCAATACCAGTGTGAAAGCCGCGCGTTTAGCAAGCATAGCTGTCAGGAGTGGAAGGAAAGGAAGTTAGTGGAGGCAGAGCGTAGGGCAGACCGTAGACAATCTCAAACAAATCTGATCGCCGACCCCTGAATGCTGGCGGCTAAAAAAGGCGGAGGGGGAGGGATTCGAACCCTCGGTACCCGCTGGGGGCACACTCGCTTTCCAGGCGAGCCCCTTCGACCGCTCGGGCACCCCTCCGGGAGTTTTAGATTTTGAATTGCCGGTCTTGGATTGGCTGCTCGGCGAGGCGTGGCTACACATCGTCGATGGCTACACGTCGTCAAGCAACACGTGCTACCGTACGACCGTCCGCCGCCCGTGGTCCGCCGCCCGTGGTCCGCCGCAAAGCGCCTCACACGTCCATCAGTTCGTCGCGTTTTTTCTTCAGGAGCGCATCCACCTTTTCGGTGTGCTCGTCGGTGAGGTCTTGGAGGTCCTCCTCGGCGGCGTAGCGTACGTCCTCCGAGAGGTTTTCGCTCTGCTGGATGTCCTGAATCTGGTTTTTCGTCTCTTGGCGCACGTTGCGGATCGAGACTTTCGCCTCCTCGCCGAGGGTGCGCGTCTTTTCGACCAGCTCCTCGCGGCGCTCCTGCGAGAGCGGCGGCACGGGCACGCGGATCACCTGCCCGTCGTTGGAGGGATTGAGCCCCAGGTTGGCCTGCATGATGCCGCGCTCGATGTCGTGCAGCGAGTCGGTGTCGAAGGGCTGCACCAGCAGCAGGTCCGCCTGCGGAGCGCTCACCGAGGCGACTTGGTTCAAGGGCGCCTGGCTGCCGTAGTACTCGACGGTCACGTTCTGGAGCATCGCCGGGCTGGCGCGGCCCGTGCGAATGGTGCCGACCTCCGCGCGCAAGTGCTTCACGGACTCTTGCATTTGCTCCTCGGCGTCGTCGAGGGCGAGCTGGATGAGGTCGGCTTCCATTGCGGGGTGGGGCGTGTTTGAACAGTATGGGGGCGCGGCGGGGCTACGGGGGCACGATGCCCCTACACGGCGGCGGGGAGGGCGTTTCACGCGTTCGGTTCCGCCTCTTCTTCGGCCGCAGCCTTTTCGGTCGCAGCCTTTTCGGTCGCAGCCTTTTCGGTCGCAGCCTTTTCGGCGACGGACTCGGCGGGAGCATCGCCGGCCATCTCGGCGGGCGTTCCGTCGCCAGACTCCCAGTGCACGCGCGTGCCCAGCGCCTCGCCTTCGAGCACGCGGCGCACGTTGCCGCGCGTGCGCAGGTCGAAGACGGTGATCGGCAGGCACGACTCTTGGCAGAGCGTGAAGGCCGTCGCGTCCATCACGCCGAGCTCTTTTTTGATGACCTCGTGCCCGTGGACGCGTTCGTAGCGCTCGGCGGAGGGGTCCGTCTCGGGGTCGGCGGTGTAGACGCCGCCCACGCGCGTGCCTTTCAGGATGAGGTCGGCCCCGATCTCGCGGGCGCGCAGCACTGCCGCCGTGTCGGTCGTGAAGTAGGGGTTGCCTGTGCCCGCGCCGAAGAGCACGACGCGCCCTTTCTCGAGGTGGCGAATGGCGCGCCGCCGGATGAACGGCTCGGCGATCTCTTCCATGTCCAGCCCGCTGAGCAGGCGTGTCTGCAGGCCCTCCTGTTCGAGCACGTCCTGGAGCGCGAGGGCGTTCATCATGGTGGCGAGCATGCCCATGTAGTCGGCATTGGCACGGGCCATGCCGCCGATGGCGCTCTCGACGCCGCGAAAGAGGTTGCCCCCGCCGACGACCAGCGCGAGTTCGACCCCCTCCACACTGGCCGCGTCGGCGATGTCGCGGGAAAAGGCGCGCAGCGTCTCGTCGCTGATGCCGAACTCCTTGTCGTTGCCCAGGAGGGCCTGCCCGCTGACTTTCAGCACGACGCGCTGGCGGCGGTCTTCGGGAGCGCTTTCGGGGCGGGTGTTCATGAACAGGAGGGAGCGCGTGCGGGAGTGAAGGAGGGAACGCAAGGCCGCGGCGCCCGGATGCCGAAGCGCCCGGATGCCGAAGCGCCCGGCGGCCTTTTCTATAGAAAAAGGGCACATCAGAAAAGGGCACATCCCGGGGCGTTCGGGAATGTGCCCTGCAGTGTCGAAAGCGAAGGTCGGTCGGGAAAGAGCAAGTCAGTCGCCGAGGGCGTAGCGCACGAAGCGTTTGATCTCGGCGCCGTCCTCGTCGAGGCGCTCCCGGACGGTTTTGGAGGCGTCCTTCACGAAGGCCTGCTCGACGAGGACGTTGTCTTCGAAGAAGCGGCGCAGCTTGCCCTCCACGATCTTGTCGACGACGTGCTCGGGCTTGTCGCTGTCGAGGGCCGCCTCGCGGGCGATGTTGCGCTCTTTTTCGCGCACCTCCTCGGGCACGTCCTCGCGGAAGGTGGCCACGGGATCGAGCGCGGCGACCTGCATGGCCACGTCGCGGCCCGCGTCTTCGAGCGCCCCTTCATCGGCTTGGCCGTTGCTGCCCAGCTCCACGAGCACGCCCAGGCGCGAGCCGGGGTGCACGTACGAGACGATTTCGCTGCCGCCCTCGGTCTCGATGACCTGGAAACGGCGCACCGCGATTTTCTCACCGATGCGGCCGGTCAGGTCCGTTAGCGCCTGCTCGACGGTCGCGTCGCCGTCGAAGGGAAGCTCCATTAGCGCGTCCAGGTCGTCGGGGCGCTCCTCGAGGATGAGGTCAGCAAGGCCGTTGGCGAACGCGCGGAAGTCGTCGTTGCGCGCCACGAAGTCGGTCTCGCAGTTGACTTCGGCGATGGCGGCCCCGTCGCCGGCGGCGGCCACG
>PXTS01000070.1 GCA_003022485.1 Bacteroidetes bacterium QS_8_68_28
ATGTCCTTTCAATCCTCGCCCGTCCCGAAGGACGGGCGCTGTGAGAGCGCGCTTTCTAGCGAGTGGCGTAGTGGTCCTTTCAATCCTCGCCCGTCCCGAAGGACGGGCGCTGTAGCTGGTCAGCGCTTCCAACTTGTACGCCACACTCCTTTCAATCCTCGCCCGTCCCGAAGGACGGGCGCTGTACGAGCTTGGGGAAAACCACTCCCCTGCGGCGGGCCTTTCAATCCTCGCCCGTCCCGAAGGACGGGCGCTGTCAGGGGAGTGACGCCTTCCGCTTCGTCATGGCGGGCTTTCAATCCTCGCCCGTCCCGAAGGACGGGCGCTGTTAACGGCCTCGCAGATAGGCGACGACTCGCCGTTCTTTCAATCCTCGCCCGTCCCGAAGGACGGGCGCTGTCCACATCGGTCGTGATGACGATGCGCCCGAAGAAGTCTTTCAATCCTCGCCCGTCCCGAAGGACGGGCGCTGTGATCTGGAAGTGCTTCGAGCGGGAAAAGTCGAGTTCTTTCAATCCTCGCCCGTCCCGAAGGACGGGCGCTGTATTCAAAACCACGACCTTTACGAACACTCTGACGGGCTTTCAATCCTCGCCCGTCCCGAAGGACGGGCGCTGTCCTTTGCGTGGTGAGGTGGTCCCATCTTGGCTCGGCTTTCAATCCTCGCCCGTCCCGAAGGACGGGCGCTGTGCAAGGCGAGACGGAGACCTCGCCCTCCACGATTTCCTTTCAATCCTCGCCCGTCCCGAAGGACGGGCGCTGTCCCACCACCGTTGCTGTTGTCTCTTTCGTTATATCCTTTCAATCCTCGCCCGTCCCGAAGGACGGGCGCTGTAGCACCTGTCATAGTATGCTGTGGCGCACGCGATTGCAAGCCCGCTTTCGCGGACCTGTCCCCGTAGCGTTGCTGCGAGCCACGCGTTGCCGATAGGTCATTTGAGGGAGAGCTTGTGGGACAACGAGTTAGCGCGTTTCGCGGACTGCCCCCGGTTTTCGTGGGCACGCCCGGTCGGCGGCGAAGAGCTCACCGCGGGTCGATGACGCACGTCAGCGTCACGCCGTCGGGCAACGCGTCGCCGGAGGGCACGTCCACGTCGTAGTCGTCGAAGGAGCGCGGGGCATCCACGTCGCCGCTCTTCTCGGCAGTAACCTGGTCGAAGAGCTGGTGCGCCGGCGCGTTGCCGAGTTTGTTGTCGTGGCTGAAGACGCACAGGCCACGCGGCGCCATGCGCCCGCGGCTGGCCGAGCGGTCCAGCTCCCAGCAGTTCACGAGCGCCTGCCAGAAGAGGTCGAGGTCTTCGTCCGTCGCGCCGGTGTCCTCTGCGGCGGTAGGGTTGTAGAAGCCGTGCCCGCAGTACAGCCCGTATGGCACGATGGACTTGCGCCCGAACATCATGTCGCCCTTGTCTTCTTTCTGCTCCTCAGAGAGCGGCACCGAGCGCACGATGGACACCTCCATCGGCGAGATCGGGTTGACCGAGCGCGCGAACGTCAACTGCAACGGGCCGAGGACCTGACCGCAGTTGAATTCCGAATGGCTCATCACGGCCCCGAACGTCCGGATGTCGTAGAACTGCTCGCACATCCAGGCGCGCGCGTTTTCCACGTCCTTGCGCTCAGCGTCATCGTCCTCGATGTCGAGTGCGGTGTAGGCGTCTTGCTGTTTGTTTTTGAGCACATCGCCCTCGCGAACGTAGATTTTATGTTCGGGCGCGTTGGCGTCTTCGGAGGCATCGATCCAATTGCGCACTTTGCGTTTCACGCACACGTCGGAGACGAGGCCCTGCATCGTCTCGGGGTCGGTGCGCGGCAGGTTGCCCGCGTCGGGGTCGCCGTTGGGGTTGCCGTCGGCCACCTCGAAGAAGTAGACGAAGTCGTGGCGTTTGGAGGCGTCGGTGTGGGACATTCGGGGTCAGCGGGAAAGGGAGAGAGGGAAAAAGAGAAATAGACCGGCGAGCGGCTCGGGTCCTAAGCGGGCTGCTCGTCGGATTCGTTTGCGTCGGCATCGGCCGTCTCGGCGTCGGGACTTCCAGAAAAGCGTTCCTCGCGCTGGTGGTAGTAGCCGAGGGAGAAAAAGGCTTGCTCCTCGGGCGTGAGCGTGGCTGGCCAGTCGTGGATACGGTTCGTCACCGCACCGAGCTGCTTCTGTAAGTTTTTGTACGCTCCCTTCTTGTTTTTGCGCAGGTTGGACAGGTGTGCCTGCGCCTTGCTCATCAGATTGCCGAAGACGCTGCGCGGCGAGGTCGAGGCGCTTTTGAAAAAGCGGTCGGTGATGGTCGTGTTGAGGTTGTGGTGGGCTGCTTCCTGGATCTCTTCGAGCGTGGCGAAGAGGCGGCCCAGGTGGTAGGACTGGCGTTCGTGGTCGGGGTCGAGGGCAGAGGGCATGGCATGTTCGTGCGTGATGAGGTAGAGGCGAAGGAGCGCGGCACGCGGGTCGGAGACGCGGCCGAGCGCCTGGTTGCGGTCGAGGGCGGTGAGCAGAAAGGGCGCGGCGAGCGGGCGTCCGGTGAGGGCCGTGTCCATCAGCCCCGCCTCGATCCAAGCGGGAATGTCGCCGGGCGTGCGGTTGCCGCTGGCCGTCTGGATGAGGCTCATCATCAAGCGCGTGGCGCCGAAGTACTGCCCGCCCGTCTCCATCGCGTCGAAGTAGCGCGCGAGGTTCGTCTGCACGCGGCCGGTGGTCTTGCGCCACTGGTGCTTGACGATCAGGCGGCCCTCGTTGGACTCGATGCCCAGCGCCCAGAGCGGCGTGTCGTTTTCCAAAAGCGTGCCGTCGTAGTAGCCGGAGAGCAGACGCTTGATTTTGTTCGGGTCGCCGTCCTTGAGCGGTTGCAGGCTGATGGCCGGCGCGGGATCCTCCGTCCAGAACACCCACGAGACATTGTTGAAGTAGTAGCGGTGATCTTCGGAGTCGAAGAGCCACGAAAGCGTGCGGCTGATCTTGCGCGCGCACTTCTGGCACGTCCATGCACCGTAAGACTTTTCCTTTCCGTAAGAACGGTAAGCAGGTTTATCATACGAAATGAGTTTGGAGTCGAAACGTCTGATCTTGCCGTGGAGCCGTGCGATAGGCCGCTCCTCGCCACAGACCGCGCAAGGGCCATGCTCCGTCATCTTCTCGCCTTTGACCTCGTCTATGTAGTCAGACCACCACGCCTGTACGTCTGGACGCTTGTGCACAGCCTCTCCCTCGACATTAATCAAGACGATGTCGCGGCGGCCCATTTCCTCCGGCAAGTCCGCGACATCGGAATGCTCCACGTAGTTGAGGTATGCTTTCAGCGCGTCAATGCCTGTTTCGTCGGCAGCACGCTGGAGTAGATCACGGAAGTTTTCGTGGTGGCGTTTGGCCCGGGACTCCTTGTTTTCTTCGGGAAGTCCCAACACGTATTCAGCCGTATCAATCAGGCGCGGACGAGAGGCCCTACCAGAGCGTTCATGGTTGGGTACGTTCTTGCGATCTGAAACCTCTACTGGCACACCTTGCAGTTCACCCGCGCTCGACAGTTCGACCTCCCAGCCGATGGGCCGCTCCTTGTAGGCTGCCGGCGGCAGTTCGTCAATAACCTTGTCGTGTAGTTCGACCAGCGATTGCAGCATGGCGCGGGGCGCTTGGGGTGGCGTCAGTGCTTGGCGGCGATGGTGTCTTCGTACGGCTCCTGCGGGACGTGGAGCACGCCGCCGTCGAGCGAGGCAGAAAAGAAGTGCGGCGTGGCATCGTAATCCTTGACGGAGGCATCCACCGGGTCGAAGCGGATGTCGAAGAGCATTCGCCCGAGCGGCTGCGTGCCGAGGGCGGGTGTGTCGCCCTCTTCCGGCGGGCGAAACCACGCGGCGAACTCGCGGCAGCCCAGGTACGGGCGCCGGTAGCACTGGCCGCGATTGATGCGGCGGCGAATCTGGTCGCGGTACTTCGCTTTGGCCGCATGCTCGCCGTGCTCTTCGGCCTCGCCCAGCCCGTAGCGCACGAGGTCGAAGTCCGCCTTGATGAGGTAGGCCACGTCTTTGAGCGCGAGCGTGGAGCGCAGCGTACGCTCGGCCGGCACGTTCGGGCGGCCCTTCTCCATTGCGTCCACGTCGATGCGCGAGACGGGCGTGCCATTTTTCCAATTCGTCTTGCCGGGCACGCCGGCCTTGCTCTTCACCTCGCTGCGGCGCAGCTGCACGAAGCGCACCGGCTCGAGCGGCGTGATCGACTGGATGCGGTAGGCAATGGCCGGCTTCCAGAAAATCGCCTCCAGCAGCCCGCGCGCCGCCGAGGGCGTCATCATCTCGTAGCTGACACGCTCGACTTTCATCTCGGGCCGGGTGAAGCAGGCAAAGTCTCCACCAGCGACGACACGAAAACTCATCGGGCGTTTGGCTTTCTTGTCGAAAACAGCAAGTAGAACGTAAAATGCGCCGGTGACAACAGTGTGTCATCACCAGACCTGCGCCTCCGCTGCCGGGCTTTCCCACTGCAATCCGTAGGCGTCGTCGTACCGCCCGTCCCAGCGCCACAGGTCGGGCGCGACCTCTGTGACCATGCCTTCGGAAAAGGCTTCTTCATGAAGCCAGCTGCGCAGCGTGACGGTGTAGGGCCGCAGCCGCTGCCAGTGTGCGGGGGGCACGTAGTCGAGATAGTCCGCTGCGTCGCACGCCGCATCCAGCCGGTCCATGCCGTCTTCGTAGTCCACCACCACGGCGAAGGTGTCGTCGCGAATGATACGGTACGCCTCGGCCACGCGCTCGTAGGCGAAGCGCTGGCGCAGTGCTTGGATGCCGTACTCGTCGGTCGGGCATTTGTCGTAGAGCTGGCGGTAGTAGCGGCGCGCGGCGTTGGGGCTGTGCAGGTTGATGCCCTCCTGCAAGAGGCCGATGGCGATGTCGCGCCCGGTGCGGTACGGCGGCGGCGGGCATTTGCCGTCCTCCAGTCGAAAGACGACGACGCGGCCCCGCTCGCGCTCCGCGTTACGGTTGCAGCGCCCGGCGGCCTGGATGATGGCGTCGAGCGGCCCGGCGTCGCGCATGACCAGCGGGAAGCTGATGTCCACGCCGGCCTCCACAACCTGTGTCGCCACCAGCCGCACAGGGCGGCCGTGTTTCAGATCGTCTTTCACCTCGCATAGCACCTCGTCGCGGTGCGCGCCGCACAGCTTGGTGGAGAGGTGGCGCGCCTCGGGTGTGGCGCGGGCCATGCGTTGCGCATCGGCGACGGTGTTGCAGACCAGGAGCGCCTGCTCCTCGGTGCATAGCTCTTCGGCCACGCGCGCTTCGCTCCACTCTTCGTCCACGGCCGTCTCGTAACGCACGCGCTTCATGCGGTCGTAGAGCCCGGCGCCCTTGGGAATGATGCGCGTCGCCTCGAAGTGCCCGACCGGGCCGTAGTCCGGCTGCGTGGCCGTGGACAAGACGACCGACGCGCCGTAGCGTCGCGTCAGCTCACGGAGTGCCCACATCGTTGGCTCCACGAGCGGGGCGGGCACCGACTGTACCTCGTCGAGCACGATGACGCTTTCGGCGTAGCGGTGCAGCTTGCGCAGGCGGCTGTTCTGGTCGGAGAAGAGCGTTTCGAGCAGCTGTACCGTTGTCGTCACCACGAGCGGCACGTCCCAGTTTTCGGAAGCGAGGACGCGCTTTCGCTCTTCTTCGGTGGAGAGATCGCTACGATCCACGGCGGAGTGATGCTCCAAAACGTACTCGTCGCCGAAGACTTTGCGGTACACACCGGCGTTCTGGTCGATGATCGTCGTGTACGGCAACGCGACGATCACACGCTTCATGCCGTGCGCGGCGGCGTGCTTCAGAGCAAAGGCCATCGCCGAGCGCGTTTTGCCGCCGCCGGTGGGCACCGCCATCGAAAAGAGGCTGGGTGCCTGATTCGCGGCATCCAGCGCGGCGCGGTAGATCTCGTCGCGCACGCGGTCCACCTCACTCTGCGGGGGGCCGAACCGCTCCCGTTGATCGGCCTCCAGGTCGTCCAGAAGCGACTTCGGCGAGCGCGTCACCGTTCGCAGCGCCGCCTCGTCGGAGTTGAAGTGCTGCTCGGTGTCGAGAAAGTCGGCGTCTACGAGCGCGGAGTGCACGAAACGCGTCCACATCTCCAGCTGCATCGCCTGCTCTCCATGCGGGCCTTCGAGCGTCGGCGCGGCGTTCATGTCGCCCTTGGCCACCGGCGCGAGGAGACGTTCAGCCCGTTCGAGTGCTTCGGGAACGTGCGTGCGGCGCTCGGCGCGCTGGCAACGGCCTTCGAAGTCGTCGGTGTCGAAGAGGCCGCCGTGGTGCCCGGCGCAGCAGAGGCCCGGCGCTGGCGTAGCCGCCTCGCGGCCCTTGAGCATTCCTACACTCGAGTGGTCTTTGCTCTCTCCACGCCCGCGCAGGTACGCCTGAATGTCGCCGTGCACTTTCCCCGCGTCGTGCCACCAGCCCAGCCAGCGCGCCACCTCTGCCGCGTCAAGCGCCTCGGCGAAGCCAGCGGCCTTCTCGGCCACGCCGCGCAGGTGGTCTTCGAGCGACTGCTCCTCGCCGCCCCCTTCGGGCGCAGAGTGCGCAACGAGATCGGAGAGCGTAGGCGATTCGTCGCTGAACATAACGGAATCTTGTTGCATCAATCGAGCATTTCAAATGATAGTCCCGCTGCAAGCATAAACTCAAACCGCGTCGCCTTCCGCCTCCACCCGCTCGAACAGCCCGGGCCGCCCGTAGCGCACGCCCAGCGTCACCGCCCGCAGCGCCATCAGCGCCACGAGGCCCCACCAGACGCCCGCCAGGCCCCAGCCCATCGGCATCACCAGCAGCAACACGACCGCCGCGCCCGCCGCCGAGGCGGCCATCGCCTTTGCCAAAAAGCCGAAGTCTTCCACCCCCAGAAAGACGCCGTCGCCTACGAAGACGAGCGCATTGAGCGGCTGCATCAGCGCGACGAACGGGAAAACCTTCTCCACCAGCCGCGCCGTGGCCGGGTCGTCGGTGAAGAGCGCCGGCAGAAACGGCTGCATCCCCCAGAAGCCCAGCCCCAGCAACGCGCCCACGGCAAGACCCATCACCAGCAGGCGATTCGCCACCGCGCGCGCCTCGCGGGGCTTCTCCTCGCCGAGGTAGCGCGCCACGAGCGCCTGCGCGGCCACCGCCAGCGCATCGACCACCAGCGCGAGGAGGGACCAAAACTGCGCGGCCACCTGGTGGGCGGCCACCTCGGCGGTCCCGACGCGCGCGGCCACCGCCGTCGCCAGCGCCATCGTGCCCGTCAGCGCGAGGGTGCGCGCGGCGAGCGTCCAGCCGGTTTTCATAAAGGGCAGGAGCGCCCGCCAGCGCGGCCACGCCAGCACGAGGCCCTTGGCCTCGCGTTGCCGCACGAGCAGAAGCCACAGAAACCCCAGCGCCCCGGTCCACTGCGCCCCGGCGGTGGCCGTCGCTGCGCCCGTGAGGCCCCAGCCGAGGCCGAAGATCAGCAGCGGGTCGAGCGCGGCGTTGACGGCGTTGAGCGCGAGGGACACGTAGAGCGGCGTGCGCGTGTCCTGGTAGCCGCGAAACGCGCCGTGCCCGGCCAAGACCAGAAGCACCGCCGGCCCGGCGAGCGCGCGGATGCGCAGGTAGCGCAGCGCGGGCGGCATCAGGTCGCCGCTCGCCCCCATCGCGCGCAGAATGAGCGGCGCGGCGGCTTCGAGCACGAGCGTGGCCGCCAGCCCCAGCCCCGCCGCCAGCGTGAGCGCCTGCACCACCGCGCGGCCCGCTTCTTCCCGGTCGCCGCGCCCGTAGGCGCCGGCCACGCGCGGCGTCGTGGCGTAGGCGAGGAAGTTGAACAAGATGAACGACAGCGAAAAAACCGACGCGTTGACCCCCAGCGCTGCCAGCGGCACGCGCCCCAGTTGGCCCACGAACGCGGTGTCCACCAGCGAGACGAGCGGCCCCACTGCCAGCGTCCCCAGCGCCGGCACCGCCAGCGCGAGAATGTCGCGGTCGTAGCGGGCGGTGAAGGAAGGAAGGGGAATGAGAAGGAAGCGGGAAGAGGGCCGGTGCGACGCCTCCACCAAACGTAGGAGCACGACATGTCGTGCCCGAACGCGCCCGGCAACGTCCCGAAGCGTCATATTTTCGCCGAAAAAATGCGCCCCTATCCTCGACGACGCCGTCGCGCACATGAGTGATGCGGGGCAAATCGTCGCGCAGACGCATCGTGTCGATTCCGAAGCCGTGCTCCGCCGCGCCGACCGCTCCGGCCGTTCGCCCTACGACTGCGAGTACGTCCGGCTCGCCGCTACATCCAGGCGCACTTCCTCGACTTCCTCGCCACGCGCCGGGCAGCACGTGACCGGCGTGAACGCGCGCGAGCAGAAGCTGCGTCGGGCGTGCGCCGACCTCGCCAACGAACTGGCCTACACGCTCCAGGCCGACGGGCAGAGCACCTCGGTGCGCCGCGTACACGCCGCCGCTGAGAAAAAAATCGAAGGCGCAGAGCGACCCCAGCGTCGGTGAGCTGATGCGCAGACGGCGGTGGCTCAAGAAGTGCCTCCGCGTGCGGCGGCTCGCTTTGAACACGGGCGGGCGTCGCTCGTGTACACACGAACACGTATAGGCACCAAAGAAACGACCTTCGGCGGCCTGACGTCCCTTTTCCTGGAGACCTCTCGCCAGGCCACGCAGCTCATCCCGATGGCCGTCTCGCTTCCCGATGGCCGTCTCGCTGGGGTTCGGGAGCGTCTTCGCCCCCTCGATCATTCTGGTAATCGTGCCGTGCCGTCTACCTGATTCCGGAAGACGTCATGAAGCAAGTGCGCGCCACCCCACGTAGCTTCACTACCTTCCTCCGACAGCCCCGCTCTTTACGATGCGCCTGATTCCTTCAGCGCCCCTGTTCGCCGCACTCGGCGCCTGCCTCCTCGCCGGCTGCGCCCTCGATGGCGAAGCCGAGGCTCCCCCCATGCAGCGCAACGCCGAGGGCGAAGTGGTACTCGACAGCGTCGAGACCGAAGCGGCGACGTTCCGCGTCCGGCGCATGATGAGTGGGCGCGACCACCCCTGGGCCGTGGAGTGGCTGCCGGATGGCCGACGGCTCATTACCGAACGCTCGGGCGATTTGCTCCTCGCCGACGGCGACTCCGTCACGACGCTCTCGGGCGTGCCCGAGGTGTTGGCCGAAGGCCAGGGAGGGCTGCTCGACGTGCGCATCCATCCCGATTACGAGAAGACCGGCTGGATCTACCTGACCTACTCCGCCCCGGGCGAGGGGGACGCGGGCACTGTGCTCGCCCGGGCGAAGCTCGAGGGCGACACGGCACTCACCGACCTCGAGACGCTCTACCGGCAGTTTCCTTTCGTGGAGTCGAACATCCACTTTGGCTCGCGCATCGCCTTTCCCGGCGACGGCACGGTGGTCGTCACCCTGGGCGAGCGCGGGCAACGGGGCGAGGGGCCCGGCGCCCAGGACTCGACCAACACCATCGGCACGACCGTGCGCCTCACCCTCGACGGCGACATCCCGGAGGACAACCCCTTCGTGGGGCGCGAGGACATTCCCGACGAGCTATACAGCTACGGCCACCGCAACCAGCAGGGCATGGCCATTCACCCCGAGACGCGCGCCATCTGGCAGCATGAGCACGGGCCCCACGGCGGCGACGAGCTCAACCTCGTCGAGGCGGGCAAAAACTACGGCTGGCCCGCCGTCACCTACGGCGACGAGTACTCCGACCAGTCGCCCATCGGCGGCGTCGAGGCGCCGGGCATGACGCAGCCAGTGACGTACTGGGACCCTTCCCCGGCACTCTCGGGCATGGCGTTCTACACCGGCGACCAGTTCCCAGGCTGGCAGGGAGACCTCTTCCTCGGGGCCCTTTCCCACCAGAAGATGCTGCGCGTGAAGCTGGACGGCGCAGAGGTTGTCCATCAAGAGGAGTTGCTCCGCGAGGAGCTCGGCCGCATCCGCGACGTGGCGACCGGGCCCGACGGGTATCTCTACCTCCTCACCGACGCCGATGACGGCAAGCTCTACCGGCTGGAACCTATCGAGGAGAACGGTGCCGGAGCGGCCCGCGAGGGCTGATGAAGCGCCTGCGACGGGCACGTTGCTGCGGCGGGCGCGTTGCTGCGGCGTCAAACCGCGAACGGACTAAACGTGCTCCTTCGTCGCGTGGAACGCCAGCCTCGGCCACTCCTCGACGGTGCGCTCCAGGCGCCAGTCGTTGCGCGCGAGGTACGCCAGCGAGCCCTCCGCGTCGGTAAAGAGGTTCGTCTCGAACTGGTTTTTGAAGTCCTCCAGCAGCGCGTCGCCGTCCTTGGTGTCCGGCGCCTCGACCCAGCGGGCACGCTCGTAGGGGGCCGCGCCGAGCGTGGCGGCCACGTCGTACTCCGCGTCGAGCCGCTCGATGGTTACGTCGAACTGGAGCGGCCCGACCGCCCCGACGATGTACGTGCTTCCCCCGTGCATGGGGCAGAAGACCTGGATCGCCCCCTCCTCGCTGAGCTGCGTGAGGCCCTTGCCGAGGTGCTTCGCGCGAAACGGGTCGTCGATGTGGACTTTGCGGAAGTGCTCCGGCGCGAAGCTGGGCACCCCCGTAAAGCGAAGCTCCTCGTCGGCAGCCACGAGCGTGGTGTCCTCGGCAGTGAAGCTGTCGCCGATCTTGATAGTGCCGTGGTTGTGCAGCCCGATGATGTCACCCGGCCAGGCGACCTCCGCCCCCTCGCGCTCCTCGGCCATGAAGGTCATCGCGCGGCCGGTGCGCGTCTCCTGCCCTGTGCGCTGGTGGCGCAGCGTCATGCCTTGCTGGAAACGTCCCGAGCACACGCGCAGGAACGCCACGCGGTCGCGGTGACGTTCGTCCATGTTGGCCTGGATCTTGAAAACGAAGCCGCTGAAGTCGTCTTCCTGCGGCGAAACGGCCCGCTCGGTCGTGGGCCGGGGTTGCGGCGGCGGGGCGATCTCGACGAAGGTGTCCAGCAGCTCTTCCACGCCGAAGCCGTGCAGCGCGCTGCCGAAGAAGACGGGCGTTTGCTCCCCGGCGCGGTACTTGTCGAGGTCGAAGTCGTTGCCCGCCTCACGAACCAGCTCCACGTCGAAGCGCAGCTGGTCGGCGGGGTCCGCCCCGAGGGCATCGTCGAGGCGCGGGTCCTGGAGGTCCGTCACGTCCAGGCGCTCCTGCTCTGAGCGCTTCTTGGCGTAGAGGTGCAGCTCGTTTCCCGCGAGGCTGTACGTACCGCGAAACCGCCGCCCCATCCCAATCGGCCACGACAACGGCGCCGTCTCGATGCCGAGCGTCTCCTCGATGTCTTCCAAGAGGTCGAGCGGCGGGAGGCCGTCACGGTCGAGCTTGTTGATGAACGTGAGAATCGGGATCTGGCGCATGCGGCAGACCTCCATGAGTTTCTCGGTCTGCTGCTCGACGCCGGCGGCGTTGTCGAGCACCATCAGCGCGCTGTCCACGGCGGTAAGCACGCGGTAGGTGTCCTCCGAGAAGTCTTGGTGACCCGGCGTGTCGAGCAAGTTGAGGACGCGCCCGCCGTGGGGAAACTGCATGACCGAGGAGGTCACGCTGATGCCGCGCTCCTTTTCCATGTCCATCCAGTCGCTCGTGGCGTGGCGGTCCGCTTTTCGTGCCTTGATCGTGCCGGCCTCGTGGATGACTCCTCCCAGCAGCAGCATCTTCTCAGTCAGCGTCGTCTTGCCGGCGTCCGGGTGGCTGATGATGCCGAACGTGCGGCGGCGCGCGACCTGCTTTTGCAGTTCGGATTGCTCCTGGGCCGCGGCGGTATCGGGGGGGGCGTTCTCGGAGGGCGCAGGGGCGGAGATCGCCGGATCGTCGGAAAGCGTCGCTTCGGCCACGGTTTGCGATAAAGTAAAACGTGGGAGCACGATACGTCGTGCCCGTACAGGTACAGGGAGTGCACGGGCGACGAGGAATGTATCCTTTACCGCCGCAAACAGACGCAGGTTTGCCCTTCGCCGCGTTTTCGCCCGAGCGGGCCGCTACGGCGTCTCGTCCTCGGGCGCATCGGTGCTCGGCGGGAGCGAGGCCGCTCGAGCGCGGGAGCCCATCGAGGGTTCACGGAAAAGGCGCGAACTTTCTTCGCGTCGGCAGGTTCGCCAAAATAGTTGTTGAAACAAAAATCCACCTCCTCATGCGCCGCACCGATTGCGTCTGTCGCTGTTGTTGTCCCTGTCGCCCTCCGCGGGCGGGCTGGACAGCCGCGTACGCGCCGCCGCAATGAGCGCCGCTGCCGTGTTGCTTGCTTCAGCCCCTCCCGCTTCGGCGAGAGGGGCTTTTTCATTGCGTGACTCGTGATCCGTGTCGCGTGATTGAAGCCGGCCTGAACCGCTTGCGCTCCGATTCTACCAAGCAACCGCCCCATTCCGAAAGGCACGACGCACGAACTCATTTTCGGCGTCCGAGAAAAGGACCTCACGCATCGCAAGTCACGCATCACGACTCACGCATCACGTGCCCGCCTCGCCCCAGACGGCTCCGCCCGCTTTCGCCGATGCGACCGACCGGCTCACCGACCGCATCGGCGACACGCCGCTTTTGCGCCTGCCCCACGTGGCTGCGCATTTGCCCGGCGGTGTGACGCTTTACGGCAAGGCTGAGCACCTCAACCCTGGCGGCTCGGTCAAAGACCGCCCGGCGCGGGCGATGGTGCGCGCGGGACGGCGGAGCGGTGCCTTCGCCGAAGGGCAGACGCTCGTCGACGCCACCAGCGGCAACACCGGCATCGCCTACGCCATGCTTGGCGCGGCGATGGACTTCCCGGTGCGCCTCTTCGTCCCCGAAAACGCCACGCCCGAGCGTCTCGCCACGCTGCGCGCCTACGGCGCCGACCTCGTCCTGACCGACCCGATGGACGGCACCGACGGGGCGCGCCGCCAGGCCCGCGCGCTCGCCGAGGCCGAGCCGGAACGCTTCTTCTACCCCGACCAGTACAACAACCCGGCCAACGCGCAGGCGCACTACGACACCACCGCCCCCGAACTCATCGAACAGACCAACGGGCAGTTGACCGACTTCGTCGCTGGGCTCGGCACCACTGGCACGTTCGTCGGCACGGCGCGGCGGCTGCGCGAAGCAATCCCCGCCGCGCGCTGCCACACTCTCCAGCCCGGCGGTCCGCTCCACGCGCTTGAAGGGCTCAAGCACTTGCCCACTGCCGAGACGCCCGGCATTTACGACGCGGAGCTCGCCGATACGCACCGCACCTGCCCCACCGAGGCCGCGCACGTCATGACGCGCCGCTTGGCGCGCGCGGAGGGCCTGCTGGTAGGCGCCAGCGCCGGGGCCAACGTCGCCGCCGCGCTGGAGGTGGCCGAGGAGCGCGCCGACGCCGGCCAAGAGGCCTGTGTCGTGACCGTCCTCTGCGACACCGGCACGCGTTACCTGAATGAAGATTTCTGGGGTGAAAGTTAAAAATTTCTCATTCGACACCGTCCGTCTCGGCAAACGGTCCGTCTGCGACCTACGTAGCCCGGCAAAAATCTCGAAGAAGCCCCCGCTGGAGGGATCGCACGCCCCCGAACGACACGCCCCCGAACGAAAAGAAAAGATCGTTTCGGTCTGAAGACTTTCCAACCTTCAACGTTCAACCGCGAGCGAATGCGAGCGAAAAACGACGTGCTGCAAGCCATCCGCCGCCATGGGGGGGAGGCGTATCCCGAAGAGGGCTGCGGCTTCCTGCTGGGGCGAATGGACGATGACGGTACACAGCAGGTGACGCGCATCCAACGCGCCGGCAACGAACGGGCGGAGGACCGCGAGCGCCGCTTCACGCTCTCCCCCGAGGCGTACCGCACCGCCGCCGCCGCTGCCGACGAGCACGGCCTCGACGTGGTGGGCTTCTACCACTCGCACCCCGATCACCCTGCGCGCCCGTCCGAGACGGACCTCGCCGAGGCGCCCTTTCCCGGCTACGCCTACGTCATCGTGTCGGTGCAGGACGGCCGGCCCGCCGACCTGACCGCTTGGACGCTCGCCCCCGACCGCTCGCAGTTTCATCAGGCCGAAGTGACGTCTCTTTCTGAGGCGGCCTCTTCTTCTGAGGCGGCCTCTTCATCCTGACAAGGGGGACGTGTGCTCCGAACGGAAACGTGATGCGCAGAAGCCGCCTTCAGCAACTCGTTCTGCCAACTCGAGAAACCTTCAACCCCAAACCCGCCCCCGCGAAGCCATGCCCGTCACCGTTCGCATCCCCACCCCGCTCCGTTCCTACACCGATGGCCAGTCCACCGCCGAAGCCGAAGGCGACACCGTCGGCACGGCGCTCGACGACCTCGCCGAGCAGTATCCCGATCTTCGCGAACAGCTTTACGGCGAAGACGACCAACTGCGCTCTTTCGTCAACGTCTACGTCGGCGACGAAGACATCCGCCACACCGGCGGCGCCGACACGCCGCTCGACGGCGACGAGGAGGTGTCCATCGTGCCGGCGGTGGCTGGCGGCACTTGGGTGCGGGAGAGTGGGGGGCGGAAACGCCCGTGTTTGGTCGCCGCGCCTGCCCCCTGAGATACCACAACATCTTGAGATACCGCAAACATCTTGAGATACCACAACATCGTAGCACCGTAACACCACAACACGTACCGCAGCGATGCCCCCCCAAACAGCAGTACCGCCGCAGAACAGCACAACGCACGCCGAACTCTCCACCGACGAGCTCCAGCGATACAGCCGCCACCTCACGCTGCCCGACGTAGGACGCGAGGGGCAGGAGACGCTCAAAGCCTCGTCCGTCCTCATCGTGGGGGCGGGCGGACTCGGCTCGCCGCTGGCGACGTACCTGGCCGCCGCCGGCGTGGGGCGCCTCGGACTGGTGGACTTCGACCGCGTGGAGGAATCCAACCTCCAGCGGCAGGTCCTCTTCGGCCAGGGCGACGTGGGCCGCCCCAAGCTCGAAGCCGCCGAAGAGCGCCTGCGCGAAATCAACCCGCACGTCGAGATCGAGCGGTACGAAACGCGCCTCACCTCCGACAATGCCCTCGACGTGATTGGCGACAGCTACGACCTGGTGGCCGACGGGACGGACAACTTTCCCACGCGCTATCTCGTCAACGATGCCTGCGTGATGGCGGGCGTGCCCAACGTGTACGGTTCGATCTTTCGCTTCGAGGGGCAGGTCTCCGTCTTTGCAACCGAGAACGGCCCCTGCTACCGCTGCGCCTATGAAGAGCCGCCGCCGCCGGGGCTGGTGCCCTCCTGCGCCGAAGGCGGCGTGCTGGGCGTCCTGCCCGGCCTGGTCGGCTCGATGCAGGCGACCGAGGCGATCAAGGTGTTGCTCGGCATCGGCGAGCCGTTGGTGGGGCGCCTGCTCCTGATGGACGCGCTCGGAGCGGACTTCCGGACGCTCACGCTCAACAAAAACCCCGACTGCCCCGTCTGCTCCGACGGCCCGGAGCAGACGGAACTGATCGACTACGAAGCGTTTTGCGGCCTCCCGTCTTCCGATTCCCCAAACGGACAAGCCGTGAGCAACGCCTCCGACGACGTGCCCGAGATCAGCGCAGGCGACTACGCCGCCCGACGCGACGACGAGGACGGTCCCTTCCTGCTGGACGTGCGCGAGCCCCACGAGTACGAAATTACCAACCTGGGCGGCGCGCTCATCCCGCTCGGCGAGCTCGAGGAGCGCCTGGGCGAACTCGATGCGCACAAGGGCGAAGAGATCGTCGTGCACTGCCGCACGGGCGGGCGCTCGGCGGAGGCGACGAAGCTTTTGCGTGAGAAAGGATTCGACGCAAAGAACCTCGCCGGCGGGGTCCATGCCTGGAGCGACGAAGTAGACCCCAACGTGCCGAAGTACTGATGCGCGAGGAGCGCAGCGCAGAGCGCTTGGCGTTTCCTGGAAAGCGCTTGGCGTTTCTTGGGGCGCGAGCGTCAGCAGTCAGAGAAACGCCCCGCGCCGGTCGCCCTGCACCGAATCGCCCCGCGCGCTAAAGCACCACGGCGAGCGTCAGGCGGTTGCCGTTGTGCTCGATGGCGGTGTACTCCGCCTGCTCGGTTCCGGCCTCCAGCATGAGCAGGCCCATCCCTCCGTCGGGGAAGGAACGCATCTCCTTGACCATTTCGCGCTTCGGGTCGAGTTCTCCGTCCAGGTCGAAGCCTTCGGAGTTGTCCTCGATGGTGCAGTGCAGGCGCCCTTGCTCCTTCCAGATGCGTACGTGCACCTCGGGAGCGCGCCCGCGGAAGGAGGCATGGTCGATGAGGTTGCCTATCCACTCGTGCACGGCCAGCTGCAGGCGGCAGAAGGCATCGGCGGCTCCGTTGGTGCGCGGCTCCGCGATTTTCTTCTGAAAGCGCGTGTGCACTTCATCGACCGCCGCGTCGAGATCCGAAAAGCGCTGCTCGTAGAACATGGCATCGGAGAAAGAGCGCAAAACGCGGGCGGGGGTCCTCCGCCTCTCCCGAGGCATTGCCTCCTCGGGTCTAAGGAAAGAACACAAACTCGATGCCAACCCTGGGAAAAGATGCCCGAAGACGCGGGCGGAAGTGCCGCAGGCGAGTGCGGTGGTGTTGCAGGTGTTACATGAACGCCATGCCGTGACACAGATTGCCGCGCGCGCGCCACATCCGTGCGGGCACGGACGCTCGCTGCCTCGCGGCGCAGAACGCGCGCCGGTGTGAATTTTATGTACACATTTCGGCGAGCCGCAAAAAAAAGAGGCGCGTCCCTGCCGGCATGCCTACATCACTGTCACATTACCGTAAGGCTTCGCATTTTTGCCCCACTCACCTCCTGATCGCCGCCGAAGACCTTGCGGAAAGAGGTCGTGTCCTGCGCTGCGATATTGGAGACGGCAATGGTAGTCGTCCCGATCCGGCGGTTGTTGCTGTCGAGGAGCGAGACGCTGATTCGCGCCTGCTGCACCGGCTGGCTGCTGGGGTTGTACACGTCGCCGGTGAAGACGCGCTTTCCGTTTTCGAGCCGGGTAAACGCAAAATCCTCGACGGTGAGCTGCGCACCGGCGCTTGGGGACTCGGAACCGCCGCAGGCAGGCAGTCCCACCACCAGCAGCGGCAGGAGCGCGACAGGAAAAAGCAGGGAAGAGCGTTTCACGAATGGGAGAAGGGGGCAGATGAGGGAGTCGTGTCGGCCGGGGCGTGTACCTTGCGCCCTTTACGGCCCGGCGGGCCTATCCGAGGTCGTCGAGGTTGGCGCGCAGGCGTTCGAGTTCATCGGTGGCGTCGCGGCGCTTCTGGCGCTCCCGCTCCACGACCTCGGCGGGGGCTTTGTTGAGGAACTGCTCGTTCTGGAGTTTGCGCTTGACGCCGTCAAGAAAGGATCTCTTGTCCGCAATCTCCGAACGCAGGCGCTCGCGCTCTTTGTCGAGGTCGATCATGCCTTCGAGCGGGACGAAGACCTCGCTCTCGCCGGCGACTTTGGCAGCGCTGGCAGGAGGTTTCTCCTCGTCGGGCCCGACGGCCAGCTCGGTTACGCCGGCCATTTTTTCGAAGTAATCGGCGTGCCGGCGCACGGCGCCCGCCAGTCCGTCTGCGCCGTCTGCGCGCACCGAGGCGGCGATCTCCTGGCCCTGCCCCACGCCGTAGTCGCTCTTGACGGAGCGGATGCTCTCGATCATCTCCTGGAGGGCCGCGAAGGTAGCCGCGCGCCCGGCGTCGGCGTCGAGGGCGCCGGCTTCGGGCCAGCCGGCGGCGATGAGCGCGTCGCCTTCCGCGCGCGGGCGCAGGCGATGCCACAGCTCCTCGGTGACGAACGGCATGAACGGATGCAGCAGCTCCAGCAGGCGCTCGTAGATCCACGCGGCCAGCGCGATCCGGTCTTCGCTCATCTGCTCGCCGTACGGCGGCTTGATGAGTTCGAGGTACCAGTCGCAGTAGTCGCTCCAGAAGCCGTGGTAGATTTTTTGGAGCGCCTCGTTGAGTCGGTAGCGCGAGAGGTCGTCTTCGACCGCATCGACGGTGTCGCGCAGGCGTGTGAGCATCCACTGCTCGGCCAGCTCCAGCTCGGCAAAGTCGCGCTTCCGTTCGTAGATCCTGTCCTCCTCCATGAACTGGCCAAAGACGTTGAAGGCGTTCCAGATCTTGTTGGCGAAGTTGCGACCCATCTCGAACTTCGAGGGCGCCAACTTGATGTCCTGCCCCTGCGCGCAGAGCACGGTCAAGGAGAAGCGCACCGCGTCGGCCCCGTACTGGTCGACCATCTCGAGCGGGTCGATGCCATTGCCGAGGCTCTTGGACATCCAGCGGCCCTGCTCGTCTTTTACCATGCCGGTGATGAAGATGTCGCGGAAGGGCGCCCGACCGGTAAAATGCTCGCCCGCCATCACCATGCGCGCGATCCAGAAAAACAGGATGTCGTACCCGCTGACGAGCACGTCGGTCGGGTAAAATTTCTCCAGCGATTCGGTTTCGTCCGGCCACCCCAGCGTGGCGAAGGGCCAGAGCCACGAGCTGAACCACGTGTCGAGTACGTCGGTCTCCTGGACCATGCCCGCCTCTGGCTGCTCGATAGCGACCTCGTAGCCTTTCGATTCGTCGATCTCGCCGCCAGCGTCCGTATAGTACCAGACGGGGATGCGGTGCCCCCACCAGAGCTGGCGGCTGATGCACCAGTCACGGATGTCGTTCATCCAGCGGAAGTATTCGCCCGCCCAGCGCTCGGGGTAGAAGTCGATCTCGCCGTCCTCCACGGCCTCGACGGCCGGCTCGGCCAGCGACTCCATTTCCACGAACCACTGCCGCGAGATCCGCGGCTCGATTACTGCGCCGGAGCGACTGGAGACGGGCACCTGCGCGGTGTGGTCTTCGACTTTTTCCAAAAGGCCCTCCTCGTCGAGGTCATTCACGATCTGCTCGCGCGCTGCGAAGCGGCCGAGGCCCTCGTAGGGGCCGCCGTTTTCGTTGATCGTGCCGTCGCCGTTCATCACGTTGACCGAATCGAGGTCGTGGCGCCGGCCGATTTCGAAGTCGCTTTCGTCATGGGCGGGGGTGACCTTCAGCGCCCCGGTGCCGAAGCTCGCGTCGATGTGCTCGTCGGCGACGATGGGCAGTTCGCGCCCCAAGAGCGGGAGCCGCGCAGTGCGCCCCACGAGGTGCTGGTACCGCTCGTCCTCGGGATGCACGGCGATGGCGGTGTCGCCGAGCATGGTCTCGGGCCGCGTGGTGGCGATGGTGAGGGGGCCGTCGTCGCCTGCCAGCGGGTAGCGCACGTGCCACAGGTGGCCGTCACGCTCTTCGTTGTCGACCTCCTCGTCGCTGAGGGCGGTCTGGTTCTCCGGGTCCCAGTTGACGAGGTAGTCGCCCCGGTAGATGAGGCCTTCGTCGTAGAGCTTCACAAAGACCTCCTGCACTGCGCGGGTCAGCCCCTCGTCCATCGTGAAGCGCTGGCGGCTCCAGTCGCAGGAGACCCCCAGGCGGCGCATCTGCCGGGTAATGATGTCGCCGTACTCGTTCTTCCATGCCCAGACGCGCTCGACGAACGCCTCGCGGCCCAGGTCGTGGCGCGTTTGGCCTTCCTGCTCGCGCAGGCGGTGCTCCACGACGTGCTGCGTGGCAATGCCGGCGTGGTCGAGGCCCGGCTGCCAGAGCGCCTCACGCCCCTTCATGCGGGCGATGCGCGTGAGCGCGTCCTGGATGGTGCTCTGAAGGGCGTGCCCGATGTGCAGCCGCCCGGTCACGTTCGGCGGCGGCATCATGACGGTGAACGGCTCGCGCTCCGAGGCCTCGTCGGCTTCGAAAAAGCCGCCCTGTTCCCAGAAGTCGTACCACCGGCCCTCGATGGCGGTGGGATCGTATTGGCCACGGGTGGCGCGCGGCGTGTCGCTCGGGGCAGCGTTGCTCACGGAGGCGAGGCACGGGGGCGAGGCACGGAGGCGAGGCGGGCGAGGCCGCGCCATATGTTACGAGCACGCCTAACCCCGCGCTGCCGGGGCGCGGTTCCGTGAAAGCTCCGTCCAGCGTACTATGACGGCGATTTCTCGGTGCGAAACGTCGCCGGTTCGGGCACGACCGTGTCCAGCACGCGTGCGGTCGAGAGCACGCCGGGGATCCCCGCGCCGGGGTGCGTGCCTGCCCCTGCGAAGTAGAGATGCTCCACGTCCTCACTCGCGTTGTGCGGGCGGAAGTAGGCGCTCTGCGTGAGAACCGGCTCGGGGCCGAAGGCCGCGCCTTTGAGCGACAGGTAGTCGTCGCGGAAGTCCTGCGGCGTGAGCATCCGCGAGGTGACGAGGTGCGCCTCGAGCCCCGGCAGCACCGTCTCGCTGAGGTAGCGGCTGACCTTCCGGCGGTACGGCTCGGCCTCCGTTCGCCAGTCGATGCCGCTCTCGAGGTGCGGCACGGGGCTGAGGACGTAGAAGGCGTCATGCCCCCCCGGCGCCATCGAAGGATCGGTGCGCGTCGGGCGGTGCAGGTAGAGACTGAAGTCGTCGGCCAGTGTTTTTTCGTGGAAGATGTCGTTCAGCAACGCTTCGTAGCGCGGCCCCAGCAGAATGGTGTGGTGCGCCACGTCGTCGTAGGTGCGGTCCGTGCCGAAGTACCAGACGAACAGGCTCATCGACTGGCGGAGGCCGTCGACGCGCTCGTCGGTCCAGCGTGTGCGCGCCGCCTCGGGAAGGAGGTGCTTGTAGGTGAAGCCCACGTCGGCGTTGGAGACGACCAGGTCGGCCCCGACGCGCTCGCCGCCGGTCAGGCGCACGCCGGTGGCCCGCGCGTTGCCGACGGCCTGGCTCTGCGGGGCGTCCGCCAGCAAGATCTCCTCCACTTCCGCCCCGGTGCGAATCGTGCCGCCCAGCTCCTCGGTCACGAGGTCGGCCATCCCTTTCACCAGCGCGCCAGTGCCGCCCATGGCGTACCACACGCGCCACTTGCGTTCCAGAAAGGCGATCAGCGCGTAGATGGAGGTTACGCTGAACGGGTTGCCGCCCACCAGCAGCGGGTGAAAGCTGAAGACTTTCCGCAGCTTCGGGTCGTCGATGTACTTCGAGACGAGCCCGTAGACGCTGCGGTGGCTGCCCAGCGCCGCCATCGCCGGGACGATCTTGAGCATGTCGCGCAGGCGGCTGAACGGGACGTGGCCCAGCTCCTCGAAGCCGACCTCGAATATTTCTTTGCTCTTCTCGAAAAACTGCTCGTAGCCAGTCACGTCCTCCGGCGAGAAGCGCGCCACCTCGCGGCGCATCGCCTCGGGGTCGCCGGTGTAGTCGAACGAAGAGCCGTCGTCGAAACGGATGCGGTAGAAGGGCGACACCTCGCGCAGCTCCACGTCGTCGGCAAGTTCCTTGCCGCAGAGCTTCCACAGTTCTTCGAAGAGAAACGGCGCGGTGACGACCGTCGGCCCGGCGTCGAAAGTGAAGCCGTCCTGCTCGAAGACGCGCGCCCGCCCGCCGGGCTGCCCCAGCCGTTCGAGAACAGTCACGCGAAAGCCGCGCGCCCCCAGCCGAATCGCCGACGCCAGCCCGCCCAGCCCCGCCCCGACGACGACGGCATGGGGCGCCTCGGGGGAAGGGCGGCCGTTTTCGGAAGAGCCGTTCTCGGGAGAGCCGTTTTCGGCGAGGTCGCGCTCGGAGAGGAGCGTCGCGTCGGGGCGGGCGGCGAGGCGGCGAGTCCAGCGCATTCGGGGGTAAGCGTGCGGGAGGGGGCGGGGAGCCGGACACGAGCGGCAGCCCCTCCGCCCGCGCAGCGGGGCGCAACGCAAGGCTCCTCGCTTACGCTCGCTCGGGGGGGATGGTTCTTCGTCCTGCCGCCGTCCTTGCCGGACGAGAACCGTCCATTTACTCCTCCCCGAACCGTCCGTCCGTCGTCCTGCTACTCACGGGGCGCCGCCTGCTCACGGGACACTGCTGCTTGCCTGTGGGGCCCTGCTTGCCTGCGGAGCACCGTCCCCAGCGCCTCGCGGAGCGTCTCGGCGTCGAAGGGCTTGGCCAGGAAGTGCTCGGCGCCGGCCTCGCGGGCCTTCTCCGGGTAGCCGTCAGAGCGGCTGCTGCAGACGACGACGGGCACCTCGGGGCAGCGCGACTTCAGGGCGCGCACGGCGGTCGTCAGCCCGTCGGGGCCGTCTTCCAGGGCCCCGTCGGTCAGGATGGCGTCTACGGCATGCTCGTCGAGGAGGCGGTGCGCCTCGCCCAGCTGCGCGGCGGTGAGGGGGCGGTAGCCGCAGGATTCGAGCGCGGCCTCGGCGCTTTCGCGGATGAAGGCTTCGTCGTCTATGATCAGCACGCGCTCTTTCTCTTCGGAGGCGCTGCCGTCGCCCGGCGGAGATTCCCGGGGGGCGTCTTTTTCGGCGGGCGCCTGGTCTTCGGGGGCTTTTTCCTCCTCGAACGCTTCCGGCGAGGCCGCCGGCAGGAACACGTTGAAGCGCGTGCCCTCCCCCTCGGTGCTCTGCACGTTCATGAGCCCCCCGTGACTCGTGACGATGCTGTAGACGGTCGAGAGGCCCAGGCCCGTCCCGTCGTCGGAGGACTTGGTCGAGAAGAACGGCTCGAAGATCTTGTCGCGCACGTCGGAGGGAATGCCCGTGCCGGTGTCTTCGACGCAGACGTGCACGTAGGAGCCGGCCTCCGCCTCAGTGGGCTGGAGGCGGGCATCGCCGTCGTCCAGCTCGACGGGCCGGGCTTCCAGGAGGAGGCGTCCCCCCTCGGGCATGGCGTCGCGCGCGTTGACGCTCAGGTTGACGAGCACCTGCTGGAGCTGCGTCGCATCGCCGCGCACCGGCGGCAGGTCCTCGCGCAGGATCGACTCGAAGGCAATGTCTTCGGAAAAGCTTTCCTCGACGAGATCCTCGACTTCCTCGACGATGCCGGCAAGGTCGAGCGGGCGACGCTCCCCGCCGGTGCCCTGCGCGAAGGAGAGCACGCGCTCGGCCATGTCGGAACCCCGCTCGGCGCTCTTTTCGATCATGCGGAGGGACCGCTCGGCGCGCTCGTCGTCGGGGAAGCGCTCCCGCAGGACGCTCACGCCCAGCTGGATGGGCACGAGCAGGTTGCCCAGGTCGTGCGCGATCCCGCTCGCCAGCCGCCCGATGGACTCCATGCGCTGGGAGCGCAGGGCCTGCTGTTCAAGGCGTTTTTTCTCGGTAATGTCGGTATTCAAGACCAGCACGGCCTCCGGCTCGCCGCCGGCCCCGGTGACGAGCGTCCACTGGCTCTCGACAACGAGGAGGTCGCCGCTCTTGGTGGTTTGCTCGATCTCGCCGGTCCATTCGCCCTCTTCGAGGACGGTCTGCCAGGCGCGCTCGACGGTCTCGCGGTCGGCGCCGTAGAGGCAGCCGTCCTCGCAGTCGTGCAGGGTTCCCACCTCCTCTTTTGTGTAGCCGGTCATGCGGCGGGCGCCCTCGTTCCAGTAGGTGACGCGGCCGTCGAGGTCGTAGGTGCAGATGGCGTCCTGCACCTCATCGAGCAGGGCGGCCTGGCGGCGGATTTCGCGCTCGGAGCGAGCGCGCTCGCGGGCGTGGCGCAGGGCGCGCTCCAGGAGCGGGGCGTCGAGGTTGGCTTTCGTGAGGTAGTCGGCCGCGCCGGCCTGCATGGCCCGGCGGTCCACGTCGGGGTTGCCCTGGCCGGTAAGCAGGATGAGCGGCGTGCGCACGCCTCGGTCCACGGCGGCCTTTAGCAGGTCCAGTCCCGTGCGCGCCCCCAGGCGGTAGTCCACGAGCGCCGCATCGAAGCGTCCCGAGCAGAGCGCCTCCAGCCCCTCCTGGTAGGCGGTCTTCCAGGTGAGCTCGCAGGCGATGGTGGGCGCTTGTTCGAGCCGCCGCCGCACGATAAAGGCATCGTCGCGGTCGTCTTCGACCAGCAGCACGTGGAAGGCGGGACGTCCCATCGTCGTGTGCGTAGCGTGCGTTTGGGCGAAGCCGGCGAAGAGCCGCCGGAAGCGGGGCGCCGAGCGCGCAAGGGCATGGCAAAGCGAATGCAACGTAAACGTTCCGCCAAGCGGCGCATTTGGGGGAATCCCCTACCTCATGCGCCTTCGAACCGGCGAGCGAGACAGGCCCGGCACCCGGCCGCCAGTGCTCCGGCGCAAAACAAGGCGAGCAGCCGCAGGGGGGTGGGGCGGGGCGTCATAGAATCTTTCCCAGCACCTCGCGGTCGTGTTCGTCGAGGCCGCCGTCGAGCCCTTTCAGCAAGTGTCCCATCTTTTCGCGCTTCGTTTCCAGGTAGTCGCGGTTCGCGTCATTGGGCGCGATCTCGATGGGGACGCGCTCGGCGATCTCCAGCCCGTACCCCGCGAGGCCCACGCGCTTTTTAGGGTTGTTCGTCATCAGACGCATCCGGCGAATGCCCAGGTCGCGCAGGATCTGGCAGCCGATGCCGTAGTCGCGGTGATCCATGTCGAAGCCCAGGGCTTCGTTGGCCTCTACGGTGTCCATGCCCTCTTCCTGCTGGAGCTTGTAGGCGCGCAGCTTGTTGAGCAGGCCGATGCCGCGTCCCTCTTGCTTCATGTAGAGCAGCAGCCCTGAGCCCTCCGCTTCGATCTTGGCAAGCGCTGCCGCGAGCTGCTCGCCGCAGTCACAGCGCTTCGACCCGAAGAGGTCACCGGTCACGCACTGCGAGTGCACGCGCGTGAGTACGGGTTCGCTTTCGCTGAAGACCCCGCCGGGTTGCGCTCCTTTCGTAAGCGCCAGGTGCACGTCGCCGGTGAGCTGGTCGGAGTAGGCGTGCAGCTGGAAGTCGCCATAGGCGGTGGGCAGGCGCACCCCTTCGACGGCGCGCTCGACGAGGCGCTCGGTGCGCATCCGGTGGGCAATCAGGTCCTCGATGGTGACGATGCGCATGTCCAGGCGTTTCGCCCGTGCCAGCAGTTCGGGGCCGCGCGCCATCGTGCCGTCCTCGCTCATGATCTCGACGAGGACGCCGGCGCTTTCGTGGCCGGAGAGGCGCGCGAGGTCCACGGCGGCCTCGGTGTGGCCGGCGCGGCGTAAGACCCCCCCCGTCTGCGCCCGCAGCGGGAAGACGTGCCCGGGCCGCCCGAAGTCGGTCGCCGTGGCCTCCGGGTCGGCGAGAGCGCGAATAGTGCGCGCGCGGTCTGCGGCACTGATGCCGGTGGACGTGCCGCGCCGGTGGTCCACCGACACGGTGAAGGGCGTGTCGTAGAGGGCGGAGTTTTCGTCCACCATCGGGCCGAGGTCAAGCGCGGAAGCGCGCTCCCGCGTGATGGGCGCGCAAATGAGCCCGCGCCCTTCTTTGGTCATGAAGTTGACCTGCTCGGGGGTGACCCGCTCGGCCACGCCCACGAAGTCGCCCTCGTTCTCACGGTCTTCGTCGTCCACGACGATGACGAGGCGCCCGGCGCGCAGGTCGGCAAGGGCATCCTCGACGTCGTCGAAGGCGCCCGGCCCCAGCGCGTTTCGGCCCGCCGCTTCCGCATTGCTGTCGTCTCCGTTACTGCTGGGAGGGCCGTTGGCAGTCGTCGGGATGTCCATGCATGGAGGGCGGCGGTTGGGGAAAAACAGCGGCGCCTCCTGCGCTCAGGGCGCCAGAGGCGCGATTCGTACCGCCCGGGCCGGGCAGAGGTCCGTCGTTTTGGGGGGTAGGCGGGGGAGTGTCACAGGCGGTAGGTTTCTTAGCCCTCACCGACAGACCTAACCGTCCCCCGGCTCCTCGCCGCCGACGGAGGCGATGGCACTCTTGTCGAAGCGGATGCGCGTGCCCGAGCCCACGTCCGCGAGGATGCTTTCGTCCTCGACCTTGACGACGGAGGCGTGCACTCCCCCAATGGTGGTAATGTCGTCGCCCGTTTCGACCGCGCTGATCATTTTCTGGCGGTCCTTTTCGCGCTGGCGCTGCGGGCGGATGATGAGAAAGTAGAAGACCGCTCCGATCAACACGAGCGGCAGGAGCGTCCAGAGCAGGCCGCCCCCGCCGGGCGCCTGCTGGGCGAAGAGCACGGGAGGCATGGGAAAGGGGGAGTTCGAAGGGGCTGAACGGTGAGTGGAGGGCGTCGAGCGGCACCTACTCGCCACTCACCGAGAACAAAGAAAAAGGGCAAGCGACCCATATCGCGCCGCTACAACCTCCTACCGCTGCTGCCTTCCGGCCCTGACGGAGTTCAGAGGGAGCTGGCCGTATGGGATCGTCCTAAACCGGACGCACGCGAGACGAGTTCCCCGGCATGGACGGGGGTTCTATTAAAAATCCATGCGCGGCTGTGCTCAGCCGTCGTCCGGTTGTATTGCCGGCGACCGGGGGAGCGGCTGGGGCGGAAGCGGCTTGATCTCCTCGGTCCCGTGGTAGAGCGCAATCACCTCGCGGACGGTGAGGTTGCTGTCGAGCCAGCCGCCGAGCGAACGGCGACTGTCGGGATCTTCCAGCGAGTCGCGCCGGATGCCCCGGTTGACGTAGTCCTGGAGGATGCGTTGCTCGGCGGCAGTGAGCTGCTCGATGCGCGGGTCCTTGAGCGTGGACGGGGTGAGCGGTTCGCCGCGAATGGAGGCGGCGGTGTCGGCCGGCGCCCGGCCCTCGACAGTGAGCGTGTCATTGCCGGAGCCGTCCGCTCCCCCGCCGCAGGCAGCCAGGGCGAGGACGAGCACTCCAAGGATACTTGCTTGAAGGATACTTGCTTGAAGGATGCTTGCTTGCGTTGCTGCGCGGCGCAGGAGCGCAGCGGGAAGCAGGCGGGGCATAGAGCCGAAGGAGACGGAGGTAGGATCGTCGGCGCAACGTATCGTCGGCGCAACGTACGGCACGGAAGTGCGCAACGGTTCCGCTGGTTTTCGGTCTGGTCTGTCCGTTGTCTTCGCGTTTCGCCGTCACTGATGCGAAACGCGTTGCGTGCAGCTGATCGGCTGCTCTTCATTCAAAATGTCGTCCAATTTCTCCAGAGTGAGTCCTCGCTCCCGAGCGTTCCGACTCAACTCACTCATGATTTCTTCGAGTGACTGACCACGCGCCCGGTGCCGGGCGGCCTCGCGCAACCTGCTGCTGACGAGCGCTTCGGGCTTGCGCTTCTCCTCGGCCGAGGCGGATTCGTACATTTCGGCGGCATCGGCGCTGAGGCGAAGGTTGATCGTTTTCGTTTTCATGACAGGCAGTACCTCCTGCTTCTGGACGTGAACAGTTGCAATGCTTCGCGACCACCAATGCTGTTTCTGGAGCGGCATAACGGCTGAGCTTAGCCGCGAAGGGTAGCGCCAAGATACGAAGCGCCCGAGACGCCATTAACCAGTATAGTGCGGCACGAGCCCAAGAGGGCCATCCCGGCGGTCCGTATTGAAAGAGGTGCGATCCCGTTGCCATGACCAGCCCGACGTAGGACCAGGTAATCCACATGTAGTGGTGCTCCAGCCAGTTGTCGTAGCGGCTCCGCCGCATGGGGAAGTACAGGGCAAGGGCAAGCGTTCCGCCGCTGACGAGCGACATGGCGTGAAATGGTCCAAAGCCCCCGAAGAGCTCAAAAATGGCAAAGGAGGTTCCGATGAGGCCCGCCATCGATCCGGCATATATCCACCCAATGAGGCGGTGCCGAGGCGTTCCTTTCTGAGAAACGAGGTTCAGGGCCCCCGCAGCTAAAGCGATAAGCCCGAAGGCCGTGTGGACAGTTAGTATCATTGTGAGATCCTCGGAGTGCCATATCGAAAAAACTCACCTGAGCCGGGCGGGGAAACCATCAGTTCTGATCGTAACCGGCCGAACTGCAACGTACGCCGGAGTTTTCATTCACTCGTGTCGTCACCCTCGACCAGCGAAGTCGAACTGCTCTACCGCGGGCGGGTGCAGGAAAGCGGCAGCAGCCCGGGTTCAGGGGTAGTGTAGGGTTATGCAGGGCCCTATTCAGAATTGTACTTTCACTCCTGCTTCCAGAATGGGGGCGTCTGCAAGCCCGATATCGATAAGTTTTTGCTCATCCCGATATTCCGGCAACTGGCCTTCCACGTACAGCACTGTTCCCCTGAAGGCTTCTATGGACATACCCGCATACAGGGCAAAATACAGGCTGCCTAAGAAGCTGTTTTGATTTTGGATTTCGCTGGTAAAAACGAACGGGAGTCCGTCTCGTTTTCGGTGGTGAATCACCTTCCTACCGAAGACCCCGCCGAAGCCATGCGCAAAGCGTATAGCTCCGACCCCGGCGGACTCCCAATGGCAAAGTGCCCGAGGCCGTCCTCGACACGCAGCGCCACCGCCAGCACGACCTTCGGCGCGACATCTTGGGCGCGCTTTTCTACCTGCTCAAAACAGGCTGCCAGTGGCGAATGTTGCCCGGCGCGTTTGCGCCGTGGCAGACGGCCAGATGCTATTACTTCCGCAAATGGAAAAAGCGCGGCGTGGTCGAGCACCTGCTCGGCGTTGCGCGCCGCGAAGCTCGCCGAGAGGCCAGGCGCGAAGCCGAGCCGAGCGCCGTGATTATCGACTGCCAATCCGTGCCAATCACCCGTTCAGGCGGCCTGTGCGGCTCCTCGGGCGGTAACAAGAAGGTCAAGGGCCGCAAGCGCCACGTCGTCACCGACACGCAGGGCTGGACGTGGGCCGTTGGCGTACATGCCGCCAACGAACACGAGAGCCAGCCCCGCGCGCTCGATCTCCTCGAAGAGGCCGACGCGAAAAGCGAGAGGCTCGCGGCGGTCTTCGCCGACAAAGCCTACCGGGGCAGCGACCTCGAAGACGACCTCAAAGAAAAAAGCTGCGGGGTGCGTCTGGAGATCACCGAGTCTGACTCTGACGAACCGGGCTTTTCCGTCGAGCCGAAGCGCTGAGGTTGCCCGAGCGCACGCTCAGTTGGCTGGGCGGCTGGCGACGGCTCTCGAAAGAGTACGAGCGACTGGCGCAGACGAGCAAAGCGATGGTCCGGCTCGCGTCGCTACGACTGGCCCTCAACTGCTTCTAACGGCGTATCAAAACAGCTTCTATGAGAATAGCCCTAACTGATCGGGCTTCGTTTCTTGCTCATCATGGTATTCGATTCACCTTCCCCCAGTTTGGTGGACAGTGAGCCCGGGGGTAGTCGGCGATGGTGGGGGCGCAAGCGAGCCTCGTATTCGGCTGGGCTCGGGTAGCCGAGCGCCGAGTGGCGGCGCTTTCGATTGTAGAACGCTTCGATGTACTCCGGGAGACGTCGGTTTTCGCGTTCGGGCGGTTCTGGTAGTCGCGATGGCCGGTAAGCTCGACTTCGAGCGCATGAGAAGAAGCTTTCGGTCACGGCGTTGTCGTAACAGTCCCCTCGGCAGCTCACGCTACATGTGATCCCCGCCTGGTCCAGAAGCGCTTAGTAGTCCGAAGAGGCGTACTGGCTTCCTTGGTCGCTGTGGCAGAGGGGCTGCTGCCGTTGCTGTGCAAAGTGCGCCGCGTGAGCGCCATTTGCAAAGCGCTCGTGGCGAGTTGGCGCGAGAGTCCCTTCCTCATCGCGTGGCCGACAACGCGGCGGCTAAACAGGTCCAGCACAACCGCGAAGTAGAGCCAACCCTCGCGCGTCGATACGTAGGTGACGAGAGCACGTCCACTTCTGGTTCGGCGCGCTGGCCTCAAACTGGCGGCCCCCGCCAGCGGCGGGGCTGCCGAGGTGCTCCTCGACCCCGAGGGCGCGGCGCACCGCCGCTATGGCGCGCGGGCGGATTTGCCTCTACCTCGTCCGGCCCGACGGCTACGTCGGCTTCCGCGCGCAGCCGGCCGAGGCGGAGGCCGTGCTCGAACACCTGGGCCGCCTGCTCGAAGGGGGGACCGGCCACGCGCCGGCCTGAGCGCGCTGAGAACGTCTTTCGCCGCTTCCGCGCAACATTGAAGTAAAACGCTCGTTTCGATATGGCCCATTTTCTCCATGACTGATCTTGCCGAACGACCCATGCCGCGCGCCAAAGCGTTCGATCCCGACGAGGTGCTCCAGCAGGTCATGGAGCTATTCTGGGAGCAGGGCTACGAGGCCACCAG
>PXTS01000071.1 GCA_003022485.1 Bacteroidetes bacterium QS_8_68_28
GACGCCTGCAGCGAGTTCTTTGATGCCCTCTCTCCCCGGCAAGCTCTACGCACCGCTGGACTGGCTCAAAACTAACGTTTTTCTTTGGCCCTACTTAGGAGCCGCGAACATCGTCGGTCGCCCCCCTCCGAAGCTACCGCGAGGCGCTGCTGGGGGCCTCGGTGCGGGCGCCCCGCAACTCACGCACGAGGCGTTCGGCCCGGTAGACGCTTTCGAGCGCTTCGAGGATGGCGCGGCTGTCCACTGAGACGGCGCGGGCGCGTTGCGGCAGGTAGATGAAGTCGCCCGCCAGGCTCTCGATGTTACCGTCGAAGACGAGCCCGACGACTTCGAGGTCACGGTTGAGGAGTGGCGAACCGCTGTTGCCACTGGTGATGTCGTTGGTCGAGACGAGGTTGAGCGGTGTGGAAAGATCCAGCGCGCCCTGCCGGCTCAGCCACTGCTCGGGCAAGTCCCAGGGCGTGCCGTCACCGTAGGCGTTGTAGTGGTCGAACATGCCGTAGAAGGTCGTATACGGCGGCGCGACCGTGCCGTTGTACTCGTAGCTTTTTACGCGCCCGTCGGAGAGGCGCAACGTCGCGGTCGCGTCCGGCGGTACGTCGGAGCCGTAGGCCGCGTAGCGTGCCTGCCCGAGCCGGCGCGCGACCTCTGCCTGGCGTGCCTCCAGCCCCTCGCGCGCGCTCCGAAAGTCCTGAAAGAGCGCGTATAGCCTGCCGACGGATTCCAGCGCGAGGTCATCCAGCGAAAGCGTGCCCTGGTCGAGCGCCTCGCGCGTCGCCTCCGCTGAGCGCAGCGCCGATTCTTCGACGATCTCACGCGCGGCGGTGGCGGGCGTGCGACCTGCCAGCACCGCCTGCACGGTCGAATCGGGCAGGTTGTCCTGCACCTCGCGCAGTCGCGCTTCCAGCAAGCGGCGGTTCAGGTCGGGCGGCTGGTCGGCCACGCTGCGCAGCTTCTCGCGTACCCCGGCGAGTTGCTCCTCCGAAGCGCCCGCGTCCCGACGCCTCAGCAGACGCCGCGCGAGGAGCGCCCGCCGCACCGTCGCCGAGGAGAAGTTGGGGTTCTGGACAAGCAGAAAAGCGCGGTAGACATCCGCCAGCGCCCGCTTTTCCTGCTGGATCTGGTTCATCTGCGAAATCGCACTGCCGTACGGCTCCTGCAACGCGGGATTTTCCTCGATGGCCTGCTGGAATGTCGCCTGCGCGTCTTGGCGGCGCGCCAGGATGTACGGGGCGCGCAGGGCCTCCAGACGGCCCCGGTAGAGCTTGACGGCGTTGCGCAAGCGAAAGAGCTGGTTCTGCACCGCTTCGGAGGGGTCCTCGCCGGCGTATGCCTCGTAGGCCGCCAGGCGCGCCTCCAGCACCGCCAAGAGCGCCGGGCCGCGCACGTCGCGCCGGAATTCGAGCTGACTGACCGTTTCCAGCCGACTCGTCGAACCGGGGTTGCCCACTGCAAAGACCGGCTCGCGCGCGTCGCTGCCCTCCGGGTCGAGCGGGAAGAAGACCTCCGGCGAAAGCGGCTCACCATTTTCGCCGTAGACCCGGAAGAAGCTCACGTCGAAGGTATAGCGCGGATAGGTGAAGTTGTCCGGATCGCCGCCGAAGTAGCCCACGTCCACGCCAGGGATCATCACGAGGCGCACGTCCTCGAAGCGGCGGAAGGTGTAGGCGGAGTAGCGCGCCCCGTCGTAGAGCGCGACGACCTGCGTGCGCAGGGTCTGAGCCGCGCGGACTTCGCCCACCTCCGCGTTGCGCCGCTCGCGGATGGTCTGAAAGACTTGCTCGCGGGCGTCGGCGCGCTCCGCGTCGGTCTGCGCGCCCTCGAGAGCATTTTGCACCTCGTCGGTCACGTTTTCGATGGCCACGAGCTGGTCGGCGTAGAGGCCCTCCACGCGGCGCTCGGCGGCCTGGCTCTCGGCGTAGAAGCCGTTCTGGACGATACGCTCGCCCTCCTCGGCCGTCGAGGCGGCAAAGGCGCGCGCGCAATGGTGATTGGTCAACACCAGTCCGCGCGGGGACACCAGCGAGGCGGTACAATTCGGCAGGCGGAGCGCTCCGAGCCGCGCGCGGCGGAACCAATCCGCGCCGGGGCGAAAGTCGTACGCCTCCGCCAGGTAGTCGGTGGGCGGATTCTCGAACGTCCACAGGCGCCCCTGGTCGAAGCGCCCGGCCTCGACAGTGTCGAGGGGAGCGGCGGGACGGCCTCGCTCGGCGGGATCGGCCGCGATGGTGGCCGGCACCGCCGCAGCCGACGTGTCGGCCGCCTGCGTCGTATCGGCCGAGGCGGTCGGAGGGGATTCTCCGCCGCCGTCATCGCCGCCGGAAAGGGTCGCGCAACCGGCCCCCAGCAGCACGAGGAGCGCGGTCCCGAGCGTCTGCAACGCGGCACGCAAAGCAAGGCGAGAACGGCGGCAGTAGTTCAATGCGCGGGGAGGGACTGACTGAACGCAAGCAGCGAAGGAGCATTGAAAACCGGACGGAACGCGCCGGGCGCGCCTTTCGACGCGCGAGCAACCGCAGGGCTCTTTTCTAAGCAAGCCCAAGCGGCCTCCGATGCTCCTGGAACGGGTACTTTCGGAACGTACGTTTCCAGCACGGCCTTTGTTAAAGAGCAAAACACGCTCACAAAAGTCAATACGCAAGGAACCGCTGGCGGCCCGGGCGATTTTGAGGCAGCCGTCTGAGACCGGCTTCCGTCGTGCCCAGAGGCGAAAGTGGCGGAATTGGTAGACGCGCGAGGTTTAGGACCTCGTGGGGTGCTCCCCCGTGCGGGTTCGAGTCCCGCCTTTCGCACCGCCCGAAAACGGCCCGCAGGCGCCCAAAACGGCGTTTGCGGGCTTCTGTGCTGGGTGAAAGAACAACGCCCCCATTTGCACTGAAACGAGCCGAAAAGCGACGAAAAGCAATTCTATGGGGAATATATGGGGAACGGCGTGGGGAACGGCCCGCTTGTCCGCTCGGCAAAGACCTGTCGGCAAAGACCTGTGCGCCCCGTGCGGGGCGTTTTTAGATTGAGGTCCTGCGGCTGCCTCGGGAAGAGGTGACGTGGGAACCCAACAGGTGCGAACCAGCACTCCAGAGACGACGGGGGAAATACTTCTAATAGAAGTAATTCCACCCACGGCAACACCAAGGACTATACCCTCGACCGTCTGGCGCGGGAGGATGCGGGGCCGTACGAGCGTGTCGTTGAGGGCGAGACGAGCGCCAACCAAGCGGCCATTGAAGCCAGGCCGCTCCCTGCGCGCGTGGGTGTAGGTAGAACGTCGGCGAGGGCCGCCCGCACATCAACGGCCGCTCCCTGCGCGCGTGGGTGTAGGCGCTCGACGCGGCGCGCGAAGTCTTCGGGAGGCGGCCGCTCCCTGCGCGCGTGGGTGTAGGCGCCAGCGGCCTTTCGTAGCAGGACCCGGCCCAGGCCGCTCCCTGCGCGCGTGGGTGTAGGCGCTGGCGCGAGCTGGCGGAGCGGGCGGAACGGGGCCGCTCCCTGCGCGCGTGGGTGTAGGGGGGGCGCCGTTGAGGGTAATGGCGTAGATCAAGGCCGCTCCCTGCGCGCGTGGGTGTAGGAGCAGAAGCGCTGCCGGCAGATGCATAGGGTATGGCCGCTCCCTGCGCGCGTGGGTGTAGGCTGAACATCATGGACCGCTTGGACACGATGCGGGGGTGCGATTTGGCGCAGATGGGATTACGACTTCTGGGTAGAACTATTCAACTCGCGAGCCCTGCACCCGGGTTCTGTTTCTGCGATAGACTGGATGGGAACGGACCGGACGGACTGGACGCGCACTATGGGGGGAGATGTACGTTGAGGGCTTCCCCCGCCGCGATGCTCCCTCATGCCGTCGGCATGCCCCTTCCAGGACGCACAAGGGCGTTCGGGGACGTACATCTAAAAA
>PXTS01000072.1 GCA_003022485.1 Bacteroidetes bacterium QS_8_68_28
CACGATCCCCGCCGCGAGGATGTCCCCGATCTGGAACTGGAGGTACCACATGTCATCGGCGTAGGCGTAGCCGGGCATCCCCAGCACCGACGCGGCCGAAAACGAAGTGGCAATAATCGAGAGGCCCGCCGCCCACCAGCGCACGCCGCGGTTGCCCACGAAGTACGCCTCGGTATCGGTCTGGAGGCGGTTGGCCCACCAGCCGAGTGCTACGACCGTGGCGACGTAGGCTCCGAGAACAATCCAGTCGAGAACGTGCATGGCCGTGTTCCGTGCCGATGAGTAGAGGGCGCCGGCAGTCGCCAGCCGAGCGCAAGCGCTCCATGACACTTGCTCCTGCCCCTCTTTCGCTTTCGCCGGAAGGCGATCTGGAACATAAGCGCCGCTTCCGCCCCGCACAACCCTCGCCCCGCCCCACGTCCCCAGCCGGGCTCGAATGGCGAGAAGATTACGAAACCAGCGGCGCAACGGGATTTGCGAAAGAGCTCTTGCCTCTCCGGCGTCGCCCCCGTCTACGAGGCTCGTCTTCGGTCGAAAAATGTTTTTGCGGCTGCTCGTACCTTTTGGCGAATACCTCATTTTAGACGATAGAAAAACGTATTTCGCGCTGGGCGCCCCGCCCCTTCCGTCTTCGCCGATCTTCCCCTTGAGGAAAGATCTTCTCCTTGAGGAAAACGGGTGTGCCGGTGGAAGTCGTCACCGGCGGCGGGGGGCCACGGTCCGGCTCACGCCTGCCCAGGTCGCCGAGGCCGCGCGCACCGCTTGCCCCGCGCACCGCTTGCCCCGCGTCCCGCTTGACCTGCGCCTTCAGCGACGGTACAATGAGAGATGCTGCATCGCCCCGCCCGCAGGACGCCCTCGCTCTCGTGCCGGCGGCCTCGCTTCCTCTCTGCCGACGGTCCTGCTCGCCTGTGCCCCCGCGTTTTTTCGTTCGTCTGGTCGCCGCTCTTCTCGGCAGCGGACTGCTTGGCCTCCTCGGGGCGTGTGACCCTGTTGCCGCGCAGCCCGTGGTCTTCGGCTCGGCAGACGACCCGCGCGAGCCGGGACGACGTGCCCCCTGGGAAGTCGAGCGGCACGTGAGTCTGCGCACCGGCCCGTCGCTGATTGGGCCGCAGTGGCGGAGCCGGCTGGCCGGCGCGGCGGCGTACACCGGTTCCCGCTACGCCGCCCGCCTGAAGGGCACCCTGCGCGGCGGCATCTACGGCGCCTACGAGCGCGACATCGACGAAACGTACGACCTCGCCAGGCTCCTGGACTACGCCCGCTACGCGCGCTCCGGCGCGGGCGGCGGCCCGGCGCTCTACGGCCGCGCCGGGCCCATCCAGCAGATGACCCTCGGCCCCGCTGGGCACCTGGTGCACTTTTTCCGCTCGAACACCGCCTACGACCGGCGCACCGTGGGGCTGGAGGGCTTCGCACGGGCCGGGCGCTTCTCGCTGGGCCTCTTCACCGACGACGTGCGCCTCGACGGGCTGACGGGCGCGCGGCTGGCGGTGCGGCCCTTCGCGGGGGCCGCCCGGCCGGCGCTGGCCGCCACCGAGGTGGGCGTCACGGCCGTCACGGACCTGGACCTGCGCTCCGGCGGCCCGCTCGGTAACAACGCTTACGCCGACAGCCTCGCAGCGCCGACGGCGCTCGCCGTAGACGCGCGCTACGACGCACTCGGGCCCGGCGGAATCTCGCTCGCCCCCTTCGCCAGCGTGGCGACGCTGACCCACTACGGCTGGGGCGCCGGCGCCGGAGCCGTCTTCGCTGGCGACGACCTGGCTGGGCTGGCGCGCTTCGCGGTGCGGGGGGGCTTCTTTTACAGCGGCGACGCCTTCACGCCCGGCTACTTCGGCCCGTTCTACATGGTGAGCAATCCGCGCGCGCGCCTCGCCACCGGCCCGGCCGCCTCCGGCGCCCCCGGCGAGCGTGCCACCGACGTTCCGCTCTCGGCGGTCGGCAACTCCGCTGGATGGCGGCTGGGCGTGCGGCTGCTTTTTTTCGAACGCTTCGAGCTACGATCTTCCTACTACGGCCACCTCGGCGACCAGGACCTGAGCCGCTACCACCTGCGCCTCTTTTTCCGCACGAGCGCAGCCCGAGCGCGCCTCTACGTACGCCTCGACCGGGCCGGGCTCGACAACGTGTTCTCCACCTTCGGCGCAGCAGACGACCAGACGGCCGTCACCTTCAACGCCGACTACCGCCTGCCCTTTCGCCTCGGACCCGCGGGCGTGTGGGTCCACCTGCGCACCCGCTACACCTTCGAACGCATCGCAAACGCTCCCGGCGGCGTGCGGCGCTTCCTGCCGGAGCGGCACTTCGAGCCGTCGGCGGGCGTGCGGCTGCAACTGTGAACGGCGGCACAGGCGCTCCGTCGTCGCCCGGCGCGAGCCCGGCCTCCACCAGCGCGCCTTCCGCCCGCATGGCCACGCTCCCGCATCTTCACGCTCCCGCACGGGCACGTCCCCGCATCTTCATGCACTCTCCTCCGCCACACTCGGCTCGCGGCTGGTGGTGTGCTCCGAGAGCTTCGGGCGGATTGCCTCGTCGTAGTAGTCAAAACTGCTGGCGACGACCTCGCGGGCGCGCTCGGGACCGAAGAAGTCCTCGACGCGCACGTCTTTGTTTTCCAGCTTTTTGTAATCCTGAAAAAAGCGCCGGAGCTCGCGAAGCTGGTGCTCCGGCAAGTCCTTGATGTGCCAATAGTCGCTGACGGCCGGGTCGTCCATGTGCACGCAGATGATCTTGGCGTCTTCCTGCCCGGCATCGATCATGTTCATCAGGCCGATGGGGCGCGCGCGCAGGATGGCCATCGGCTCGACGGGCTCCTGCGCGAGCACCAGCACGTCGAGCGGGTCTTCGTCGTCGCCGTAGCTTTGCGGGATGAAGCCGTAGTTGGCCGGGTAGATCACCGAGGAGTGCAGCACGCGGTCCACGCGCATCAGCCCGGTGTCTTTGTCCAGTTCGTACTTCACCTTGCCCCCGCTGCCGATCTCAATGACGGCGTTGAAGGCGTCGGGGGCCTCCTTGCCGCGCGGAACGTCGTGCCAGGGATGAGCCATTGCGATGTAAGATTGCAGATTTTGGGCTGGTGATTGGCGAACGTTGGGCAACCAATTGCCAATTTTCAATCACGACGCCGTGTCGGGGCGGTTGATGCGCTTGGCCTCGCCGGTGGTGGGGGCGGCCCCGCCGAGGTGCTCGGTGGGGTCGAAGCTGCGCTCCTCGCCCAGCCAGCACGCCAGCGCGGCGCTGGTGACGAAGACGTCGTGCGCCTCCTCGCGCGTGGCCTGCGCACTCAGGTTGTCGCCTGGGGCCTGTTTCTCGGGGGCGTCCTCGCCAGCGGTAACGGCTTCCGGAGCGCCCGAGGCCGCTTCGGGTTCGCCTGCCGTCTCGGCATCCGGGTCGGGCGTGGTGCTGGCGGCGTGGTCGTCGGGCACGTCGGCGTCGGGGGGACCGTCGGTCAGGGTTTCCTCGCCGAGGGCCTCCGCCTCCTCGGTTTGCTCGCTGGTGTCCACACGGACGCGCCAGCTCTGCAGGCCGTGCGCGAGGTCGCTGGCGTAGCGGGTGGACTCCTGCTCGATGGTCAGGCGCCCCTGCGTCTCCAGCCGCACCGCGCGCCCGCACAGGTCCGCCTCGCTGACGAAAAAGCCCGCGTCGTCGTCGGCCGCATCGTCGCCGCTGTCCTGGAGGTCGAGCCCGCTGCCACTCTGCGCGGCGGCCTCCCCGCCGGTCAGCGTGATGCCGATGGGCGTGAGGCCGCGCGCGGCGATGGCGCGAAGGGCCGCCTTCCCCATCCGGCCGGTGGCGTTGACGACGGGAATGCTGTGGCCCACCTCCTGCGGCTCGCTTACCAGGAGATCCTGCACGCGTGTGGCGAGCCCGGCGAAGGCGTAGTGCTCGTCGTCGGGGTCGTCTCCCCCGAGGTCGTCGGTGCGCTCGATGGTCCGCACGTGGTAGCGGACCTCCGGCTGGGGGTCGTCTTTCTCCTTCTCGACCAGCGAGAGCGTGGCCGTCGGGCCGGTTTCTTCGTCGGTAATGTCGATGCCGAGGTAGAAGGCGTAAGCCATGCGGGAAATTGTAGATTGGAAGTTGAAGGTCGCAAATCGTGCCGTTTAGCAACGCCGTACGTGCACGAACCCGGCGGGGGCTTGTGCCACACGCCGGCCTCGCGCGGGGGGTTGTTTCTGGATTTTTCCAGAAGGACACCCGGGCGCAACCCGTTGCTGGGCACGGATGTCCTCGACGTGCTCAAAGGGCTGAAATGGGCCGACCGGCTCGGCCTGGGCTGAGTGCGACGAGCGCTCGGGGCTTTGGCAACTCGAGCCGTCTCGGCGCGCGTCCACACGCGACCCGTTGGGGGACACCCGTTGGGGGACACGTGCCGGGCGGAGGCGCGAGAGCGGTGCCGGAGGGGGGACTCGAACCCCCACTTCGGGATGCCCCGAAAGCGGGTTTTAAGCCCGCTGCGTCTGCCTATTCCGCCACTCCGGCGAAGGCACCCGCCTCTCGGCTGGTTTTTTCAACGTACGGCCTGCTTCCGGGACAGGCAAGCAAGTTCCCAGACGCACCGCAGGTTCCCAGACGCGCCGGGGGAACCGCACGCGCGTGGCGCTGATTAGCGTGCGCCCGTTTTCACAAGCGTCGCTCCGCCCGCGCCCGTGTCGCTCGCCGCTCCGCTCGCTGCTCTTCGCACCGAGGCCCGCGCCATTGACGAGCGCGCGCACGTGCCGTTCTCCGGCCGGCAGGCCGCCGCCGCGCTGCTGCTCTCGGACGGCGCCTGGGTGCCCGGCGTGCGCGTGGAGAGCGCCGCCTTCTCGCTGACGATCCCGCCTGCTCTCAACGCTTTCAGCACGGCCATCGCCGCCGGGCGCAGCGACGTCGTTGCCCTCGCAATGAGCCGTCCCGTCGGGCCCATCGAGCGCGCTTTCTGGGAAAGCGGGCCGTCCGCCGTCTCGCTCGACGCCGCCGCCACCGCCGACGCGCTGGCGGCCCGCGAGGGGTCGCTACCATCCCTCGAGGCTCCCCTGGACCCGCTCCTGCCCGGCCCCCCGCCTGCTTCGCCCGGCGAGGGCGTAACCCGGGCCCGCTCGGTGGCGCAGCGCGCACTCGTGCCCGCCTCGTGCTTCCCGGTCGGCTGCGTGCTGGCGCTCCCGGGCGGGGCGCTCGTGCCCGGCGTCAACGTCGAGCCGCTCCTGACGAACGATCCGACGGACTGGACACGCGTGCTCTGCGCCGAGCGCGGTGCGCTGGGAACGGCCTGCTCCTACGGGCTGCTCGGCACGGAAGGCGTGCTCCCCACGAACGCGACGGCAGACGCAGGCGACGCGTCCACTCTCTATCTCTCCTGCCCCGACGATCCCGAAGGATCGCCCTGCGGAGCCTGCCGGCAGCTTCTGGCGGAACTCCTCCCCGACGGGGTGCTTTGGATGGACCGCACCGCGCTCGGGACGCCTGAGCGCACCTCTCCCTCCGCCCTGCTGCCGGGGTCCTTTCAGGGGGCGGCGCTCTCTCGAAACGCCCCCAGCGGCTGACCTCCGGCGGCTTTTTTTGATCGCCTGCCGCATGGCTGTCTCCGTCCTGCTGTTTCTCATCGGGACCGGGGTGCTGTACCTGGGAGCCGAAGCGATGGTTAAAGGCGCGGCCACGCTCGCGCTGCGCTACGGGCTGCGCCCGCTGGTGGTGGGCCTGACGGTCGTGGCGCTGGGCACCTCCATGCCCGAGTTCATCATCAACTTCCTCTCGGTCCTCAGCAAGGAAGACGCCCTCGCGCTGGGCAACATCATTGGGTCGAACATTTGCAACATCGCGCTCATCCTGGGCGCCAGCTCGGTGGTCCTGCCGCTCTCGGTGGACCGGGCGATGCTGCGCAAGGAGTATCCCATGATGCTGGGCGCGATGCTGGCTTTCTACCTGCTCTCCCTCGACGGGACGATCAGCCAAGTGGACGGCCTTCTGCTGGTGGTCGGGCTGGTGAGCTTCCTGCTCTTCGTGATGATCGATGCCAGCTCGTACAGTCTGCTCTCCGACACGCCCGAACCCGAGGGCATCAACGGGGACGGGAGCGAAGAGATTGCCGCCAAGGCCAGCGATGACAGCGGCGGCGAAAGCGGCGACGGCAGCGACGGCCCGACGCTCGAGGGCATTGAAGAAGTCGAGGCGAGCGACCTCCAGTCGCCGGTGCGCACACAGGCGGCCTACCTGGCCGGCGGCATGGTCGGGCTGGCCGGCGGCGCGCACCTGATGGTGGACCGCGCGGTGGTGATCGCCGAGTACCTGGGCGTCAGCGAGGTGGTCATCGGGCTTACCATCGTCGCACTGGGCACGAGCCTGCCCGAGCTGGCCGCCTCGGTCGTCAGCGCCGTGCGCGGGGAGTCGGAGCTCTCGATGGGCAACGCCCTGGGGAGCAACCTCCTGAACGTGCTCTTCGTGGTAGGCGTCGTTTCGATGATGCGCCCCTTGGACGTCAGCGACACGTCGCTGGACGTGCATCTTCCCGTCATGCTCGGGTTCGCGGTGTTGCTCTTCCCGCTGGCCTGGACGGGCTACCGCATCACCCGCCTGGAAGGCTCGCTCATGCTCGCCGGCTTCCTCAGCTACATGAGCTACCTGGTCTACCCGTACGTGTGACTTTACTAAGGCATGACTGAGGCTTGACTTCTCCCCGGCTCGGGGCACGGGGGATTCTGGTTCACACCTAAAAGACTTACTCATTCGACGGACCATGCGAACCGACCTCAAAGGTCGATAGTTTACGGCCCGGGGATTCTTCCTCGGGCCGACGAACTTCCGGACCGGCAACCTTCGACTTGCAGCCAACTACTGTTTGCAGCCAACTACTACTGTGCCGCTCTCGCTCGGACATTCGCCGTGGCTTCTGGCACTGGCCGCCAGCGCCGCCGGCGCGCTGACGTGGTGGACGTACCGCCGCTCGGCTACGCCAGCGCTCTCGAACCGGCGGCGCGCGCTGCTGGGGGGACTGCGCTTCGGGGCACTGGCGCTGGTGCTCTTTTTGCTCTTCGAGCCGGTCTGGCGGCAGATCAGCGAGGAGGAAACGCCCCCCTCAGTGGCCGTGCTGATGGACGAAAGCCAGAGCCTGCGCGTCACCGCCGCCGCTTCCGGCAGCACCGGCACCTCGCCCTCCAGCGCCGCCGGCAACCCGCGTCCCGCCGTGCGCCGGGCGCTGGAGGGCGTGACGGGCGGCGCCCTCGCGGAGGCTCGCCTGCGCATCTTCGGCTTTTCGGAAGGGCCGCGCCGCCTGCCGGATGCACCGGGCCGCGCGCTCGACTCGCTACGCTTCGACGGTTCGCGCACGAACCTCTCCGCCGCGCTGCGCCGGGCGCGCGAGCAGCTTCGCGGCGAAAACTTGCGCGCCATCGTCCTCATCTCCGACGGGCAGTACAACGCCGGGCGCAACCCGCTTTACCAAGCCGCACGCTCGCCCGTGCCCATCCACACCGTGGTCGTGGGCGACACGTCGCGCCGGCGCGACGTGGTGCTGCGCCGCGCGGAGGCCAACGACCTGGCCTACACCGACACCCGGGTGCCCGTGCGCGTGGGCGTTCAGTCCTCTGGCGGTTTCGCCGGGCAGGAAGTGCAGGTGAGCCTCTGGGACGGCGGCGAGCGCCTCGCCCGCCGGCCCCTCACGCTCGCGGAAGGCTCCGCCACGCAGACTGTCGAGCTCGCCTTCACCCCGCAGGAGGCCGGCCTCAGGCGCCTGACCGCCAGCGTGGCCCGCCTGGACGGGGAAGCCACCTACCGCAACAATACCCAGCCGGTTAGCCTGCGCGTCCTGGAGCAAAAGCGGCAGGTGCTGCTGCTGGGGGCCGCGCCCTCGCCGGGCGTCTCGGCGGTGCGGCGCCTGCTCGAAGCCGACCCTGCCGCCGAGGTTACGGCGCGCGTTTCGCGCGGGGCAGGCCGGTTCTACGGCGGTGCCCTGCCAGACGGCCTCGCGGACGCTTTCGACGTAGCCGTGCTGGCGGGCTTTCCTGGAAAGGCCGCCGGCGCGCCGGCGGCGCGCCGCGTGTCCGCTGCCGTCGAGGACGGCCTGCCCGCCCTGTTCTTGATGCATCCGCAGACCGACCTGCGCGCCCTGCAGAAGCACTTCTCGGACGTGCTTCCGGCGCGCCCCGAGCAGATTCGCAGTAGCACCGTACAGGCGACCTTTGCCCCAACGGCGGCCGGACGGCGCCACCCGGTGCTCGAGAACCTCCAGCCCGGCAGCAACGCCCCCAGTGCTTCGGGCAGCGCCTGGACGCGCCTGCCGCCCCTTCGCCAAAGCCAGACGCGCTGGCAGCTCGCTCCCGACGCGCGCCCCCTGGCCACCGCCCGCGTGCGCGGCATGGACACCGGCACCCCGCTGCTGGTGACGCGCCGCCGCGCCGGGCAACGCTCGGGCGTGCTGCTGGGCAGCGGCACCTGGCGCTGGGCGAACCTCCCGCAGGCCCTCGAAGGCGCCTCCTCGCTCTGGCCAAGGCTCTTGTCAAACCTGGTGCAGTGGACAAGCGCCGTCGAGAACGACCAGCCGGTGCGCGTGGAGCCGGCAAGCCCCACCTTCGCCGGCGGCGAGGCCGTCCGCCTGACCGGACAGGTCTACGACTCAGCGCTCGATCCGGTCGAGGACGCCTCGGTCGAGGTTACGCTCACCGGAGAGTCCGCAGGCGCCCCCCCGAACGACGGCGACGACAGCAAAGGCAAGCGCTATTCTTTCCAGATGCAGTCGCTGGGCGAAGGCCGCTACGCGCTCGATGCGCCGGCCCTGCCGCCGGGGCGCTACGAGTACGAAGCCACCGCCCAAAAGGAGGGCCAGACGCTGGGGACCGACCAGGGCGCCTTCGCGGTGGGGCGTTCTCGGCGTGAGTTCCGCCGCCCCCGCGCCAATGCCGCCCTGATGCGCCAGATCGCCGGGCGCTCCGGCGGTTCGTTCCACCCCGCCGTCGAGGCGGGCGCGCTGCCGGGCCGCGTGGCCGCCGCCGGGCTGGCCCCACGTGTGGAGCGCACGCCGCAGGAGACGCCGCTGTGGGAACGGTACGGATCTCTCGTCGCCGCGCTGCTTCTGCTGGGGGCGGAGTGGGTCCTGCGCCGTCGCAGCGGGATGGCGTGACCGGAGCCGCGCACCGACGCGCACGGGCAAGCGCCGGTGCAACCTCGCCAAACCAGAGCGGAATCACCCGCCCGGTGCTCCGGTACAAGTGAGGTCCGTCGCCCTTTCAATCCCAGTCGCTTCGCCCCATGCCTGCTGCTGCGTTGCTCGACGATCCGCAAGCGCACCTTTCCCTCGAAAGCGTGGCCGCCGACGGCGAAAAGGGAGACGCCGCCCTTTCGGAACTGCTCGTCTCCATTCGTCGGCACCTGCACCGGCATCCGGAGGTCGGGATGCAGGAGCACCGGACGAGCCGCTTCATCCGCGAGACGCTCGCAAGCTACGGGCTGGCGGTGCACGGCCCCGTCGCCGAGACGGGCTGCTGGGTGGACATCGACGGTCCCAGCGGCAACGGCGCCTCCCCTTCCCCGCGCGTGGGCTACCGCGCCGACATCGACGCGCTCCCGATGCAGGACGCCAAGAGCGTCTCCTACCACTCCCAGCACGACGGCGTGGCCCACCTCTGCGGGCACGACGCCCACGCGACGGTCGCCATCGGTGTGGCGCTGCTCCTGCACGCGCGGCGCGAGCGCCTGCCCGGCGGGGTGCGGGTCTTCTTCCAGCCCAATGAGGAATCGGTCCCCAGCGGCGCCCCACTGATGATCGAAGAAGGTGTGCTCGACGGACTGGAGGCCGTCTACGCCATGCACGCCGCCCCGGGACTGGAGGCCGGACGCTATGGCCTCAAGAGCGGTCCCGTCACCGCCGCCAGCGACCGCTTCAATGTGACAGTGCGCGGGGAAGGCTCCGGTCACTCTGCCCGCCCGCACGAAGGGATCGATACCGTCTGGCTGGCTCATCAGATCATGCAGTCGTTCTACCAGCTGGCCGGGCGCATCAGCGACGCGCGTCACCCCACCGTCCTGACCGTCTGCCGCATGGCCGGCGGCAACGCCCACAACGTCATCCCGCCCGAGGCGTCGTTCGGGGGCACGCTGCGCACCGTCAACCCGAAGGACCGCACGTTCCTGCGCGAGAAAATGCACCGCGTGGCCGAGGAGACCGCCGCCCTCCACGGCGGCTCTGCCGAGCTGGACGTGGTGATCGGCGCGCCTCCCGTCGTCAACGACGAGGCGGCCGTCGAAGTCGCACGCCGGGCCGTCACCGAGCGTTTCGGCGCGGAGGCGGTCTACGACATCCCCAAGACCAGCATGGGTGCGGAGGACTTCGCGCACTACCTGCGCGAGGTGCCCGGCGCCCTCATCCGCGTGGGTACCCAGAGCGGGCCCGACACGAGCTACCCGCTTCACGACGCGCGCTTCGATCTCGACGAGAGCGCCTTGGCCTCCACCGCCCGCCTCATGGCCGACCTGCTGGAGGCGCACCTGCGGGACGGGTGACGTTTTCTCGGCAACGCCTCAGTATCGGCAACGCCTCAATACATGCCGTAGGGGCACGACGCGCATCGTGCCCCTACGCGGTTCTGCCAGAACGATTTACCGGCGGCTTTTATTCTGTCTCTCCGGCCGCCTGCGCCTCTTCCTCTTCGTCGCCGCCGGCCTCGCCATCCGTCGCGGCTTCCGCCTGGCCATTCTCGGCGGCCTCTCCGTGCTCGGCGGTCTCTCCGTTCTCGGCGGTCTCTCCGTTCTCGGCCACGCGCGGCTCTCCTCTCTCGACCTCGAACTGAAGCTCCTCGCTGGTCTCGAGGTCGCCCTCGTGGTGGACGGTGATCATGTCGCCGTCGCCGAGATCTTTGTTGAGGATCTGCCCGGCCATCGGGTCTTCGACGTACTTCTGGATGGCGCGTTGCAGGGGGCGCGCCCCGTACTTCGGGTCGAAGCCTTTCTCGACGAGAAACTCCTTGGCCGTCTGGTCGAGCTCGATGTTGATGCCCAGCTCGTCGGCGCGCTCGAAGAGGTCCGCGCTCATGATGTCGATGATCTGGAAGATGTGTTCTTTCTCCAGGGCGTGGAACACGATCACATCGTCGATCCGGTTCAAAAACTCCGGGTTGAATACGTTTTTCAGGGCGTCTTGGACGGTCGATTTCATCGACTCGTAGTTCATCACGTCGTTGCCCTGCGTGAAGCCCATCCCCTGCCCGAGGCTCTTGATCTCGTCGGTCCCGATGTTCGAGGTCATGATGATGATCGTATTGCGGAAGTCCACCCGCCGGCCCATGCCGTCGGTCAGGATCCCGTCGTCGAGGACCTGGAGCAAAATGTTGAACACGTCCGGGTGTGCCTTCTCGATCTCGTCGAGCAGTACGACCGAGTAGGGCTTGCGGCGCACCTCTTCGGTAAGCTGGCCCCCTTCTTCGTAGCCGACGTACCCGGGCGGCGCCCCGACCAGCCGCGAGACGGAGAACTTCTCCATGTACTCGCTCATGTCGAGGCGAATCAGGCTCTCCTGGCTCTCGAAGAGGTACTCCGTCAGCACCTTCGCCAGCTCGGTCTTGCCCACGCCCGTCGGGCCTAAGAAGATGAACGAACCGATGGGCTTTTCGGGGTCCTTCAGCCCCGCGCGGGTGCGGCGGATGGCCTTCGAGAGCTTCTGGATGGCCTCGTCCTGGCCCACCACGTGCTCCTTGAGGTGGTCCTCCATGTTCATGAGGCGCTGCTGCTCCGGCTCGCTGATCTTGTCGACCGGAATGCCGGTCATCATCGCCACTACCTCGCTGATGTTCTGCGCCGACACGTCGTAGACCTCCGTCTCGGCCTCCTCTTCCCAGCGCTCTTTGGCCTCTTCAAGCTCTTCGTCGAGGTTCTTCTCGGTGTCGCGGAGCTGGGCGGCCTTCTCGAACTTCTGGCTCTTGACAACCTTGTTTTTTTTCTCGCGCACCTCCTCGATTTTTTCCTCCAAGTCGAGGATTTCCTGCGGCACCTTGATGTTGGAGAGGTGCACCCGCGCGCCGGCCTCGTCCATCACGTCGATGGCCTTGTCGGGGAGGTAGCGCTCGGTGATGTAGCGGTCGCTGAGGCGCACGGCCAGCTCAATGCCCTCGTCGCTGTAGTTGACGCTGTGGTGATCTTCGTAGTACGGCTTGATATTTTCGAGAATCTCGATGGTCTCTTCCGGCGTCGACGGGTCGACCATGATCTGCTGAAAGCGTCGGTCGAGCGCGCCGTCCTGCTCGATGTGCTGGCGGTACTCATCCAGCGTCGTCGCGCCGATGCACTGGATCTCCCCGCGCGCCAGCGCCGGCTTGAACATGTTGCTCGCGTCGAGCGAGCCGGAGGCCCCACCCGCGCCGACGATGGTATGCAGCTCGTCGATAAAGAGAATGACCTCCGGGTTCTTTTCCAGCTCTTTCATGACCGCCTTCATGCGCTCCTCAAACTGGCCGCGGTACTTGGTGCCCGCCACCAGCGAGGCGAGGTCCAGCGTCACGATACGCTTGTCGTACAAGACGCGCGAGACTTTGCGCTCGACGATGCGCATCGAGAGGCCCTCGGCGATAGCCGTCTTGCCGACGCCCGGTTCACCGATGAGGACCGGGTTGTTCTTTTTGCGGCGCGAGAGAATCTGCGCCACGCGCTCGATTTCGTTCTCGCGCCCAATGATGGGGTCAAGGTCGTTTTCCTCAGCCAGTTCGGTGAGGTCGCGGCCGAAGTTGTCCAGGACGGGGGTTTTGCTCTTGTCCATATCTCCTTTGTCCTTGCCGTAGTTGCCGGAAGATGACATGCGGCCGCCTCCAGCTCCGCTCGTCTGGCGCGAGCCTTCCGGCGACGACGATGACGACGACGACGATGACGACTCCGAAGAGGGCTTCCCGCTGATGATGGAGTCGAGTTCCTCGCGGACCGCGTCGTAGCCGACCGAGAATCCCTGCTGCAAGATCTGCGCCGCGATGTTTTCGTTGTCGCGCAAGAGCGAAAGGAGCAGATGCTCCGTCCCGATCACGTCGCTCTTGTAGAGCTTCGCTTCGAGATATGTGATCTTGAGCACTTTCTCCGCCTGTTTCGTCAACGGGATGTTGCCCACCGAAAGCGACCCGCCCGTGGAGCGCACGGTGTCCTCGACGGCCTTTTTGAGCTTGAAAAGGTCCGCCCCCAGGTTGCGCAGGATCTTGATGGCGATCCCCTCTCCTTCGCGGATCACCCCCAGCAGCAGATGCTCGGTGCCGATGTAATCGTGGCCCAGGCGAATGGCCTCCTCGCGGCTGTAGGAGATCACGTCGCGGACGCGATTGGAGAAGTTGCCTTCCATAGCAAAGGTGCCTTCCGGAAAAGGGAGGCGCGGGCGGAAAAACTACAAGACGAAAGCGCCGCCGCCGCGCGGGAAGAAAAACGGTCCCGAGGCGGGCTGTCACGCTCGGAAGAAATGTAACCGGGCGCTTCGAAAAACTGTTTCTTGCGAGGAAGGGATGGAGGAGGGTTGCGAGAGAAGAGGGATTTTATACTGGCCGATGCCCTGAAAAACCTCTTTCCCCTTCTTCCTCTTCCCCGCTACGCTGCAAAGCTGGACCCGCAGCCGCACGTCTCGGTGGCGTTGGGATTGTCGAAGGTGAAGCCGCGCGCGTTGAGGCCGTCGTGGTAGTCAACGGTTGTGCCCATCAGGTAGAGGCCGTGGCGCTTGTCGACGTAGACGGGAATGCCGCTGACCTCGAACTGCTTGTCGTGCTCGCGCTCTTTGTCGAAGCCCAGCACGTAGCTCATGCCGCTGCACCCGCCGCCGCGCACGCCCACCCGGAGCGCGTAGCCCTCGGGGATCTTTTTGGTTTGCATGATCTTCTTGATCTCCTGTGCCGCGCTTTCGCTCATTTCGATGGGCGCGTCAGAAGCGCCGGTCGAGGCGTCCTTCGTGTCGGAGGGCTCGGGCGGCGCCGTTGCTGCTTCAGCCATGACGGGGCGGATACTGGGGAGGCGAGAAAGCGGGGAACGGGCCCGGCAGGCGGGCTCTTCCGTCGCGTATAGATCAACTGCAATCGGCGCGCGCAGTTCCCCCATCGAAGCGCCGGATATACCCATCCAACTCCGCGAAGTTACGCTTCGGCCTTCGAGATTCCAGCGCGAGAACACCGGGAGCCGTGCCGCGAAAATCGAAAATCGCCAGTCGGCCACTCGTTCAGTCCAGCGGGCGCGCGAGCACGACCGCCTCTTTGAACGTCTCGACGGAGCCGCCGTCGGCGTCGAGCGCTTCGAAGAGCACGACGTAGACCCCGACGTTCAGCCGGTCGCCGCTTTCAGAGCGGCCCTTCCATACGATCTGACCTTCGCGCCCGGCCAGTTCAGCTTCGCGCTCGTAGACCTCGCGGCCCCTCGAGTCGTAGATGCGCACCCGCGCCAGTGAGACGGACGCCTCCAACGCATAGCGGATGAACACCACATCGTCGATGCCGTCGCCGTCGGGCGAGAAGGGCGAGGGCGCGATTTCAAGGCTCGCCGGAGGAGTGCTTTCGGGCGGAGGCGCAACGCCGTTGGAGCGGCCCGGCGTACCGCCGCTCTCGGCAGAAGCCGTCTGCCAGTTGGAGGCCCGGTTCGACGGCCCCAGCGGCACGATACGCTCCAGAGCGCGCCCGTCGCCGCCCTCAACGGCTTCGCTCTGCCACTCGGGACGGTAGAAGACGGAATCGAGGAGCGCCCCGTCGGGCCGGTGCAGGGCCACGAGACCCCCGCTGTTCGTCAACCCCAGCGAGGAGCGATCCACCGGCAGCAGCGTGACAGCGGTCGAGTCGGCAAAGCCGGTTTCGGGGAAAGCCTCTTCGAGGGGCGCATCGGCGGCATAGGCCACCGCGTAGCCCCCCGGCGGGATGCTCGCTCGCGGTCGGCCGACGGCGAGCGTGTCCGCCTCCCCGTCCTCGTCGGGCCGGTCGGTGAGGAAGTAGCCCGCCAGCGCGAGGCGGCGCTCCGTCGGGTTGAGGATTTCGACGTACTCAGGCTGGTTGGGGCGATCGTCGAAGTCGTCGTCGAGCGGATCGTAGAGGATTTCATTGACGACCAGCTCGCCGGGCGGGCGCTCTGCGTACGGCTCCGCGACGAACGCGACAGGCACACCGTCCTCCTCGGAGAGCGTGTTGCCAGTCAGGTCGGCCACGCCGCGCACGGTGAGCGTCTGGCCGTTCGGCACGCTGTCGAAGGGCAGGCGCACGCGCCGCCCGTCCCTCTCCACCTGGGCCGACACGGGCACCCGGCCGCCAACGGCAAAATCTGCGGGGTCCACCGTCGCAACGTCCAGCGGTTCGGAGAAGGTGACGGCGAAGGTGCTTTCGGCCCTCAGCACCTTACGGGCAAAGACCGGGCGCGGCGCGTCGAGGTCGCGCTCGAAGACCGCGTTCTGCCTTCCCGGTGTGGCCCCCGCCGGCGCGGTCGATGACGCGAAGTTCGTCGCGCGGGCAGACGGCCCCGCCGGGTCGCGGCGCGCCAGCGAGGTCGTGTCGCTCCCGCCCCAGCTCGGCTCGTAGGGCACCGCGTCGATCTCGGCGCGGTTCTCCCGGCTTCCGAAAAAGAGGACCGCCGCGTCGCCGCCGTTGTTGAGCGCGGGCCACGGCGAGACTTCGATGACGTCTTCTCCCTCGGGAAAGCGCGCCGCAAAGGCCGCGCTGTCGCGCACCAGCACAGCGTGCTCGCCCGGCCCGAGCAAGACGGGGCTGTTTGCAATAACAGTTTCTTCGCGGCGCGCATCCGCCAGCCGGAAGGCGCTCAAGTCGAACGGTTCGTCAGAGCGGTTGAACACCTCGACGAACTCAAGCGCAGGATCGGCCGGGGCGTACCACAGCTCGTTGACGACCACGTCGCGCGGATCGGGCACGGCCTCCGGCGCCACGGCGAAGGTGGCGCGCCCTTCCGAGAGCGCGTTGCCCGCTTCGTCGCGCACTCCTTCGACGACGAGCGTGTACTCGCCCGGCCCGATTTCGTCCGCGAGCGCGAGTTCGACCTGCACGGGCTCGCCCTCGACTGGCGAGGCGCTCGTGACGGTGGGCGCCGCGCCGCTGGCGGCCTCCAGTGCAAAACCCTCGGCGGCGACCGAGGCGGGCGCAAGCGGCTCGGAGAAGACGGCCGTCAGCATGGCCCGATTCGTCGCTACGCGCACCGTGTCGAGCACAGGCGGGGTCGTGTCGTCCTCGCCTCCGTTCCCCGCGAGCGTGTTTTCCGCGCCCGGCGTACCGACCTCGGCGGTGGAGTTGCCGAAGTTCTCAGCGTCGTCGGACGGGCCGGCGGGGTCGATGCGTTCCAGGGCCCGATCCTCCCCGCCCCAGCTCGGCTCGTACGGCACTGCGTCGATGACGGTGCCCTCAAAGAGCAGTCGCGCCGTGTCGCCGCCGTTGTTGAGCTGCGGCCAGCTCCCCGGTTCGATGAACTCGACTGCTGCGAAAGCCGCCGCGAACGCTTCGCCGTCCTGCACGAGCACGGCGTATTCGCCGGGCGCGAGCAACGTCTCTTCCGAAGCGATGGGCGCCGGTTCGTCGCGGCTGTCGGCAATGGCAAACCGGCTCAGGTTGACGGTCCGGTCCGAGCGGTTCAGCAGTTCGACGTACTCGCCGGGCGCGCCCTCCGTCGGCGGCGGGTCGTAGAGGAGTTCGTTGACGACCACGTCGCCGGGGGCGGGCTGGGCGTTCGCTGAGGCGGCTGGCAGAAACGCGACGGCGACGAGCAGCAGTAGCAGCAAGCAGCGCGGAAGGCAGCACATGGGAAAGGCGCAGAGACGAAGCGGGCGGATGCCAGAACATTCATAATCTACGCTCGTCGCAGTTCAGATGCAACAGCCTGGGTATTTTACACAATGGGCAAGCATCGCGTTCATCGTGTTCATCGGCGTCGGGGCCTTCATGCAAAGCGGCGGCTATTGAGGGGCCGACGTCAGGCCAGGTAGAAGCGGTAGAGCGGCCACAGTGCCGTGACGACCCGAAGCGCCTCGCGCACGACC
>PXTS01000073.1 GCA_003022485.1 Bacteroidetes bacterium QS_8_68_28
CGCATGATGGCGGGGTAAAACAGCTCCTGCGTCTCGTCGATCTCGTGGCGGCCCGGCACGCCGGCGGTGTGGTAGTGCGCGAACGCCTCGTGGTGGTTCCGGATGGTGCAGATCACGTCCCCCTCCATGATCTGCATGTGGTAAATGTCGTAGAGCAGCCGGAAACGCTCCGACCCGACGCGCTCGACGAGCTCGACCTGCGCGCCGACTGCGCCCGCGGACGCCTCGTCGTTCCTCCCGAGTCACCGGATCGCCGCGTCTGGCGCCTGTGATACCGGGTTGAGGTGTTGTAGTGCTCAGGTGTTGTAGTGCGTCTTCCGCGCCCCCACAACACGCCACCTCCCCCCGAACCCTATTCCTCGAAGTGGTCGAAGCCGCTGGGCTTGAGCGGCACCGGCTCCTCTTCGCCCGGGGGACGGATGCGCACGCCCTCCCCCTCCTCCGTCACCGTGCCGACCTGGGTGAACGTCTCGGCGTCGAGCCGGTCGAGCTCGTCCTCCGGCCACGCGAAGAGTAGTTCGTAGTCTTCCCCCCCGAAGAGGGCGTACACGTCCACGTCTTGCTCGAAGGCATCGGCAGCGGTGCGCGTCTCGGGGGCCACCGGGAGCGCCGCGCCCTCCAGGTGCGCCCCCGTTCCGCCGGCTTCGCAGACGTGGTGTACCTCCGAGGCGAGCCCGTCGGAGATGTCGATCAGCGCCTTCGGACGGTGGCCTTCTTCGCGCCAGCCCTGCATCACATCGAGCCGCGCGCTGGGGGCGAGCTGGCGCTGGATGACGTAGGAAAACTCGTCGAGATTGGGGCGGAAGTCTTCTTCGCGCTCTTGCTCCCGGCGCTGCTGGAGGCGCTGGCGCTCGGCGAGGAGCACCCTCAGCCCGGCGTAGGCCGCCCCCAGGTCGCCGGTCACGCAGAGGGCGTCGCCCGGCTCGGCGCCCCGGCGGTAGACGATCTCGTCTGCGTTGGCTTCCCCAACGACCGTGACCGAGAGCACCAGGCGCGGCGCGCTGGTCGTGTCGCCGCCCACCACCGCCACGTCGTAGGCCTCCGCCGCCTGGCGAAAGCCGTCGTAGAGCCGGCGCGTCTCCTCGACCGAGACGCCCTCCGGCAGCCCCAGCGTCACCAGCGCGTAGCGCGGGACGGCGTTCATCGCGGCCACGTCGCTCACGTTGATCGAAAGCGCCTTCACGCCCAGGTGCCCCAGCGGCATGAAGGTGCGGTCGAAGTGGGTCCCCTCCACCAGCGCATCGGTGGTGAGGACCTGCACGCGCCCGCCGCCGGGGTCGTCTTCCGAAGCACCGGGGGCGCGCACAACCGCCGCGTCGTCGGCGATGCCGGCGAGCACGTCGTCGCGGATGGCGTCTACCGGCGCGTCGCCGCCGGCCAGCGCGTCGCGGATGTGGGCGATCAAGCCGAACTCGCCCACGTCGCTGACGGCCGTCTGCTCGGGATCGACGGTGGTGCGCCCGCCGCGTTGCTGATTGGAGTCGGAGGGTTCCATTCGCTGCCAGGGAAAAGTGTGGGAATCGTTTCGCGGTCGCGCTTCGCCGGCGCTGACGAGCGGGCGCCCCGCCGCTGGTCAGCCTTCCACGTCCAGCTCCAGCCCGTCGTAGGCGAGGTGGACGTCCTCGGGCAGGCGCGGCTCCTCCTCGGCGTGGCGCACGCTGTGGGTGAGGTGCGTGAAGTACGTCTCGCGCGCGCCGATGCGGCGGGCCACCTGCACGGCTTCGCCGATGCTGAAATGCGTGGGGTGATCCCGGCGGTGCAGCGCGTCGATGACGAGCGTGTCCACGCGCCCTTCGAGCTGGTCGCGCGATGCCTCCGGTAGCGTGCTCGCGTCGGTCAGGTAGGCGAAGCGGCCGACGCGAAAGCCGCACGTAGGCAGCTCACCATGCAACAGGGGAACCGGCTCGACGCGCACGGGAGGCGCGTCCTGCCGGCGGTTGGAGCCGCTGTCGTATCGGCTTTCAGCAAAGAAGGGGGCACGCTCGCCAGTCAGCTCGCGGAGGGTCAAGTTGGCCGCCGTGGGATACTCGTCGTGGACGAAGACGTGCGGGAACATGGCGCGCAGACGCTCGGCGGTGTGCGGGCGCGCGAAGCAGGGCACCGGCGTTTTGTTTTCGAAAAAGAAGGGGCGCAGGTCGTCCAGCCCCGCGACGTGGTCGGAGTGAGCGTGCGTGTACAGCGCCGCGTCGATGCGCTCGATCCGGTAGCGCAGGGCCTGGCGCCGAAAGTCCGGCCCGGTGTCGATCTGGAGATGCACGGCACGCCCCTCGCCGCGCGCTGCGCCGGGCGGGCGCGCCTCCAGGTGGCAGGAGGAGCGCAGGCGGTCGTCGCGCGGGTCCTCGGAGGTGCACACGCGGCAGCCGCACCCCAGGACGGGCACGCCCGTCGAGGTGCCGGTCCCCAGCAGCGTCGCGTGCACGGTCGGGGCGCGCTCGGCGGACGCCTCTCGACGGGCGTCCTGTTCGGCCAGGCGGCGATCACGGGGCATGGGCGGGCGCCTCTTCGCCGGGGGCGTTTTCGCCGGGAGCGTTTTCGCCGGGAGCGTCGGCAGGCGACTCCTGCTCAGAGGAGCGGCGCGCTTCTTCGACGACCTTGCGCACGGCTGGGGGCAGGTAGACCGCCTCGACCTTCTCGGGCCGAAAGGCGCGTGCCAGGACCGCCAGGCGGCGTTCCGGCAGATCGCGCTCGTTGAGCATGACGACCTCCTCGCCGCCCATGCGGCAACGCCCGCCCTCGAAGTTGCCCTTCTCGGTGCGCACCTTCATCCCGCACCGCTCAGCGGCGTCGGTCAGTTTTTCGAGGAGCTGATCGGTCGTCATCACACGCTTTTTTTGAGGCCGGAAACGCGCCGTGGCCCAATGCCGCCCTTCGCAGGGGAGTTCCGGGCCTCCGATACCACCTCTGAAATGCCACGTTAAACGGGTCTGTCGAGGATCCACTCTCGATTCATCACAAAGACCGTGACAAAGAACAAGACTCGTGACAAAGAACAACAAGACCGGTATTCGCCCGCTTCTCACCTTCGACGGCCTTCGTGGCTACTGGCAGTCCCCAGAGCGCTCTCGTGAGAAGCGTATCCGTCGGGGCGTCTCTCGCGGAAGGCGGCAGGACCATTTCGAAGCGCTGCCCCCGCGTGTCCTGCGACGCAGAAACGCGGATCAGGCTCGCCAGGGTACCCGCTTGGACGGGGGCGCCGGTCGAGCGTCGCGGCAACGCCGTCGAGAAGCGTGCGGGTCCCGTCGCGCGGTGATCCCTCGCCGTCCTGCGGCCTGTCCTCCTGGCGGCAGGGGCGGCCCGCAGGACGGCAGCGGCGAAACGCAAGCGACGAAACGCACGGGCGGCCGAGGGGATAGCACGAAAGAGAAGAATTGACCTGCGAAGCATACCGTCACGACCACGTGCAGCAGCTGCTCCACGGCCTCAAGCCGCAGGCCCACTTCCCGCGCATGGACGACCTCTCCACCGGGGAACGCGCCGAGATCCTCGACCGCGCCGAAGCAACCGCCCCGGGGGCGGCGTGAAAACCTGGGGCCGAAGAAATGAGGTAGTAATTCGACTAAACCTGAGCGATGTCTGCCAACATCCTTGTCGTCTTTGCGCTGGTCCTCGTGGCCATCGTGCTGTTTGCCTGGGAGCGCGTCCCCTTCGACGTGACGGCGGTCATTATCATGGTCACGCTCATGCTCAGCGGCATCCTCACCCCCGAGGAGGGGCTGGCCGGCCTCAGCAACGCGGCCACCGTCACCATCGGCGCGATGTTCATCCTCAGCGAAGGGCTGCGGCGTACCGGCGTGCTCAGCATCGTGGGGGACTACTTCGCGCAGCTGGCCCAGCGCAACTACTGGGGCGCCGTCGCCGCCATGATGAGCGTGATCGG
>PXTS01000074.1:0-16860 GCA_003022485.1 Bacteroidetes bacterium QS_8_68_28
CGCGGGTGGTGAAAGGTCGCCTCGCCGGCGTCGAGTTCGATGGGCACCGGGTCGAACTGCGCCTCCTGCTCCTCGGAAAGCACCTCGTGGATGGCTTCCATGTTGTCGGCCAAATCCGTCAGCGGGAGTAGGTCCCAGCGGTGGCTGCCGGGCACGTACCGCATGCAGCCGTTTTCGGGGGTGGCCCGGTCGAGGCCCGTCCAGCACGTCAGGTGCGCCATCGGGCGGGTGCGCGTCCAGTAGGAGTAGTCCTGGTGCCAGGCCACTACGCCGCCGTGCTCGGCAGGCTTGCAGAAAAGCTGGTCGTGCCAGAAGCGCACCGGCGCCTTCCCGTTGTGCGTCGGCAGCGCGCCGTTGGAGGAGAAGTCCACTTCGTCGGCCACAGCCGCAAGAAGCTGGCTGGCCGGCACCAGGAAGGCGGGGTTGAAGAGCACGTCGTGGAACGCCTCCGAGATGCGCCACGCCCCGAGGGAGTGAAACAGCACGCTCTCCTCGCTGCTCGATTCGTCGGCGTGGTACTCGTACCACAACTCGCGCCCGTCGTGGTCGGGGGCGAAGAAGCGCTCCAGCTCGTCGCGGAGCGTTTGGATCTGCTCGTCGTCGAGGAGCGGCACGCCGGCGACGTAGCCGTTTTCCTTGAAGAAGTCGACTTGCTCGTCGGAGAGGGCGTGCTGCTGCCATTCCTCCGGGGACTCCGGCCAGGAGAAAAGGTCGCTGAGGGGCTGGTGTTCGGTCGAAAGGTCGGTGGCCATGGGCTTGGGGACGGAAGCTGGAGCTTGGAGAGAACTGAAGTTTCGAGGGAGTCACGCGCGTCAACCCGTTGCTGGAGCTTCGCGCGAGGCGGACTTTGACAACCACAAACGTTCTGCTGGCCACATGTGTTCTGCCGGCCACATAGTGTTCTGTCTCGGCGCACACGCGATTTCATATCTTACGATTTTACGCGCACGCGATCTCGTAGTAGATCGTCTCGTGCGCGGCCCCGTTGAGGCGCACGGTCCCGTTTTCGTCGGGGGCGACGGTGCGCCCGGTGCGTCGCCCGGCCGGGTCGAGGACGCGCCCCGTCGGCGCGCCCGGGCGGTCGAGGCGGAGCGCCAGGCGCACCGGCAGAGGTGGGGGCGGGCATATCAGCGGGGCGGGCGAAAACGAAGAGCAGGTACGAGTGGCAAGATACGACGCCGCCCGCACGCTTCCGAACAGGCCGTTCCCTATCTTCTCTTTTCCCGCAGCGCCTCGACCACCGGCGGCGGGACGAACTTCGAGACGTCCCCGCCCCAGCGGTGCACGTCGCGCACGACCGTCGAGCTGACGAACGTGTGCTCCTCGGAGGGCGTCAGGAAAATCGTCTCGACCTCGGGGGCGAGCTTTCGGTTGGCAAAGGCCATGCGGAACTCGTAGTCGAAATCAGAGACCTGGCGCAGCCCGCGCACCAGGGCGGCCGCGCCGCGCTCGGTCGCGCGGTCGACCAGGAGGCCGCGAAACGCCTCCACCTCCACGCTCGGCCCCAGATTCTCGGCACACTCGCGCGCCAGGGCCACGCGCTCTTCGGGCGTGAAGAGCGTCTCCTTGCCGGCGTTGACGGCCACGGTCACTTCCACGCGGTCGAAGAGGCGCAGCGTGCGCTTCAGCACGTCGAGGTGGCCGTAGGTGAACGGGTCGAACGTGCCGGGGTAGAGCGCGAGCGGCACTGCGTTTCGTGGGTTGTGGATGGTAGATGGGGAGCGCTCGCTCCGCCGGTGCGTTGCTCCCCTTCGCAGGCGGCTACGATCCGTCCTCCTCCGTCGTAGGCGGATTGAACACGCTCACGATGGTGCGGCCATAGGGGCGGCTCGTTTCGAGCTGGGGGTGCTCGTCGAAGTGGTGATACGAGTCGTGCTCCAGCGTAAAGAGGCCGCCGGGCTTGAGCCACGGGAGCGCCAGCGCAGGCAGGTCGCGCATCTGTTCGAGCGTGTAGGGCGGGTCGGCCATGATGAGGTCAACCTTCGGGCCGCCGTAGTTTTTGAGAAACGACACCGCATCGGCTTTCACGAAGAGGCTCTGCTCCTCGAGCCCCAGTTCCTCGGCATTGCGGCGGGCGAAGCTCAGGACGCGCCCTTTTCTCTCAACGAAGGTAGTAAACGCCGCGCCCCGGCTCATCGCCTCCAGCCCCAGCGCGCCAGTGCCGGCGAAGAGGTCCAGCACTTCGATGTCGGCGAACGGCAGCCGCGCCTGCACGAGGTTGAAAAGCGACTCGCGCGTGCGGTCGGTCGTGGGGCGGGTCAGGTGACCCTGGGGCGCCTCGATGGTGCGCCCCCCCATCCGCCCGGCGATGATGCGCATGGTGTTCTGGTGTTGTGGTATTATCGGGTGCTGGTGCGTCCCTTTCCCCAGCACTACAACGCCTCGGCCCGGCACACCATCTCACAGCGCTGCGGCGACGCAGGGGACGTACGGCCCGGCGTCGAAGTCTTCGGCGAGGCGGTCGGGGTCGAGGCCCAGGATGGGGCGAATGTCCAGAAGCTGCGGCGTAGTGCCCGTGAGACGGCCCAGCGGGGCAAAAGCGTCCTCCGGCGCGCCGACGTCGAGGCCGTAGGCAAACACGTCTTCCACAGCCGAGGGCGCAATGCCGAGGCGGTCCAGGAGCGCGGCAGCGAAGTAGGCCCCGTCGGCCGGCGTGGCGCCGGGAGCATGCAGGGCATGGCGAAGCGCCTTGCCTCGCACGAGTGCCAGCTCCAGGTGCCCCGGGTAGCGCCCCACCGCCAGCGTGGCGGCGTCCTCGGTGGAGGCGGCGTCCCCGGTGGAGGCCCCCTCCTCGCGCCGGCGCTGCAAGACCGCAGCTCCCTGCGCGGACGCCTCAGTACTGGCGACCCACCGGAACGACGGCATCGGCACCCGCTCCATGACCTGCTGGAAACGCGCGTGGGTCGCCTCGTCCAGAGCCAGCAGGCGAAACCAGGAGTCCTGCCCATCCGCCTCGCTCCCGGCTCGGAGCTTACGGGCGTCAACGTGGAGGTCGTCGGGAGCGTCTGCCGCGAAGGGGGCCTCGGAGGCCGCCGTCTCGGGAGCAGGCATCCCAGCGGCGCGCGTAAGCAGCCGCGCCTCCCGGCGGAAGCGCGCCCGACGGTCGGCCTTGGACGCCCCGGCCGGCGCGGGCGCAAAAAAAGACGGGGCCTGCGATGGGTGCACGACCACCCGCAACTCCTCGGCCGTGGTTTGCTCGTACACGTCAGCGAGCGCTTCCCCCAGCGTGGCGACTTGGCGGTCGAAGGACTCGCTTGAAGCCGCGCCGCCCGTCCCCCAGAGCACGCGCGCCACGTCGAAGTCGAAATCGCAACTTCCCAGCCGCAACAGGCGATGCCCGCTCTCCGCGCGGGGTCTCCCCGGCCGGCCGGAATGCTTCGGCCCGTACGCCTCAGCCTCGGCGTAGCGTAGCGTCGTCCCGCAAAGCTCGATACCGGCCTGCGCGCCTGCCTCCATCAGCGTGATTTTGGACTGGGGATTTTCGACTTTGGACGGCGTTTCGGAAGCGACCAATCCAACATCCACAATCTAACATTCCGAAATCACGGTCACTCCCAATTGGCCGCGTTCACGCGCGTAACATCGAGATCGAGCGTGCCGATCTGGTCCTGCGAGTCGGGATCGCGCAGGCGGTAGATGTCCACGCGCGCCGAGTCGGGGCTGGTCTCATACTGGAAGGGCTCTCCGGTACGCGGGGACTGCAGGAGCGAATCCGGCGCGAAGTCCTGAGTCTCCGCCTCGCTGCTCAAGTTGTTGCGCAGCTGCTGGTTCTGCGCCACGAAGGTGCGAAGCGAGTCGAGCGTGTTGGGGAAGCGGCCCTGCTGGTCGCGGTAGGAGATGAGCGCATCGCTCACCAGGCGCATCCGCGCTCGCACGCGCTCGGTCATGCGTTGCTCGGCGCGGATTTGCTCGTAGGGCGCCGTGATCGAGACGTACAGCACGTACGCCAGCACCACGATGACGATGCCGAGGACGACCTGGAGGATGACACGTTTCTGGTCGCTGCTCACAGTGCGAAAGGGGGACGGGGCGAGAACGAACGGGCGGGCGTCAATGCGCCTTGGGGCGGAGCTCCGCCGCACGGGCGGCGGCGAGGAAGACCACGGAAGAGAACATAGTTTCTTCTCGAACAAGTTGCAACTGTCTGCGCCGAGGTCCCGTTTCGCTTCGCCCAATTTTTGTGAATCCGAGGGGCGCTCGCTCCTGCCACTATGCCAGCCCACTTGCTTATCAACGTCGACCACGTGGCCACGTTGCGCAACGCGCGCCGCGCCGAGCGGCCCGACCCCGTCGAGGCGGCCTTCCGCGCCGAGGCCGCTGGTGCCGACGGGGTGGTGGTGCACCTGCGCGAAGACCGCCGCCACGTCACCGAGCGCGACGTGCGCCTGCTTGCGCAGACGGTGCGCGGCAAGTTTGATTTGGAATGCTCGACCGACGCAGAGGTTCTCGCCATCTGCTGCGACGTGCGCCCCGATCTGGCGACCCTCGTCCCCGAACGCCGCGAAGAAGTGACCACCGAGGGCGGACTGAACGTGCGCACCGCTTCCGAGCGCCTGGCGCGCGCCGCCGACCGGCTCCACGACGCCGGCACAGGCGAGGTCGCCTTCTTCGTCGATCCCGTGCCTGCCCAGGTCGAAGCCGCCGCCGAGGCGGGCGCCGACGCCATCGAGCTGCACACCGGCGACTTCGCGGAAGCCGAGACGCCCGCCGCCCAGCAGCACCCTCTCGCCCGCCTGGCCGAAGCCGCCGCGACCGCCGAAACCGCCGGCCTGCGCGTGCACGCCGGCCACGGCCTCGACTACCGCAATGTCGAACGCTTCTTCGAGGCCGCCGGCGCGCACGTGGAAGAGGTGTCCATCGGTTTCGCCGTGGTGGCACGCGCTGCGATGGTCGGCCTCGAGCAGGCCGTGCGCGAGATGGTGCGGCTGGTAAAGGGGTGAGGGGACGGGAGCGCGTGGGGGTACTGGGACTCCCATCAGTGCGAATGTCTGTTCAGTGCGAATGTCTGTTCAGTGCGAATGTCTGTGCTACAAAAAAACGTCCGCACTTCCGCTCCCACACACGTTCCCAGAATCCAGCAACGCAACCGCCGATGTCCCAGAGCGCTTTCCGGAAAGACCTTCCCCCCGACCACCGTAGCGGCTACGTCGCGCTTATCGGCAAGCCCAACGTGGGCAAGTCCACACTGATGAACGCGCTGGTCGGGCAGAAGCTCTCCATCGTCACGAAGAAGCCGCAAACCACGCGCCAGCGCGTTCTTGGCATTCACTCCGGCGAAGACCACCAGGCCATTTTCCTCGACACGCCCGGCATCATCGACCCGCGCTACGCCCTCCAGCAGTCCATGATGAAAAGCGTGAGCTCCGCCGTCAGCGAAGCGGACCTGCTGCTCTTCCTGGCCGACGCCACGCGCGGGGACCCCGACGAGATGAGCCTGCGCCACGTGCCCGAGGACAAAAGCGCGCTACTGGTGCTCACCAAGATGGACCGCCTTCCGCAGGAGCAGGCGCTCCCGCTCGTGGACGAGTACCTCGGCCTGCGCGCCTTCGCGGAGATCATCCCTACCTCCGGCCTCAAGGGCACGGGTGTGGACGCGCTGCTGGAGCAGATCACCCAGCACCTGCCCGAGGGGCCGCCCTTCTACCCGAAGGATCAGGTCAGCGAGCATCCCGAGCGCTTCTTCGCTGCCGAGATCGTGCGCGAGAAGGTCTTCCAGCAGTTCCGCGAGGAGATCCCCTACTCTGTGCAGGTCAACGTCACCGCCTTCGAGCGCCGGGAGAGCCGCAAGACGTTGATCGATGCGGAGATCGTCGTCAACAAGAGCACCCAGAAGGGCATCCTGATCGGCGCGGGCGGGCGGGCGGTCAAAGAGGTCGGCGCGGCGGCCCGGGAAGACATCGAGCGGCTGCTGGACGGGGAAGACGTCTACCTCCAGCTCCACGTGAAGGTGCGCGAGGACTGGCGCGAAACGCCCGCCGCGCTGCGCTCCTACGGGTACCGCGCGTAGCGATTTTGGATTGCGGATAGTTGGATTGCGGATTGCTCTCACTTCGAGCCATGGGCGCTTTCCCGCCGGCCCTCCCGCTCCGGCTGGTGCTGATGTTTTCGATCTACGGCGACCGCGTGCTCGACCCCTTTCTGGGCACCGGCACCACCGCCCTGGCCGCTGCCCTGACGGGGCGAAATGCCGTCGGCTACGACGTGGATGCGACCTTCCGCCCCGCTGTTCGAAAGCGTCTTCTGCAAGCTCCGTCACGCTCGCACGCGCTGAACCGCCCTACTCCGGCGTAGTCTGCGCAAAGTCGTCTTCATCGCGCGCGACGTGCAGAGACTTCTTCGTTCTCTTGTAGAAAAACCATTGCCGCGTCGATCTGCTCGTGCTTCACCGAAGCCTTGCTTTGATAGCTCTCGGGCTTGACAGAAACAGGCGTCTCTCCGAGGTAGCCGTCGATACCTCGGGATTCCTCCAGTGGTGTTGACGAACGATGCGACCTGCCGAACACCTCAGCGAGATGCTCAAAAACGGCTTGCTGAATGAGCAATCCCTCAGCTGTTTTTAGCAGCACGAGATTGAGTCATGTACTTGGGAAAATCGGGCGGCGTTACATCGGAAGCCTCGTAGATTTCCGTGACAGAAATTTTGTCGCGTGGCATCGCGGCGTGGAGCAGTGCGGAGTTGAGGATTCGATCTCTCAACATAAGCGCACGCCCAACCCTTCCTTCACCGCCACGCGCCGCGCTGGGGGCACGCTCTCCCCAGCAAGGCAGTAGCGCGCAAAGGCCCGCCGGCGCGGGTAGTCGCGGCGCAACTGGGCGAACGCGGCGGCCCGCTCTTCCGTCGAAGAAGCCGCGTCGAGCGCCCTGCGCAGGCGGCGGTCGTCGGTGCGCACGTCGTACATCTGCCGCGCGAGGGCGTCGAGCGCCGTCGTCTCGCCGAACGACGCTCCGGGCGCGCCCGAGAGGCGGAAGGCATCGCCGGGGGCCGCCAGCACATCCTCGGCGTGCCACTGGGGCGCGGTGCCGAGGTGCTCACAGAGCGCCCGGTAGAGCATCGCGGTGCCGCGCACTTTGCCGTCGAAGGCATAGCCGGCGATGTGCGGCGTAGCCACGTCGGCACGGGCCACCAGCGCGGGATCGGGGGCGGGCTCGCCGGGCCACACGTCCAGCACGGCAGCCCCGAGGTGTTCGCTTTCACGGACCGCCCTCAGCGCCGCCCCGTCCACGACGCCGCCGCGGGCGGTGTTGACCAGCCACGCGCCCGCCGGCATCGCAGCGAGCCGATCTTCGCCGAGCAGGCGGCGCGTCGGATGCGCACCGCCGGTCGTGAGAGGTGTGTGGAGCGTGGCGATGTCGGCGGCGGGCAGCACGTCATCGAGCGGACGAAAATCGTGCGCGTGCCCTTCGCGCTCGGCGGCCTCGGCGCGCGGCGGGTCGTTCCGCAGGACGCGCAGGCCCAGCGCCTCCAGGCGGCGCGCCACGCGGCTCCCCACTTCTCCGCATCCGACGACCGCCGCGGTCTTCCCTCGCAGCGCTTCTTCCCGACGCGCGGCCACCGCCAGGAGCGCAGCGACGACGTAATCGGCCACCGAGGGGGCGTTGCTGCCGGGCGCATGGGCGAAGGCGATGCCGCGCCGCCGCAGGAAGGCACGGTCCACGTGGTCGGTCCCCGCCGTGGCCGAGCCGACGAACTGGAGGCGCCGCGCATCCTCCAGCAGCTCAGGGCCGACGGGTGTGACGCTACGCACCCAGAGCACGTCGGCTCCGGCTACATCGGCGGGCGTGAGGCCCCCCCTCGGGGCACAGCGCACCTCTGCCGCGACCGTGCCGAGCGCCTCGCAGGCGAACGGGATGTTTTCATCGGCGAGCGCGCGGAACAGCATCAAGCGGCGCGGGGGCGAGCAGAGCGTGCAGCCGAGTAGACGCCGCGCGCACCGCATCGTTTCGGCCCGCGCCCCCGGAACCGCACTTGCTGCCAGAGGCGCGCCCGGGCGCACGCCTGCGAAGGACAACAGGAACCGTCTCGTCGCCCCCCGGTGAAAATCGTGACATTTTGCCGTCGTAGAAGCAGACGGCCAGGATTTTGCAGAAATGCCTGGCCCAGCAGGCCACTCCCGCAACCCCGGCTCGGCTGGCTCCCCTCTTGTCGTTCGGATCCCTTCTGAAGCAAAAGCCAAAGCGAAGTGAATTGCGTAAGTTTAAGGCGCCAAGCCGCTAAAACCGAACTACTTATGCGAATGTAACGCTCGGCGGAAAACCAGAAACCCCATCCTCGCGGAGCGGTTTGGTGAGGCGGAAACCGCGGAATTCCTCGCACCCCGCTGCCCTTTTGCCCAGCCTCGAAGGTCGTCTGTGAATTTCAAACGGCTGTCCGACGCGCTTCGGACGTCTTTTGCGAGCGAGAAGGTGCGCACCGCCGTCGCGGCCGCCGCGCTCTTTTTGCTCGTCGGTGCCGCCGCACTGGTTTCCGGCGGCAACTTCCTCGGCCAGACGCTCGGTGCGGCATCTGTGCTGGCGTCCTCGGAGACGGCGCAGACGGAGAGCGCCGAGGCGGCTGCGCTCCCCGAAGAAGAAGCCCGCGCGGCTCGCGCCGGTGACGCCCTCAACTCCACGAAGGCGCTCTCGAAGAAACAGATCGACAACGGGACGCTCTGGCTCGCGCGCTGCATCTACTCCGAGACGAAGCGCCCCGAGGAGCAGGAACTGGTCGCCTGGGTGGTGCGCAACCGCGTGGAGACCGGCTATCGCGGCAACGACTCGTACCGCGAGGCCGTGCTCGACCCCTATCAGTTCAGCGCCTTCAACCCCGGCAGCCGCAAGCGCTCTCACTACATGAGCCTCGACGCCTCTTCGCAGGCGAACGGCTGGCAGCGCGCGCTTCTCATCGCTCATCAAGTGCAGACCGCTCCCGCCGCCAAGCGCCCCTTCTCGAAGGACACGCGCCACTTCTTCAGCGAGCGTTCGATGACCGGCGGACGCCATCCCGGCTGGTCGGCGCGCGGCGAGAAGGTCAAACCGGAAGGCGGAAAGAAAATTGCCGAGGACCGCTTCCGCTTCTACGAAGACGTGCGGTAAGTCTCTCGAAAAGGCCGCGAGGCTGAACGCTCGAAGACGGACCCATCGGCCTCCGCCATGAACATTTTTGACGCATGCGCGACCCGCCCTGCCCCAGCACGGCGGGTCGCGGTGTGTCTGGTCGCGCTCGCCGCGCTGCTGGGCGCCTGCCGGCAGCCACCCGCGCAGACGCCCTCCGCTGCTGCCGACTCGCTCGCGGCCCCCAGCGACGGAACGCTCCGGCTGGCCACGCTCAACGCGGAGTTTCTCTTCGACGGCGAAGGCAGCGACGGGCGTGTGGACTTCGCGCGCAGCGGCGACCCGCAGGCCGCGCGCGCCTACCTGCGGCGCGTGGCCCGCCTCCTCGCCCGCTTGGAGGCCGACGCGATCATGCTCCAGGAGGTCGAGAACGCGAACGTGCTGCGCCGGCTCGCTCGCACGGAGCCGCTGGCGGGCATGCGCTACCGGGCGCACTTCGTGCAAGGCGCCGACCATTTCACCGGGCAGGATGTGGGCCTCTTGGCACGCGTGCCCGTCACCCAAACGGGTCGCACCGACGAGCGCGCCCGCGTCGGCGACTCCGGCGAGGATTACGGCGTGAGCAAAAACCTCTACGCGCGCCTGCGCTGGCAGGGCACGCCCCTTACGCTGATCGGTGTGCACTTCCTGGCCCGGCCGGATGATGCCTCGCGCGAGGCGAAACGCGAGGCGCAGGCAGCGGTCATCCGTCGCCTCGTGGCGCGCGAGCAGCAGGCCGGGCGTGTGCCCGTCGTGCTCGGCGACTTCAACGACTTCGATGCCACCACGCCGGACGTGGCCGCCCACCAACCCATCACCGACGTGCTTCAGACCGTCAAGCGCGCCGGCCCCGGACCGGGCGACGACCTGCACAGCGTGATGCCGCGCGTGTCGCAGAACGACCGCTACACCGCCTTCTACGACCGCGACGCGGACGACGCGGTGGACGGCCCCTCCGAGCTGAGCGCGCTGGACCACATTCTCGTCGGTCCTGCGCTCATGCCGCACTTGAAGGCCGTGCGCTACGTCCACGGCTACGATCCCGCCCGTGGGCCGGACCACTTTCCCATCGTGGCCACTTTCGCCCCCGGTGAAACAACCGCACCGCCCGCCGCGAATACCCGCGAATAGTTCGCTTCCCTTCCTCCCTCGAAAAAATGCCCGGCGTCGGTTTCGTATCTCTGCTTATCGCCGTGCCAGCCGCCCCTTCCGCTCCTGGACCCCGACAAAGCGGGCGGACCTGCGAACGAGGCGGACCTGCGAACGAGCAGGGGTGCGTGGCCACCGTGCCCGACTCGCGCCGCTTCGAAAGGTACAGAGCCCGCAAGCCGCTCTACGCCGAGGATGGAAGCGGGCCCAATGAGGCTACCTTATGAGGCTACCTTCCACCTCGACCCCGACGCGCGCCACGCGGTGATGATGCACGACGAGTTCGAGATGGACTTCACAGAAGGGGCCTTCACGATGGAGCAGGGCGTGCAGGAAACCGCCGCGCTCCTGGAGCAGGCGCGCCCGTCGCTGCACCAGCGCCAAGGCGCCGCCCCCACCGCGGGCAACGCCCTCCGCGGCGGCGACGCGGTGGACGCCCCAACCGAGCCGCAGGAAAGGCGGGACTAAAACGAGATGCCGAGACGCAGCATGAAGTTGTTCAGGCGCGAGCTGTCGTCTTCTCCCTGAAAGCCGTAGTCGCTGGCGATGTCGTTGACGCCGAAGGAGTAGCGCAGCTCCGGGTAAAAGCGCAGCGACGAGCCGGGCAGGCCTACCTCCACACCGCCGCCCACGTTGGCCGCGAGGGTCAAATCTTTGGTGCTGCCGGTCAAGTCATCGCCCCCGTCGTCGGTGGGAATGCGAAGGACCGGCCCAGCCGTCACGTAGGGCTTTACGAGGGGGAGCGGTAGCAGGTGGAGGCGCAGGTCGATGGGCACCTCCACGAGGTTCAGGTCGAAGCTTCTCGCCTCTTCAGCGGCGTCGTCGGGGTTCGTCGTGAAGTCGAACGAGCCGGCGTCCATGTAGAACACGCCCGGGCGCACACGCAACGGCCCCGCGCCGAACTCGTAGAACAGGCCGACGTGGTAGCCGGTGGCATTTTCGGTGATGTTGTTCTCGTCGCTTTCTTTGACGTCCTCAAAGTCGTCGAAGTTGGCGCCGCCGGCGACGCCGAACTGAGCGCGCGCATCGGGCGCGGCAATGAAGGCGACCAGCAGAAAGGTGGCGACGGTGAGCGTGCGAGAAAGCGGAGTGTTCATGGTCGGGGGAAAAACGGACCGTGAGCGCGAAAATGAGAGCAGGCGAGGGAGACGTGTTTCTGATGCCGGCGAACCAAAAAAGATTTAACGTTCAACTTCCAACCGGCGAAGCTGACCGGTGCAACCTGCGGGGCGGTGGCGAGTTTCTCGTCGCGTGTTGTTTATCGAATGACGTGCCGGCGCGGCCGGCGTTTCCCTTCCATGAACATCGGCATTACCTGCTACCCGGTTTACGGCGGCAGCGGCGTGGTCGCCACCGAACTGGGCAAGGCCCTCGCCAAGCGCGGCCACCGCGTGCACTTCATCTCCTACTCGATGCCTTTCCGCCTCGGGCACGTGGCCGAGAACATTTCCTTCCACGAGGTCACGGTCAACACGTACCCGCTCTTCGAGTACCCTCCCTACTCGCTGGCGCTGACGTCGAAGATGGTCGACGTGGTGCAACACGAAGCCCTCGACCTGCTGCACATGCACTACGCCCTCCCCCACGCCACGAGCGCGCTGCTGGCACGGCAGATCCTGAAAACGCAAGGGGAGCGCGTGCCCATCGTCACCACGCTGCACGGCACCGACATCACGCTCGTGGGGCAGGATCCCAGCTTTCGCCCCGTCGTCAACTACTCGATCAACCAGAGCGACGGGGTGACGGCCGTTAGCGAGTACCTGCGGCAGGAGACGCAGGAGCACTTCGACATCGGGTGCGACATGGAGATGATCCCCAACTTCATCGACACCGACCGCTTCCGGCGTTCCCAGAAAGACCACTTCAAGCAGGCCCTCTGCCCGGACGGGGAAAAAGTGCTGGTGCACGTTTCCAATTTCCGCGAGGCGAAGCGCGCTCCCGAGGTGGTCGACGTCTTCTCGAAGCTGCGCGCCGAAGGCTTCGACCTCAAACTGCTGCTGGTGGGCGACGGCCCCGACCGCGTGCCCACCGAGCGCCTCGCCCGCGAGCGAGGCGTCTACGACGACGTACGCTTCCTGGGCAAACAGGAACCCGTCGAAGAGATCCTCGCTATCGCCGACGTGTTTGTGATGCCCAGCGGGTCGGAGACCTTCGGCCTGGCCGCGCTGGAGGCGATGGCCTGCGGCGTCCCGGTGGTGGCCTCCAATATCGGCGGCCTGCCCGAGCTGGTCGTGGACGGGGAGACCGGCTACCTCTGCCCCCTCGGCGACGTCGATGCCTTCGCCGAGCGCGCCGCGCGTCTCCTCGGCAGCGAGGAGCACCAGTCCGAGATGGCCGCCGCCGCGCGTCGTCGCGCCGTTGAGGTCTTCGACATCGACAAGGTGGTGCCGCGCTACGAAGACTACTACGAGCGCGTCCGCTCCGAACTGATGGCGGAGGCGTGAAAGACGCATGGCGCGGAGCGCATCCGTCGCAGGCGGCGCGTCTGCGTTCGTCGTGCCCCAGCAGTCGAGCACCGCAGCGCGGACCCCGGACGTGCGCGCCTGTTATGCGCCCCTGGGCCACGATGTAGCACAGATCCAGGTCCGGACCGACGTCGAAGGCATGGGGGCCAAAGGGACCCAGCGAGTACCGCAAACGAGATGCGTGACGGGCCGGGGCGCGCAGGCGTACGGCCCGCGCGCCCTGGCATGGAACGCTGCAAGGGTTGGGCCACCGCTGCGAAACTGCCCGTCCGCGCCGGGCGTTGCGATAGAGCAGCAGCGCACCTTCTGCGCTCGTCTCGAACGCGGCTCCGCCATGCCCACGATCACCGCCGGTGAATTCCTGCTCACCACCGACGACTACCGCCGCATGGCCGACGCGGGCATCCTCGGCCCCGAGGACCGCGTGGAGCTCATCGACGGCCGGGTCGTGCCTATGTCTCCCATCGGCGCCTCGCACCTGTTCTGCGTAAACGCGCTCACTCGTCTCTTCGCTGAGCACACCGGCAGCGACATCGAGGTGAGCGTGCAGAACCCCGTGCAACTGGGGCCGCATCAGGAACCCGAGCCCGACGTGGCGCTCCTCCACGCCGCCGCCGAACCGCGCGTCCCCGGCGCCGGGGACGCGCTCCTCGTCGTTGAAGTGGCCGACGCGACCTACCCGTACGACCGCCAGACAAAACTTCCGCTGTACGCCGGGTCCGGCATTCCGCAGGTCTGGATCTTCAACCTGCCCGAGCGCCGGCTCGAAGCCTACGCCCGTCCTGCCGAGGACGCCTACACTGAGCGCACCGTCTACGCGCCCGAAGATCGCCTCGCGCTTCCCCCCACCGACCACGTCGTTTCCCTCGCCGACGTGCTGCCCTGACCTGTCGCCCAAACGTTCCTGCGCCCCCGCGCTTCCCGCTCACAGAAATGCCCGACACCGCCACCGACCCGCAGACCGTCACCCTCACGCTCCCCGACGGCTCGGAGCGTACGCACCCGAAGGGCACGACCGGACTGGACGCCACGCGCGACATCGGGGCCGGTCTGGCGCGCGACGCCCTCGCGGTGAAAGTCGACGGTGAGGTGCGCGACCTCCAGCGTCCCATCGAAAAAGACGCCGACTTTGCCGTGCTGACGTGGGAGGATGCCGAGGGCAAGATGGTCTTCTGGCACTCCTCGGCGCACCTGATGGCCGAAGCGTTGGAGGATCTGTACGGCGACGTCAGGTTCGGCGTGGGACCGCCCATCGAGGACGGTTTTTACTACGATGTGGACTTCTCCGAGTCGAGCCGCGACGCCCCTTCCGATGACGACGACCTTGCGGAGATCGAAGACAAGATGCAGGAACTGGCCGCGCGCGATGTCCCCTACGAGCGCCGGCCCGTCTCGAAAGACGAGGCGATGAAGTATTTCCGCGAAAAGGGCGACCCGTACAAGCAGGAACTGATCGAGGAGCTCGACGACGGAGCGATCACTTTCTACCGCCAAGGGGGCTTCACGGACCTCTGTCGCGGGCCGCACCTCCCCAGCACCGGCCCCATCACGTACCCGAAGCTCCTCTCCACCGCCGGGGCCTACTGGCGCGGCGACGAGGACCGCGCGCAGCTCACGCGCATCTACGGCGTCAGCTTCCCCAAAAAGAAGCTGCTCGACGAGCACCTGGAAATGCTCGAAGAGGCCCGCAAGCGCGACCATCGCAAGATCGGGCGTGAGCTGGAGCTGTTCACTTTCAGCGAAACGGTGGGTGCGGGGCTCCCGATGTGGCTCCCGAAGGGCACGATCCTGCGCGAAACGCTGGAAGACTTTCTTCAGCAAGAGCAGATCGAGCGCGGCTACGAACCGGTCGTCACGCCCCACATCGGGCGGCTGGATCTGTACCGCACCAGCGGGCACTACCCCTACTACCAGAACAGTCAGTTTCCGCCCATTTTGGAGAAAAACCGAACTGGGCGCACCGCCGCCGACGCGGCCAACACCCCCCCCGAGGCCGACGGCCACGCGTCCGATGAAGACGCTGGCAACGCAGGCGGCAGCGACGCGGGCGAAGACGACGAGCAAGGGTACCTGCTCAAGCCGATGAACTGCCCGCACCACGTGATGATCTACAAAAACAAGCTGCACTCCTACCGGGATCTGCCCGTGCGGCTGGCGGAGTTCGGCACCGTCTACCGCCACGAGCAGAGCGGCGAGCTGGGCGGCCTCACACGCGTGCGCGGCTTCACGCAGGACGATGCGCACGTCTTCTGCACGCCCGCGCAAGTCAAGGCGGAGTTCAAGGACGTGATCGACCTGACCTTGAAGGTGCTCGACGCGCTCGACTTCGACGCCTTTCAGGCGCAGCTTTCCCTGCGCGACCCCGCCAACGCGGAGAAGTACGTCGGCGGCGCCGAGAAGTGGAACGCCGCCGAGGACGCCATCCGCGAGGCCGCTGCTGAGATGGGCCTGGTGGCGCAGGAAGAAGTCGGCGAGGCGGCCTTCTACGGGCCCAAACTCGACTTTATGGTGCAGGACGCGCTGGGCCGCGAGTGGCAGCTGGGTACCGTGCAGCTGGACTACAACCTGCCGGAGCGCTTCGAGCTCGAATACGTCGGCTCGGGGGACGATCGCCACCGCCCGGTGATGATTCACCGCGCGCCCTTCGGCTCGCTGGAGCGCTTCATCGGCGTCCTCATCGAGCACTGCGGGGGCGACTTCCCCCTCTGGCTGGCGCCGGAGCAGGTGCGCGTGTTGCCCGTCGGGGGCGACTTCCACGGCTACGCGCGCGACGTGCAGGCCGCGCTCCGCGACCACGACCTCCGCGCGAAGGTCGACGACAGCGACGCGACGGTCGGCTACAAGATCCGCGAGGCCGAGACGCAGAAGGTGCCGCTCATGCTGGTCGTGGGTGAGCGCGAGCAGGAAGCCGGCACCGTCGCGGTGCGCCGCCACGGCGAGGGCCAGCAGGACACCGTGCCGCTGGCGGACTTCGCCGAACGCGTGGCCGACGAAGTCGAGGAGCAGATGAGCGGATAGCAGGAACGTCGCAGGTTGAAGATCGAAAGCGCCTCTCCCTCCGACGAACGTTCAACTTCCCAGCCTGCTCCCGTCCCGCGAAACCTGTCCCCGTCCTCGCGCGTGTCTAAGGGGCGTGCCGAACGTCTTTTCCCGAACAGCCCTGCTGAAGCCCCATCGCCAAAGCCGACAAAGCCCGCGTCAACGAAGACATTCGCGCCGAGGAGGTGCGCGTCGTTGAGCCCGACGGCGAGCACGGCGTGCACTCCCTCGACGAAGCCTACGACCTCGCCGCCGAGTACGACTTGGACCTCGTCGAGATCGCCCCGGACGCCGACCCGCCCGTCTGCAAGGTGCTCGACTACGGCAAGTACCGCTACGAGCAGCAGAAGAAGGAAAAAGAGCGGCGCAAAAAGTCGCAGTCTATGCAGCTCAAGGAGCTGCGCTTCCGCCCGCGCACCGCCGACCACGACTTCAACTTCAAGCTCGATCACGCGCGCGACTTCCTCGAAGATGGCGACAAGGTGAAAGCCTACGTGCAATTCAAGGGGCGCGACATCATCTACAAAGACCAGGGCATGGACCTGCTGCGCCGCCTCATCGAAGATCTGCAGGACATCGCCAAGATCGACCAGCCGCCCGAGATGGAGGGCCGCCGCATGACGACCATTCTCTCCCCGCACAAGAACAAGTGAGTGCGGGTGTTCGAGAGTGCGGGGGGTATGGAAGTTTGAGAGTGGGCAACGTGGCGGCAAGATTCGGCGAATCGGCGCGCCCGCGACGCTCGTCCCTCACCGCACGCGGAACGTCCCGGTCCGGCGGCTCATTTTGCCACGCCGTTCCCCCCGAACGCATCGCCGCGACGAAAGCCCCTTACGGCAAACTCCAAGAGCAACCGGAAGGCAAGCCGCTGGCGGCGAAAATGCTCGTCAACGTCGCGATTGCTTCCGACGGCGTGGAACTGATTTACGGTCATTTTCGTGCCCCGCGTCCCGGCAGCCGCCTTCGTTCAAGGCTTTCGCGCCTACACCCGCTCCCTCCGCAACGACGGCTCCCGAACTCCAACCCCAAAACCGCAACGCGACCATGCCGAAGATGAAATCCCACAGCGGCGCCCGCAAGCGCTTTAAGAAGACCTCGAACGGCAAAGTGAAGCGCCGGCAGACCAAGCGCCGCCACA
>PXTS01000074.1:16914-17466 GCA_003022485.1 Bacteroidetes bacterium QS_8_68_28
ACCGACCGCGACCGCGTGAAGCGCATGCTGGGATGACGGGCCTTCTGACGGCGGACCGCAGACGGCGGACTTCGGTGCGCCGGCGACCGGCGCGTTGCCAGATGCGCGTAGTGCCTTGCTGCGTCCAATTTGGGACGCCCCTGCCCAAAAAGGAACTCCAAACTCCGAATCCCAAACTTCAAACCGAACCGATGCCCCGCGCTAAAAATGCCGTCGCCACCCGCAAGCGGCGCAAAAAGATTCTCAACCACGCCAAAGGCTACTGGGGGGCGCGCTCGAAGCTCTTTCGCACAGCCAAAGACGCCGTCGAAAAAGGCTGGCAGTACGCCTACCGTGACCGCCGCCAGAAGAAGCGCCGGTTCAAGCGTCTCTGGATCACCCGCATCAACGCGGCGGCCCGCCAGCACGGCATGAGCTACTCGCGCTTCATGGGCGCCTACCGCAAGAGCGAGTTGGACCTCAACCGCAAGGCGCTCGCCGATCTGGCCGTGCACGATCCCGACGCCTTCGCCCAGATCGTCGAGCACGTGCGGGGGTGAAGCGGTCTTTCCA
>PXTS01000075.1 GCA_003022485.1 Bacteroidetes bacterium QS_8_68_28
ATCGAGGCGGTGGTAAAGCGGAGAGCGCGCCTCGTTCACGCGCGAGAGGTCGTAGACGAATCGGTTCTGCTCGCGCTCAACCCCTGATTGGCACAATGATCTTTGGTATTACGACTCAAAAACGACGTTCTGAAAGACCATCCGCGCTGGTTTGCGCGAACGGTTGTAAGTGCATCGGCTGTCCCATTTATTGGAATTGAAAACGAAGCCAGGGGTGCCCCACCTCCACCGCGAGCCGTGTCACCGACGCGATGCGATGCAGGTGGGCGCTGAGATCAGACCCTACGAACCTGCTCCGGATCATGCCGGCGAAGGGAAACAGTTGCCTTCCTCTTCAGGAAGAGATGCCTGTCTTAAGAGGTCTGAAGGCCTCTGCGGGGGCGCTCTTGGTGGACGCACCGACTCCCCCAGCAACGCCAAGAGAACCCCTATGCAACTCAGCGAGCAAGTCGTCCTCATCACCGGCGCGAGCCGCGGCCTCGGCGCGGCCATCGCCCGCCGCTTCGCCGACGAAGGCGCGCGCGTCGCCCTCAACTACTACCGGAGCGAAGAAAAAGCCCGCGCCCTCGCCGAGGAGATCGGGCCGGATTCGGCGCTCGCGCTCGGGGCGGACGTGCGCGACCCCGAGCAGGTGCGTGCAATGGCCGACGAGACGTCCGAGTACTTTGGCGACCCAGTCAGCACGGCCGTCAGCAACGCGCTCGTAGGAGGCTACCGCTTCGATCCGGAGGGCCGCGCGGAGGCGGGCGAGATCGCATGGGCCCGCTACGACGAGCAGTTGCGCGGGAGCGTGCGCGGGTCGCTGAACGTGCTTCAAGCCTGCCTGCCGGGGATGCGCGAGCAGGCCTTCGGGCGCGTCGTTGCCATCGGGTCTAACCTCGTGCAAAACCCGGTCGTGCCCTACCACGACTACACCACCGCCAAGGCCGCGCAGCTCGGCTGGGTGCGCAACATGGCCGCCGAACTCGGCCCCGACGGCGTCACCGTCAATATGGTGTCGGGCGGCCTGCTCAAGACCACCGATGCGAGCGCGGCCACCTCCGAAGAGGTGTTCGGCGCCATCGAGTCCACCACGCCGCTACGCAAGGCGACCACACCGGAGGAGGTCGCCGATGCGGTGCTCTTTTTCGCCTCGCCGTGGAGCCGGGCGGTGACGGGGCAGAACCTGATTGTCGACGGCGGACTCGTGATGAAGTAGTCTCCTCGCAGAGAGAAAGCTCTTGTCGTAAAGAGAAAGCTCTTGGTAGCTTCTTTTCGTGCCAGAAACGAGGATTTCTGAAACGCTGCGGCCACGGGCGGGAAAGCACCAACTCTGGGGGCAAAAATTCTGCCCGTGGCCGTTGAGCAACGCTGCGGGGGTACTTCGTCAGAGGGATCCCGAAACAGCGACGGTCAATCAAGGTCCAACGCCTCGCCTTCAGGGCTCAACGCCTCGCCTCCTCCTTCCCGGTCTTCTCACCCGTGCCCGCCTCGCCTTTGCTCCTGGGGATAACGACGGCCACCGCTTCCTTCGGCGCGGCCGTGTGGCAGGACGAAACGCTCCAGTCAGAACTGCGGCTTCACCGCCCGCGCCGCCACGGCGCGCGCCTCGTTGCCCTCGTGCGCGACGCAATGACCCATGCCGAGGCCGACCGTAGCGCACTCGACGCTGTGGCGCTGACGGTGGGTCCGGGATCCTACACGGGCCTGCGCATCGGCGCGAGTACGGCGAAGGGGCTCTGCCGCACCACCGGGGCCGCGCTGGTGCCCGTACCCACCCTCGCCGCGTTGGCGGAGGCCGCGCGCCCCTTCGCCCCGCCCGGCACGCTTTTGGGGGTGGTGCTCGCCTCCCGGCGCGGCGAGGTCTACGCCGCCGCCTTTCGCTGCGAAGACGGCGCGCTCGCGTCCGCCGCCAGCCCCGAGGCGCTCGGCAGCGGCGAGGCCGCGCGGCGCTTCCGTGATCTCCAGGCCGAGCAAGGCGCAGAGTCGCTCTGGCTGGTTGGATCCGGGGTTGCACGCGTGGGAGACGCGCTCGAAGGCGACGGCACGGAACGCCGCGCCGCGCAACTGGTGGAAAACGCCTGGCCGACCGCCGGAGCCGTTGCACGCCTCGGGGCCGCCCGCCTGGCCGCTGGGATCGCCCCGGTCGACGTCGCCACGTTCGAGCCACGCTACCTCAAGTCTGTCCACACCACTCCCCGTCCTCAGTCCGTCTTCGAAGGGCTGTCGTGAAAAGACGGCGGACGACCACTCGCAGACGGCGGCTCTTCGGCCCGCCCTCGATGGATGTGCGTTGCCGGATGCATGAGAGCAGGGCCCGCTGGCCCCTTTTCCCTTTTTCTCTCCTCCCCCAAGCATGAGCTGGTTCGAGCGAAAGCGCGCAGGCATCCAGACCACGCGCCGCGAGCAAAACAGCGTGCCCGAAGGCCAGTGGGTCAAGTGCCCCGAGTGCCAGGAGATCGTCAATCGGCGCGAGCTCAAAGAGCAGCTGCTGGTGTGCCCGAAATGCGACCACCACTTTCGCCTCAACAGTACCGACTACTTCAAGCTGCTCTTCGGCGAAGGCGGGTACGAGCTGCACGACGACGACCTGCGCTCCGTCGACGCGCTGGCGTTTTCGGACCGCAAGCCTTACGACGAACGCCTCGCCTCCGCCCGCGAGAAAACTGGCCAGAACGAGGCCGCCCGTGCCGCGACCGGCAACCTGGGGCGGCACCGCCTCGCGGTCGCCGCGCTGGACTTTTCATTCATCGGCGGCTCGATGGGGTCGGTGGTCGGGGAGGTAGTGTCGCGCTCCATCAAGCGGGCCTGCGAAGAGGAGACGCCGCTTTTGATCGTCTCGCAGAGCGGCGGGGCGCGCATGATGGAAGGCGCCCTCAGCCTCATGCAGATGGCCAAGACCAGCGCTCACCTTGCCCGCCTCGACGAAAAGGGGCTGCCGTACATCTCCCTGATGACGCACCCAACGACCGGCGGCGTGACAGCCTCCTTCGCCATGCTCGGGGACGTGAACCTCGCCGAGCCGAAAGCGCTGATCGGCTTCGCGGGACCGCGCGTGATTCGCGAGACCATCGGCTCGGACCTGCCGGAGGGCTTTCAGCGGGCGGAATTTTTGAAAGAGCACGGCTTCGTGGACCGCATCGTCGAGCGCGGCAGGCTTAAAAAAGAGCTTACCCACCTCCTGGACCTCCTGATGGAACCGAACGGCCGGGCGGCGTGACCGCGCGGCAGCTCGTTGGCCGCGAGGTTGGCGGGCAGGTGCAGCGCGGCGATGGCGGCCATCGGAGGCGCCCCCTCGCATCGCGCCGCCACGTCCAGCAGCCGGCTCCGATCAGGACGACAATGACCAGCCAAGGCGGCAATGACCAGCACGCCCGCTGCCGACTCCGACCACGTCTTGAGTGGTCCCGTCACGCCGTCCACGGCCCGCACGGCGCTCACCAGGTCGAAAGGCTGCCCCGATGAACGCCCAGAGAGAGCGGGAGGCGCGGGCGCACAGGGCTGACGGCCGATAGCTGACGGCTGGGGACTCTCATTCAGTCATCGTACGCTCCTTCTGATGCTCACGCAGGCGTTCGAGCAGATCGGGCATGTAGCCGGGGTCTTCGCCTCGGCGCTCGGCTTTTTCGACGAAGCCCTTCAGCCGGTCGATAAGCTGCTGGGTCTTCTCGTACTGATCCTGCGCCATGTAGGCGTCGAAGAGCCAGCGGTAGGCGTGGAAGTCGCGCATCCGCAGGGGGCGGTCGGTGCGCTTCTGCCACTGGACGCTGGCCCGGTAGGCGTCCACGTTCGAGGCGGCCATGTCTTCCCACTGCTCCAGGCGGCGAAAGATGTGGCTCGGCATGTGAAGCGCGTGCGATGAAGCGGGCGCCACCTCCGCGTAGGTGCGCGCCATGCGCAGGCCCATCGGGGCGAAGGTCTTCGAGTCGTAGGCGTGAATCAGGTAGTGCAGCACGCCCGGGTGGCGCGTCCGGTTTTTGTAAAGGGCCTCCAGCGGCGCGGCCACGTTGACCACCTTGCCTGCGTCGTCCAGGGAAAAGCCGGGAGCAGCCATGCGGGCGAGCGCAGCGAAGAGGGTGGCCTCCTCGTCATCGGGAAAGTGCTCGGCGAGGCGCGTCATCTGCTCGGCGTAGCCCGCGCGCCGCTCATCTATGCTGTCATTGCCGTCGCCCTCGTAGAGCGTGCGCAGCGCGTCGAGATACGCCTGCTCGCGTTCGGTCATGTCCACCGCGCCGACGGCCTTCGCGGAGTCGAGCGCGGCGAGGACGGCGCGGCCCGCTTCGCCGTCGTGCTGCTCCCAGAGGCCGTGCTCGTGGGTCATCGCCTCCCCCCAGTAGGCCATCGCAAAGCCGGGGTCGAGGCGCTGGGCCTGCTGGAAGCGGTCGCGCGCCTCGGGGTACCAGAAGCTGTGGAGCGCCAGCACCCCCGTCTTGAATGCCCGCTGCGCCGCCTCGGCGCCGGAGTTGGGAAACGAGAGCGTGCCCAGCGTCAGCGCGTTGCTTTGCTGATCTGCAGTGTCGACCGGCACGTCAGCGGGAGCCGGCGGAGGCGCGGGCAACACCTGCTGCTGCGCGGCAGCCGGGGCGACGGCCACCACGAACGCGGAAGCCAATGCGGCAACGCGGCGAGTAGGGCACGACATGGCCGAGCGAACGTCTCTACGAGAGGCGAAGGTGGCGGGGCTCATAGGCGTAGCTACGCCCCCGCGCCAGGTTCCGCCGGTGCCGCGCGCCCTCGCTTTCAAGCACGGACCTTCTTAGCTTGTTTTTCACCCGATCCCTTCACGCCATTGACGACAAACCGCGGGGTTTCGCCATTTCAGAGAGCGGCTCGCGCTGCCCCAATGGAAAGCCGCTGAAACGTTGCCGTCCTCGGTCCGCCATCGCTGCTTATGATTCAGCTTCACGACGTGTCGCTCGCCTTCGCCGGCGAACCGATCCTCGACGAGCTTTCGTGGACGGTCCCGCCGGAGGGGCGCGTCGGCCTCGTCGGGGCCAACGGAGCGGGCAAGACGACGCTGCTGCGTATCATGGCCGGCCAGCTCACGCCCGATGCCGGGCGTGTGGACCGCGGCCCCGCCCGCGCCGGCTACCTCGAGCAGGATATCCAGCAACAGGCCGGCACCACCCCGCGCGAGGTGGCCCTCGACGCCTTCTCAGACGTGCTCGCCCTGGAGGAGAAGGAAAAGCGCCTCACCCGCACCCTCGACGAGGCCGACGACCCCACTTCCGACGACTACTGGGACACCCTCGACAAGCTCTCACGCGTGCAGGGAAAGCTCGACACGCGCGAGGCGCATCGCATCCGCCCGCGCACCGAGGCGATGCTAACGGGGCTCGGCTTCGCGCCGGGCGAACTGGACGAGCCGCTGTCCTCCTTCTCCGGCGGCTGGCGGATGCGCGCGACCCTGGCGCGGTTGCTTTTGCAGGAGCCCGACGTGCTCCTGCTCGACGAGCCGACCAACCACCTCGACATCGACGCCATCGACTGGATCGAGGACGTGCTGGCGGACTACGACGGCACGGTCGTGATCGTCAGCCACGACCGCTTCTTTCTGGACCGCATGGTCACGTCCATCGCCGAGCTCGCCCACGGCGGCCTCACCACCTACGAGGGCAACTATACCCACTACCTCAACGCGCGCGAAGAGCGGCGCGCCCTCCAGCAGGCCCGCTACGAGAATCAGCAGAAGAAAATTAAGGAGATCCAGGCGTTCATCGACAAGTTTCGATACAACGCCTCGAAGGCCGCGCAGGTGCAGAGCCGCATCAAGAAACTGGAGAAGATGGATCGCGTCAAGCCCCCGCCCGAGCCGCCGAGCGGGATGCGCCTGCGCCTCCCCGAACCGCGCCGTGCCGGCGACGTGGTCATGTCGATTTCCGATTTTTCGAAAACGTATCCGGCCACCGAGGAAAGCCGCGCGCCGACGCCCGTGTTTTTGGACGCCGGCCCGCTGGCCGTCGAGCGCGGCGACAAGATCGCCCTGATCGGCCCCAACGGGGCGGGCAAGTCCACCCTTATGCGCATCCTGCGCGGCACCGAAGCCTTCGACGGGGAGCGCGAGGAAGGCCACAAGGTGGACCTCGCGCACTTCGCGCAACACCAGTCGGAGGTCTTGAAGCCACAGCACACGCTGCTGGAGAGCCTCCGCGAGGCTGCCCCGCCGGACCGTGGGGACACCGAGCTGCGCTCGCTGCTGGGGGCCTTCCTCTTCACCGGCGAGGACGCGGTGCGCAAAAAAGTCTCGATGCTCTCTGGGGGAGAAAAGAGTCGTCTCGCTCTGGCGCGCACGCTTTCCTCGCCGGCCAACCTGCTCCTGCTCGACGAGCCGACCAACCACCTCGACCTGCCCTCGAAGGAGGTCCTCATCGACGCTTTGCAGCAGTACGCCGGCACGTTCGTCGTTGTCAGCCACGACCGCCACTTCATCGGCGAGGTGGCGAATCAGATCTGGCGCGTGGAGAGCGGGGGCGTGCTGGCCTTTCCCGGCAGCTACGAGGAGTACAAATGGCACCGCGAGCACGGCACCGCCGCCGGCGGTTCCGGCAGCGGCGAGGGCGCGGCCCCCAGCAGCGACGCGGCGCCGCCTGAGAACGGCGAGGTGGCCTCCTCTGCCGAAAGCGACGACGCGCCCGAATCCGCCGGCGAGGACGAAAACGGCGCGCTCCCGACAGACGGCACGTCCCCGTACGCCTCGATGAACACGTACACGCTGCGCCAGACCGTCGAGGAGGCCGAGGAGAAAATCGAGGAGCTGGAGGCCGAAGAAGCCGACCTCCAAGAGCAGCTCGCCGACCCAACGCTCTACGACGACGCCAAGCGCACCCGCGAGACGCGCGACGCCTACGAGCGCGTCGAACGCGAGCTGGCGGAGGCGTACGAGACGTGGGAACAAGCAGGCGAGCTTTTGCTGGAGCGCGAGGCGGGGTAGCCGGACGAGACGCGTCGCCGCCCCGCCGCCGAGCGGAACCACCCGCCGCGCGCCTACGTGGCAGTGTTCTCCCGTCCGTGCTCCCGTATTTCCCCACTCCGCAGTATGCCCGGCGACGCCCTTTCCCAGCCCGCCCCCTCCGACGACCTCACTCACATCGACACCCTCGGCGCGCTCAAGGAGGCGGGCTACCGCACGCGCCCCGTCAAGGACGAACTGCGCGCCAACCTGATCGAGAAGCTGCGCTCCGGCGAAACGATCTTTCCCGGCATCCTGGGCTTCGACCGCACCGTCCTGCCGCAGCTTCAGAACGCCATCCTGGGGCGCCACGACATCATCCTGCTGGGGCTGCGCGGGCAGGCCAAAAGCCGCCTCCTCCGGATGCTGCCGAACCTCCTCGACGAGTACGTTCCCATCGTCGCAGAGACGGAAACCAACGACGACCCGTTCGCCCCCGTCTCCAAGCGCGGGCGGCGCCTCGCCGAGGACGCCGGCGACGACATGCCCATCGCGTGGCTGCACCGCTCGGACCGCTACGGCGAAAAGCTCGCCACGCCCGACACGACCATCGCCGACCTCATCGGCGACATCGACCCGATCAAGGCCGCCAACGAGCGCCTCACCTACGCCGACGAAGAGGTCATCCACTTCGGCATCATTCCGCGCACGCACCGAGGCATCTTCGCCATCAACGAGCTGCCGGACCTCCAGCCGCGCATCCAGGTCGGGCTCCTCAACATCATGGAGGAGCAGGACATCCAGATTCGCGGGTTCAACATCCGCTTCCCGCTCGACGTGATGATGGCCTTCAGCGCCAACCCCGAGGACTACACCAGCCGCGGCAACCTCATTACGCCGCTCAAAGACCGCATCGACAGCCAGATCCTCACGCACTACCCCAAGTCGGTCGACCTCGGGATTCAGATCACCAAGCAGGAGGCATGGCAAGAACGCACCGCCGGCGAAGACGGCCAGGCCGTCGGCCCCGACGTGCACGTCCCGCACTACTTCCGCGAGATCGTCGAGCAGATCGCCTTCGAGGCACGCGAGAGCGAGTACGTAGACCAGCAGAGCGGCGTCTCGGTCCGCGTCACCCGCGCGGCGATGGAGGACCTGATCTCCGCCGCCGAGCGGCGCGCGCTCCTCAACGGCGAAGACGAAACGACCGTTCGCATCTCGGATCTGATGCACACCGCCCCGGCCATCACCGGCAAGGTCGAACTCGTTTACGAAGGCGAGGAAGAGGGCGCCGAAAACGTCGCCTACACGCTGGTGGGCCGCGCCGTGCGGGCAGTCTTCAAAAAATACTTCCCCGACCCCGCCGACAAGGAAGAAGGCCGCCCGGAGTACAAGGAAGTCATGAACTGGTTTTCCAGCGGCAACGACCTTGAGCTCAGCCAAGACCTCTCCTTCCCCGACTACTCCAGCCGTCTCGAGGCGGTGGACGGCCTCAAGAGCCTGGCCGAAAAGCACACCCGCCCCGGCGGCCCCGCCGAGACGGCCTCCACGATGGAGCTAATCGTCGAGGCCCTGCACCAGAACTCGCTGGTGGGCAAAGAAATCGGCGACAGCGCCAGCACCTATTCCGACATCATGGGCTCGGTGCTCTCTTCCCTCAGCGGCGACGGCGGCCCCGGGGGCGACGATGACGACCTCGACGACCTGCGCCGCCGCTACGGCTGACCTCGTCCGTTCAGAGGTTGGCGTTCAGAGGTTGGGGAGTTCGGGTTTTCTCGTGGAGCACGCGAGACCTTCGAAACCGGAAGTGTCACTCCTCGATGACATTTCCTTCGCAGGTGATGCGTTCGCCCTCGTCGGGCGGCTGCATGGGAAATTCGCCGGTGCGAGCGGCGTCCTCACCGCAGCGGTCGGGCACGTAGTGGTCGTGGCTGCCGTGCGGGACGGCGGTGTAGGAGGTGCTCTTGAAGGCGCCCAGCGCGTCGGCAGCGGCGAGGGCAATCACCCCGACCACCACCAAGGCCAGCCCCCACCGCAGCCAGCGTCGCCCCGACGGCTCGTCAGTCTGTCGCTTCTCGCGCCGCCGTTGCGCGCGGCTCTTGCCAGATCGGGCCATGTCGCCTGGGGGCGTTACCTCAAGAAAAACGTGCCTCTGCTGCAATTTCTCATCGCCACGCGCGGTTCCAGCCCGAACGCAAACCCCTGAGCCCGAAACTCGAAACCGCGTGCACACGCTCGTCATCATCCCCGCCTTTAACGAGGCACGCGCCATCGGGCGCGTGATCGGCGACCTGCCCGAGGCGCTGGTCGACGAGGTCGTCGTCGTCAACAATGCCTCGACGGACGGGACGGAACGAAACGCCCGCGCCGCCGGGGCGACGGTACTGCGCGAGGAGCGTCGCGGCTACGGCCACGCCTGCCTGCGCGGCATTCGCTACGCCGAGGCCAAGCCGCTCGCCGAGCGCCCCGACGTCATCGTCTTCCTCGACGGCGATTACAGCGACCATCCCAGCGAGTTGCCCTCGCTGCTCGCCCCAATCCGGCGCGGGGAAGCAGATTTCGTGCTCGCCTCCCGCATCCGCGGGGAGCGGCTGGGGCGCGTCGAGCCGGGCGCGATGCTGCCGCAGGCACGCATCGGCAACCGGCTGGCGTGTTTCCTGATGCGCCGCCTCTGGCACGCGCGCTACACCGATCTCGGGCCGTTTCGCGCCATCCGCCTCGGCGCCCTCCAAGCCCTCGGCATGGCCGACAAGACCTTCGGGTGGACTGTCGAAATGCAGATCAAGGCCGCCGAGGCGGGCCTGCGCATCGTCGAGGTGCCCGCCAGCTACCGCCGGCGCACGGGCGCCAGCAAAATCACTGGCACCGTCGCCGGCACCGCCCGCGCCTCCGCCAAGATCTTGTGGACGATCTTTCGAATGGCCGTCACGCGCGAGCGGCGCACCTACACGCGCGAGCGGCGCACGCCCCCCGATGTCGCGTCCGCGTCTCCCTCAGAGACGCGCCCCTCCTCGGCCTCGCCATAGTCGCTGAAACGAACATTTCATGGGAGGCGGCGTTTCGCCAATCGGTCTGTTTTCTCCTCTTGCCCCTGCGCCGCCGCCCCATGCAGCCTGAGATCTGGTACAACGGAGACCTCATCTCCTACGAGGACGCCAAGATCCACGTCCTCTCCCACGTCGTGCACTACGGCTCCTCGGTCTTCGAGGGCATCCGCTGCTACCAGACCGAGCAGGGATCGGCAGTCTTTCGCCTCGACGAGCACCTGCAGCGCCTCATCGACTCCGCCAAGATCCACCGCATGGACAGCGGCTACGACCTCCAGGCGCTACGCGACGCCTCACTGCGCACCATCGAAAACAGCGGACTGGCGTCCTGCTATCTGCGCCCGGTGATCTTTCGCGGCATGGGGCCGATGGGTGTAGACCCGCTCGAAAACGAGGTCAACACCTTTATCGCCGTCTGGGAATGGGGCGCGTACCTGGGCGAAGAGGCTATCACGGAGGGCGTGGACGTGGAAGTCGCCTCGTGGCAGCGCCCTGCGCCCAATACGCACCCGACCACCGCCAAAGCCGCCGGCAATTACCTGAATGCCTCGCTGGTGAAGATGGACGCCCACAAAAACGGCGTGACCGAGGGCATCATGCTGTCGGTGGACGGCAAGCTCTCTGAGGGCAGCGGCGAGAACCTCTTTCTCGTCAAAGACGGCACGATCTACACCGCCCCGACCGACGCCTCGATCCTCAACGGCATCACGCGCGATGCGGTCATCACGCTGGCCGAGGAGCGCGGCTACGAAATCAAGGAGCAGTCCCTCCCGCGCGAGATGCTCTACATCGCCGACGAGCTCTTTTTTACCGGCACGGCGGCGGAGATCACGCCGATCCGCTCGGTGGACCATTACGAAATCGGGGAGGGCACGCGCGGCCCTGTCGCCGAGGAACTTCAGGACGCCTTCTTCGACGTCGTAGAGAAGGGCCGTGACCCGCACGGCTGGCTCACCCCGGTGGACGTCGACCCCTCGTCGTCGGGCGCCGCCCCCAGCAGCAACGGACAGGCGAGCGCCTCTTCTTCCTCCGAAGGAGTGACGGCGTAAGCTCACCAGCCCATCCGACAGGCCCATCCGACAGGCCCATGAGTACCCTCGCGCGCACGCTGATTTTCGCCGGGCTGGGGCTGGTGGTCCTCGGCGTCGGGGTGTGGCTCGCCTCGCGCGCCGGGCTGCCGCTGGGCCGTCTGCCGGGCGACTTCTCCTGGGAAAGCGGCAACACGCGCGTCTACGTTCCGCTCACGACGATGCTCTTGGTGAGCCTCGTGCTGACGCTCGTGGTGAACCTGCTCGGGCGGCTTTTTGGGTAAACGGGCGCGCGGTCTCCTCGCTCCTCACGGCGCCAGCCGACGAAGGCGCCAGTCGCCCGTCGCCGACTCGCTGCGTTCGTACTCCACGCGTGCATGCAGGCGTCGCGCCTTCGCCTCCCAGAACGCCACGCGCCTCGGCCGCACGCGGTAGGCTCTCCAGTACGGCGGGCGCGGGATCGTCTCGCGCTCCGAAAACCGCTCGTCGAGGGTAGCCATGCGCTCCTCCAGCGCCGCCGCGTCGCCCAGCGGGCGGCTCTGCGGGGAAGCCCACGCGGTGATTCGGCTGCGGCGCGGGCGTTTGGCAAAGAAGCGGTCCGCCTCGCGGCTGGGGGCGCGGGTCACGCGCCCCTGCACGCGCACCTGTCGTTCCAGCGGCCCCCAGTAGAAGGTGAGCGCGGCGCGCGGGGCCTGCGCAAGTGCCCGGCCCGTCCGCGAGCGCACGTCCGTAATGAAGGCGAAGCCACGCTCCGCCTCTGCCGCGTGCAGCAGCACGGTGCGCCCCTCGGGGAAACCGTCGGCGGCGATGGTGGAGAGCGTCATCGCCCCGGCGTACCGGATGCCGTCGCGCGCCTCGGCGGCCCGGCGCCATGTCTCGAACAGCGGGTACGGGCCCGGCGGGAGCGATTCGTCTTCGAGTGCAGTCATGAGCGTGGGGAGCGACGAGCGGGGACGGAGGGTACCCCCTACGCCTCACGGCGCGGCTGTTTCCGCCTGCTTCCGGGGCTCGCGCCGCCCGCTCGCGGACGTGCCTTCGCCTTTCGCCCTCCTTTCTTCCCCTTCCGCGCTCCCGTGCCCGGAAGAAGCCGCCGGCAGCGTGAAACCAAACCGGGAGCCCTCCCCAGGGCTGCTGGCGACGGTCAGCTTGCTGTCGTGCGCGCCCAGGATGTGCTTGACGATGGCCAGTCCCAGCCCGGTGCCCCCCTGCGCGCGCGAACGGCTGCGATCCACACGGTAAAAGCGCTCAGTCAGACGCTCCACGTCCTCCGGCGCGATGCCCACGCCGTCGTCGATCACGGAAGTCTTCACCCCGCCGTTGGGAACGCGCCGGGCCGTGACCGTCACCGTTCCGCCGCGCCCGGTGTACTTGATGGCGTTGTCGATCAGGTTGGTGAGGACCTGGCGCAGGCGCTCGCGGTCCCCCTCCACGCGCGGCAGGTCCGCCGGCAGCCGAGTCTGGAGGGCTTGGCGCTTTTCCTCGGCGGCCGGTCCCAGCGACGCGACGACCTCTTCGACCAGCGGGGCAAGCGGAAAAGGCGTGACGGTCATTTCCAGCTCGCCCGTCTCAATGCGAGCGATCTCGGCGAGGTCGCGCGCGAGGTGGCGCAAACGGTCGGCGTTGTGCAGGATTTTCTCGACGAATGAGCGGCGCACCCCCTCGTCGTCGAGGGCGCCTTCGAGGAGCGTCTCGGCGAAGCCGCGAATCGAGAAGATCGGCGTCTTGAGCTCGTGCGAGACGTTTCCGATGAACTCGCGGCGGTAGTTTTCCATCTTGCGCAGCTCGCGCACCTTCTCCCCGAGGGTGCGCCCGGTGCGGCGCGTCTCGGCCAGGAGCACGTCCAGCTCGTCGGCGCGGCGCAGCGGGGCGGGCGGCTGACGACGCTCCTCTTCTTCCAGCGACGCGAACTCGAACTGGCGCAGGCGCTTCAGCAGCGCGCGCGTGGCCGCCAGACGCGCCGCCACCAGCTGCTGCACGAGCAGGTAGACGCCCGCCCCCAGTCCCACGGCTCCCAAGAACGCCGCCCACGGCCACGCCAGCCCGGCCCAGGCCACCCCCGCCCCCAGCAACGCCGCTCCCGCAGCCGCGCCCCCCGCCACGTTCAACGCCAACTGGTGCAGTTTCATCACAGGTTGGAAATTGAAAATCGCAAATGGGCGAGCGAGTCGGGCGGCGGCTGGGAGCAGGTTGTTTCTCACTCCCTGAACTTGTAGCCTACGCCCTTGACCGTCTCGATGTAGTCGGCCCCCAGCTTCTCGCGGATCTTGCGCACGTGCACGTCCACGGTGCGATCCACGACGTAGACGTCCTCGCCCCACACCTCATCGAGGATTTCCTGGCGGCTGAACACCTTGCCGGGATGGGACGCCAGGAAGTAGAGCAGCTCGAACTCCTTGCGCGGTAACTTTATACCGTCTTCCTCCTGCCGGCCTTCGCCCTGAAAGACGAGATAACGATCCCGGTCGATCTGGAGATCGTGGACCGAGAGGCGGTCCGGCGGGGTTTGGCTGCGGCGCGCGGTGCGCAGAAGCGCCTTCGCCTGGCTGACGAGCACCGGCACCGAGACGGGTTTCGAGAGGTAGATGTCCGCCCCCACGTCGAGGCCACGCACCTGTTCTTCCTCCTCGGTGCGCGCGGTGAGCATCAGCACCGGCACGGTGCGCAAGTGGGCGTCCTCGCGCACGCGGCGGCACACCTCGATTCCGTCCATCCCCGGCATCATGATGTCGAGAATGATCAGGGCCGGCGGCTGGCGGCGCGCGGTGCGGAGCGCTTCCCGCCCGTCGCGCGCCAGGCGCGTGCGGAAGCCCTCTTGCCGCAGATTGTACTTGAGCAAGTCGAGGATGTCGTCCTCATCGTCCACGATGAGGACCAGCGGGGCATCGGGGGCGGGGGCGCCCGAGGAGGCTGGGGCGTCGGCGGCGAGTGCATTGGGGGAAGACATGGCGGCGCGGCCTTTGGGAAAAGGGGGCGAAAGCGTTTCAAATGGAAATCGTTATGGGTAAAAGTCGCGGGGACCCGTCCCCGGCGGGGCCCCTCGAAAAATCGTCCCGCCACCAGCAAATGTAGGGTTCAGCGCCCCAAGCGCTGTTACGGAAGCATTAAGGCCGGCCGGTCCGGGCGCGCCCCTGCGGAGCGGCACGCCTCTTGTTTTTCTGTGAGGCGTCGGATTCTTTTAGGAAGTGTCAAGCTTGCGTGCTTATACGATTTTTCATCGGGAAAAGTGCCCGCCTTTTCCTTTTCCGACTGCCCTCATGAAGCCCTCCAGCCGCCGCGACCGCCCGTTCCCTGCCCTCCCCAACGCGGAGGAGCGCCGGGAGACCCTTCGCCACTACCGCACGCTGGGCACCGCCGGGCCCGAACGCGACTTCGACCGCATCACCCGCCTGCTGGCCCAGACCTGCCACGTGCCTACCGCGTTGATCGCGCTGCTCGACGGGGAGCGGCAGTGGTTTAAGTCGTGCTTCGGCTACCGGAGCGAGCGCGAGACGACCCTCGGGCTTTCCTTTGCCGCCGAGGCCGTCCGCCGGCGCGACACGCTCGTCGTCGAAGACGCAACGCAGGACCCGCGCTTTGCGGAGGCCCCCGCCGTGACCGGCGAGCCGGACTGGCGTTTCTACGCAGGCACCCCGCTCCAGGCGCCTTCGGGCGTGATGATCGGCGTGCTCTGCATCGTCGACTACACGCCACGCGTCTTCGATGCCGGGCACCGCGCCATTCTCGAAGACCTCGCCGACCTGGCCATCAGCCAGTTCGAGCGTCGCAGCGTCCAGATGCGCGCGCTCAGGCACGAACGCCTCGTCGAGAACGTGCAGGAGGTCGTCTTCGAAACCGATTTGGAGGGACAGACGACGTTCCTCAACGGCGCCTGGGAAGACACGACGGGCTTCCCGCGCGAGGAGGCGCTCGGCGAATCGCTCGCGCACTTCGTCCATCCGAAGGATCGCGTCGAAAGCCTCCAAGCGTTCGCCCCGCTCCTGCAACAACGCCAGAACCTCCTTCACCACCGGACGCGCTTTCTCACGAAGGACGGCACGGAGCGGGCTGTGGAGTTCCGCGCGCGTCTCGTCACCGACGAAGACGGCACGCCCACCGGCACCGTCGGCACGCTCACGCCGATGGCGGGCCTCCCTCCTCCGCGTGCGGAAGAATCCGAGGAGGCTGCCTCCCCCGACGCAGCCGCGCCTCCCGGCGACGGCAGCGAGGCCGACGGCGTCCCCTCCAAGACGCTCGCCGACGTGCCGGAAGCAAGCGAACCCTCCGCTTCCCCCGAAAGCGATGAAGACTCCGCCTCCCTCGACGAGAGCCCCCCGCCTGCCGAAGAACCGCCGCCCCCCGAAGACGCCCCTCCAGCAGCCAGCGAACCGACCATTGAGCCGAAATCGGAAGACGACGCGGCCGAGGAAGAGCTGTTTGCAGGACTCTCGGACTGGAGCGAGGCGCCCTCGGCCAAAGACGAATCACGGACCGAAAACGAACCGCTCACCGAAGACGCGCCCGCCGACGCGCCTCCCAGCCGCGACGAAAAGGCTCCCTCCGACCTGACGAGCGAGACGAACGAGCCTCCTTCGAACGAGCCTCCTTCGGAGGAAACGGCTCCCGCCGAAGCGGACACGTCGGCCGCCGCCAGCGGCGCGGCGCCCGGGAACGGCGCCTCCTCCGAGGAAGAAATCGACGAGACGCTCTCCGACGCCATCGCGCAGGGCTTCCCCGAGCTCGAAGCGGTCGAGCGCGAGGCCGATTTTGCCGGCGACGAGACGCTCGACGACGTGCGCCGGCGGCTCAGCACCGACCCGCCGAACCTGCGCCTGTCGTCTTTCGACTACGCCGAGCACCTGGGCGCTCTCCTTGACGAGCTCGAGCCCGCCGCGCGCCGCAAGGGACTGGTGATGCACCGCGCACTACCGGACCGCTCGGTCTCCGTCGAGGCCGATCCGGGCGCGCTGCGCCTGCTGGTGGCCGCGCTCGTCGGCCACGCCGTCGACGCGACCGACGAAGGCTCGATCACTGTGAGCGGACGGGCGCGCGGAACGGGCGAAGTGCACCTGCGCGTCGTGGACACCGGCGCCGACATTTCCCAGAGCCTGCTCAACTCGCTGCTCGACACCGGCACCGCCCCCCCCGATGCCGACGACGCAGAGGCAAAGCCGGAGAAGCGGCACCTCAGTTTCGTCCACCGCCTCGTCAACCTGATGCGCGGCGCGGTGGAAATGGAAAGCCGGCGCGGACGCGGTACCGTCTTTACCGTCATCCTCCCGCGCCACCCCGACGCGGAGGCAAGCGTCCGGGGCGTGGCAGCCCCCGCCGAGACGGACGACCCCGACGGGGCTCCGTCGGAATGGATCCCCACTGCTGAGGAGCCTCCTGCCGAGGAGCCTCTTGCCGAGGAGCCTCTTGCCCCTCTTGCCGAGGAGCCTCTTGCCGAAACCGCACCCGCCGACGACGACACGCCGGCGTCCCCGGCGGCGGACGAGCCGGGCAACGGGGACGATGAAGAACTGCTCTCCTGGGAGCGCGACAGCATTTTCAACACTTCCTCCGAGGAGCCGGAGGCGAACGACGACTCCGACGCCTTCCGCACCGACCCCGATTCTCCCTTTTCCTTCTGACACTTGCGGGAACTCGCTGCGCCGTGGTCTTTTCTCGCCGCGTGCGCCTCCCCGCCCGTTTTTCTTTTCCCATTTTTCTCTTCCTCAACATGGCGTCGCCGAGCGACTCGACTCAAGTCATTCCCGTCATCAACAACAAAGGCGGGGTCGGCAAGACCACGACGGCTATCAACCTCGCGGCCGGGCTGAGCCGTGCCGGCGCGCGCGTCCTGCTGGTGGACCTGGACAGCCAGGGCTCCGCCTCGCTGGCCCTCGGCGTGCCGCGCTCCAAGCAGCACCCCTCCAGCGCCGACGTGCTCTTTGGCGAAGCCCCCACCGAGGCGGCCATCCGTCAGCTCGACGGCCCGGGCTTTGACTTGATGCCCGGCTCCATCGAACTGGCCGACACGGACGTGCGCCTCGCGCAGGTGCAGCGCCGCGAGCGGCGACTCAGCGCAGTGTTGCGCCCGCTGCGCGACGAGTACGATGTGATGCTGATGGACTGCCCGCCCTCCACGTCGCTGCTGGCGGTCAACGCTGTCATCGCCGCCGATGCCTTTTTGATCCCGCTTCTGCCCTCCTACCTCGGTCTCGAAGGCATCGTAAGCCTCGGAGAGGTCATCAGCAAGGCCCGCGACAGCCTGGGCTACGTCGCGCCCGTGCTGGGCATCCTGCTCACGCTCGTGGACTACGACAAAGAAGGCACCGAGCAGATCATCGCGCAGGTGCGCGACCACTACGGCGATAAGGTCTTCGACACCGAAATCGGCCCCGACGTGAACCTCGAGGACGCCCCCGGCTACGAGCAGACCATTTTCGAGTTCGACGAGACCTCGCGCGGAGCCCGGCAATACGCTCGGCTCACCGAGGAGGTCATCGAGCGCCTGCGCGAGCGCGAACGACGCAAAAACGAATCGTCTTCTTCGACCGCCGGCGACGTGGCCCAGAGCGCCGAGCGCGACACCAACGGCACTGCCCCCCGCCCCAACGGCGCCCCCGATGCGCCCGACGTGGCTGCTGCCGCGGGCCCTTCTGCCTCCCGGTAGCCTTTTTTCTTCTGCCCTTCTTACCTCCCGCGCCGCGTCCCATGAGCCAGGCCGCTCCCTTCCCCGAACGGTTCTTCGATTCCCCCGAAGCCGACCCGCTCAATAAAACGGATCTGCTGTCTCCCGGCGAGGAACCGTCTCGTCCGTCTCCCAGCGCGGAGCAGAGCCGCCGCGAGCGGGGCCTCGACTCCGTCTTTGCCGCCTCTCCCTCTCTCGGAGAAGCCGACTCCGGCACAGCCCCGCAGAAGGCGATTCTCGTCACGCGCACCACGCGCACCACCGATGGGCTCGACGAGCTCAACAAGGCCCTTCGCAGCGGCTGGGAGCTGATGCACGTCACCCTGATGGGCAACTCGGAAGAAGACGCGCACTGGCTCTCGGAGAACAAAGCCGATGTCCACTTCAGCGCGCTCGTCTTCGTCGAGCAGACCGAGAACGAAGCGTAGCTCTGCGCGACTATCACGATATGCTCGCGGTTCCCCGGGCCGGGAAGGGAGGCGTAGCGAACCCTCAGGGAAACGGCCTTGCAGGCTGATAGACCGCCGTTTGCCGTCTGCGGTCTGCCGTCGAACTACCCCGACAGGTCGTCGAACAGGTTCCCCAGCGGCGGAGCGAATGCTTCCTGGAAAAGCTCGAAGCACACGCCGCCGGCCACAGACCTGAGCGGCCGGTGCTCTTCGATGACGGGCTGGTACGTCTCGTAGGCAGCCAGCGCCTCTTCGGCGCGAGCGCGGTCCTCGTCAGAGAAGCGCACGCGCGCGTCGATCAATTCCTCCGGCGAACCGGTCAGGTGCGCAGGGCGGTCGTCGGCGTCCTCCGGCAGCGTAAAGAGCGCAAGGCGTTGCAAATAGCCGGCGCCCTCTTCCCCGCGAAGCTGGCAGAAGACGCGCTTGACGACGGCGTGAGCGGCCAGGTGGTCGCGGTGCCCGCTGACACCGGGAACGGCGTAGGTCGCCAGCACATCGGGATGGCGCTCGCGCACGTGCGCCGCCACCGCGCCCTCCAAGACGCGCGGGTCCAGCTCCGCGAGCGCCCCGTCGGCGAAGTCCAGTACCGAGAGGCTCGCCAGCGAGAGCGCCTGCGCCACGCCCTGCATCTCCCCGCGGCGGGTCTCGCCCATCTCTTCTTTCGAGAGGCCCAGGCGCTCGCGCTGGGTGGTGGCCTCCCCGCGCGTGAGCGTCAAGAGGTGTACGTCATGCCCGGCGCGCTGCTGGCGGGCCAGCGCCGGGGCCGGGCCGAAGGATTCGTCGTCGGGGTGCGGGAAGACGTAGAGGATCGAGGCCACAGGGCGGGGGAGCTTTTCAGCGTTCAGCTTCTCCTGCCGCGCGGCTCACCGCCGACGGCTGAGAGCTGGCGGCTAATAGCCGTAGATCGAGAAGTCGTCGCGGCGCATGTGAAGGGCCAGCACGATGGCCAGCATCGCCGAGTTGGCCAGCATCGCCGAGCCGCCGTACGAGACGAACGGAAGCGGAATCCCGATCACCGGCAAAAGCCCCGTGGCCATCCCCACGTTGACGAAGACGTGGATCAGGTAGATGCCCGCCGCCCCGGCGGCGACCATCGAGCCGAACGGATGCTTCACGCGCGCGCCCAGTTGCACGAGCCGAATAATGAGCACGCCCAAAAGCAAAAGCAGCGTGATACCGCCGACGAAGCCCAGCTCTTCTCCGATGACGCTGAAGATGAAGTCGGTGGACTGCTCGGGAATGTAGGCGCCCTGCGTCTGGGTGCCCTCCATGTAGCCCTTGCCCCAGAGCCCCCCCGATCCGATGGCCGCCTTCGACTGCACGAGGTGGAAGCCCACGCCCTTGCGGTACTCCGGCGCGTCCGGATTGGTAAAGGACTTGATACGTGCAGTCTGGTGCGGGGCGAGGACCTCGTTGATCGCCACCGTCGAGATCAGGATCACGCCCCCGGTAAAGAGCGCCGCGAGAATCGTCATGTAGCGTTTGCGCGTGGCCCACCAGATGCCCGCCGTGAAGACGACCGCGAAGGCGACGGCCACCCAGAGCCACCATTCGACGGTCGTCCCGCGAATAGCGAAGTAGCCGGCCACCCCCGGCGAAACCATCAGCGCGCAGGTCGCCAGCGGGAGCCCACTCCAGAAGAGCATGATCGGGATAAGCCCGAGGAAGACCAGTGCCGTTCCCGTGTCGTTCTGCATCAAGATCAGAACGGCCGGCAGCAGGAGGAGCCCCACGGCTCCGGCAGCGTAGCGCACGTTGCTCTGCTCCCGATCGGCCGGCTGCGCGGAGAGCACCTTGGCAACGGTCATGACCGTGCCCACCTTCGCCAGTTCGGAGGCTTGCAGGTTCATCCCGCCGATGACCAGCCAAGACGTGGCCCCGCCGACTTCTTGCCCAATGAAGAGCGTGAGCACCAACAGCCCGATGCAGATGGCATACGCGGGATACGCCGCCCGCTGGTAGAAACGCACCGGCAGCATCAGGGCAATACCCATCCCCACGGTGCAGACGATCGCCCAGACGAGCTGGCTTTGGAAGTTGCTCTGCACGCTCGCGGAGAGAAGCTCCGCCGCCGGCCCGTGCGTGGTGCTGTAAATGGCCACGAGGCTTGCGGCGATCAGCGCCAGCCACGCCAGGAAGGTCGTGTGGTCGAGCTTGTGGTACCAGGCGGTCACTTTCGGTGCGGGGAGATGGAGGTACGAGCCAGTCAATTCGTCGTCTCAATCGGCTGGGAGCGCTTGGACATGGCGCGGGCGTAGCGGTTCTGGCCCTCCGGGCCGCGCGTGATCTCGCCGGTGAGGTACTTCTCGATAAGCAAGCTCACGATGGGGCCGCTGGTTTCCCCGCCGAAGCCGGCGTTCTCGATCATCGAGGCCACCGCAATCTCCGGGTCGTCCACCGGAGCGAACATAATAAAGACTGAGTGGTCCTTGCCCTGCGGATTCTGGGCCGTGCCCGTCTTGGCGGCCGCCGCGATACCGGGCACCTGCACGCGCGCCGCCGTGCCGCGCTGGACGACGCGCCGCATCCCCTCGTGCACCGTCTCGAAGTGCTTCTCGTCGATGGGCACATCCTCGGGCGCCGGCATCATTAAGCGCATGCCCTCACCGGTCTCCGGGTCTACGATTTTCTTGACCAGGTGCGGGGCGTACTTCGTGCCCTTGTTGGCGATCATCGCCACGTAGCGGGCGTGTTGCATGGGCGTGACCACGAAGTCGCCCTGCCCGATGCCGAGGTTGACGGTGTAGCCGCGCGTCCACTGCCCGTACTTTTCGTTCATGTAGGCCGAGTCGGCGACGATGCCGGTGGCCTGCTCGCCGATGTCCATCGGCACGCGCTCCCCGAACCCGTACATGTGCATGTAGTCCGACCACGTTTCGATGTCGGTCTTCATGTAGAGATTGAAGAAGAACGTGTTGCAGGACCGCTCGATGGCCTTTTTCACGGTAATCATCCCGAGATTGGTCTGCCCGAAGTTGTCGTAGCCCTGGCTGCCGAGGTAGAACGTGCCCGGGCAGTTGAGCTTCGAGTCCGCCGTAATGAGCCCTTCGTTGAGCCCCATCAGCGCCATGCCCGGCTTGATCGTCGAGCCCGGCGGCATCCCCATCATCGTGGCCCGGTTGTACATCGGCTTCTGCGGACTTTGCGTGAGGTACTGGTACTTCTCGGTGGAGATGGACTGCGAGAAGACTTCGGGGTTGTAGTCCGGCTTGCTGACGATGGAGATGATCTCGCCGTTGTCGGGGTCGAGCGCCACGAGGCCGCCGCGCTTGTCAACCATCAAGGTCTCGGCGAGGGCCTGCACCTCCGCGTCGAGGGTGGTGTGCATCTCGTAGCCGGTCTTGGGGGGCGCGTCCTCACTACCGCCCTGGTAGGGCTGAACGGTCTGGCCGTGAATGTTGACGAGGTTGAACTCGCTGCCCTGGCGCCCGCGCAGCTCCGATTCGTAGTTGGCCTCCAGCCCGATCTTGCCGACCTGGTCGCCCGGGCGGTAGCCTTTCTCGGCAAGATAGTCC
>PXTS01000076.1 GCA_003022485.1 Bacteroidetes bacterium QS_8_68_28
CCGCGTGGACGCCTCGCGCACGAAGGTACAGGAGAGCATCGCCGCCGGCGCGGCCGCCGTCAACGGCGAGCAGCCCAAGAAGTCGCGTCCCGTCGAGGGGGGCGACGAAATCCGCTTGCGCCTGCTCAGGCCGCCGCCGGTGGGCGCGAAGCCGGAGGACATCCCGCTCGACGTTGCCTACGAAGACGAGCACCTGCTGGTTGTCTACAAACCGGCGGGGATGGTCGTGCACCCTGGCTACGGGCACCGCACGGGCACGCTCGTCAACGCGCTTTTGTATCACGTCGGCGCGCGGCCCATCGAGATCAGCGCGCCGTCGGACGAACTGGACGCCGGGCGCGTGGGCCTCTCGACAATCGGGGCGGTCCCGAAGCAGGAAGGCAACCCCGCCGTGCGCCCCGGTATCGTACATCGCCTCGATAAAGGAACGACAGGCCTTCTGGTCGTGGCCAAAACCAACGCGTCGCACCGGAACCTCGCGCGCCAGTTCAAGCAGCGTGCCACGCACCGCCATTACGAGGCGCTCCTCTGGGGCCGCCTTTCGCCGAAGGAGGGCACGTTCGAGGGCGCCATTGGGCGCGACCCGCGCGACCGCAAGAACATGGCCGTCGTGCCCGAGGAAAAGGGAAAGTCGGCGCGCACGCACTACCGCGCCCGTGAGCAACTCGCCCACACCGCCCGCGCGACGTTCGAGCTGGAGACAGGCCGCACGCACCAGATTCGCGTGCACGCGGCGGAGGCGGGCCACCCGCTCCTCGCCGACGCCCAGTACGGCGGCGCGCACGTCCGCAACGGCCCGCACGGGCGCAAGCGGCGCGCCTTTTTCGAGCGGCTCTTCGAGCAGCTGGGGCGCCCGGCGCTGCACGCGGCGTCGCTGGGCTTTCGCCACCCGGCCACCGGCGAGGCGATGAACTTCACCGCCGAGACGCCCGCCGACCTGCGCGCGGTCTGGGACGAACTCCGCAGGGTGGAAGGCGCGTGAAAAAGGAGCCGGGCCGCCCGTGCGACCGTCGCCGAAAAACAACCGGGAGCGAACAAGGGCCGAAGGGCGACGTTTTCGCCCCGTAAGTCGCGATGCTTTTACTCCGGTCGCTCTCGCCGCCATGCCTGACACCGTGACGGCTATTCACGAACTGCTCGCGCCGGAGCGCGTGCGCGTGCGCCTGCCGGGAGGGGACAAGGAAACCGTCGTCGAGAAACTGTTGGATCTGCTGGAGGGCCACCCGTCCGTCGAAGACCTGGCGGAGGTACGCGAGGCCGTCTGGGAGCGCGAAAGCGAGCTGAGCACCGGCGTGGGCAAGGGGCTGGGCCTGCCGCACGCTAAGACCGCTGCCGTGACGGGCACCGTCGCGGCCTTCGCCGTTACCGAGGAGCCCGTCGAGTTCGACGCCATCGACCGCGAGCCGGTGCAGCTGGTCTTCCTGCTGGTGGGCACCGAGGCCGCCAAGTCTGAGCACATCCGCATCCTCAGTCGCATCTCGCGCCTCGTCAGCCGGCGGCGCCTGCGCCTGGAGCTGGTGAAAGCGCAGACGCCCGAGGACGTGCTCGACGCCTTTGCCGAGGCCGAGCGCGGGCTGCGGCAGTAGAACGGTGGACTGTAGACAGTGGGCTGTAGACGGCGGACGGCAGTCTTTCGCCAAGGAAGACGTATTCTCGCAGAGCCGGCGTTGCCTCCGAAGCAACCCCTCAACATCCAAACCCCCCCTGCTTTGTTTCAGAACATTCCCGGCACGTTCGACGTGTTGCCCGCCGGCACCGAAGGGGCCTCGATGCCTGCCAGCCCCGCGTGGCAGCACATCGAAGACGTGGTGCGCAAAGTGATGCGGCGCTACGGGTTCGAGGAAATCCGCACTCCTGCCCTGGAGCCGACCGCGCTGGTGGCGCGCGGCATCGGGCAGGCGACCGACATCGTGCAGAAGGAGATGTTTACCTTCGAGCAGGGGGATGCCGGCTACGTTCTCCGGCCCGAAGTCACCGCGCCGGTGATGCGCGCCTACCTCCAGCACCACCTGGGCCAGCGCGGCGGCGTGCAGAAGCTTTTCTACGTCGGCCCTTGCTTTCGCGCCGAAAAGCCGCAGAAAGGACGCTTCCGGCAGTTTCACCAGTTCGGCAGCGAAACCATCGGGGCGGCGGACGCCCGCGCCGACGCCGAGACGGTCGCTCTCATGGCCGACGTGTACCGCGAGTTTGGGCTGCGCCAGACGCGCCTGCGCCTCAACTCGCTGGGCAGCCCCCCCGACCGCAAGCGTTACCGCCAGGCGCTGACCGACTACTTCGCGCCGTACGAAAACGAGCTTTCGGAGACGAGCCGGCGCCGCCTGCGGCAGAACCCGCTCCGCCTGCTCGACACGAAAATCGAGCACGAGCAACGCCTGCTCGAAGATGCGCCGCGCCTGCTGGATTTCGTGGACGACGGGTCCAGAGCGCACTACGACGAGGTCAAAGGCTGGCTGGACCACCTGGAGATTCCGTTCGAGGAAGACCCGCTCTTGGTGCGCGGGCTCGACTACTACACGCGCACAGCTTTCGAGCTGGAATCGGGCGCGCTGGGGGCGCAGAGCGCGCTGGCCGGTGGGGGGCGCTACGACCTCCTGGCCGAGGCGCTGGGGGCCGACGAGCCGGTGCCGGCCGTCGGCTTCGCGGCGGGCATCGAGCGCCTCTTCCTCGCGCTGGAGGCCGCCGGCTACGACTTCCCCCCCGATCCCGCTGCCGACGTGTTTCTGGCCGCCATCGGCGAGGAGGCCGAGCGCTTCGTGTTCGAGAAGGCACGTGCGCTGCGCCGGGCGGGCCTGAGCGCAGAGACGGACCTGATGGGCCGCTCGCTCAAAGCGCAGATGCGCGAGGCCAACCGTTCCGGCGCGCCGCACGCCGTCATCATCGGGGGAAACGAGCTGGAGGCGGGCCGGGCGAGCGTCAAGCATATGGCTACCGGTGAGCAGACGGAGGTGGCATTCGACGGCCTCACCGCTTTTCTTCTCGAGCAACGCGCAGGCGGGCAGCCCGCCGAGGCCGAAGCCGCGCAGGACACGTGACGTAATTCGTGGTTCGTGCCTCGCTCAGCAGGCGCGTTGCCCATCGAACCACGAACCAGCGAGCGAACGAACCACAAACCCCTCAACCCGCATGTACCCGCGCATCGTCGACATTCCGCTGCCGTTCGAGATCGGCGGCCTCGACTCGCTGACGGTCTACTCCTACGGCCTCATGGTCGTCATTGGCGTTCTGGTGGCCGCGTGGCTGGCCGCGCGCGAGCTGGACCGCTTCTTCTGGAACGGGCGCCTGCCGGGCGTGAAGGTGCCCGTGCCCCCGGAGGAGCAGGACGGTGGCAGGGAGAAGCGTCGCGGGCGCAATCGCCGCCCCCCGATGCGCACCGCCAGCCCGTCGGTCCTGATGGGCACGATTGCCACCATCGCCATCGTGGCGGGCATCGTGGGGGCGAAGCTGTTTTTCATCCTCGAAAACCTCGACCTGCTGGCTCGCGACCCCGTCGGCACGATCTTCGCCACCGGGGGGCTCACGTTCTACGGGGGGTTCCTCTTGGCGGCGGCTTCCATCGTCTGGTTCTTGCACCGCTACGACCTGTCGGCGCGCACCTTCGCCGACGCCATCGCGCCGGGGCTGATGCTGGCCTACGGCATCGGGCGGATCGGGTGCTACCTCGCTGGCGACGGCGACTGGGGCGTGTGAACTTCGAGGGCAACATCCTCGGCGCCCCGGCGACGGTGATTGAGAACTGCCCGCCCGCGGCCACGGGCACCTACCCGACGATGCTCTACGAATTCGCTGCGTCGGTCGTCATCTTCGGGGCACTCTGGGCGCTGCGGAAGCACCCGTACAAGAGCGGCTGGCTCTTTTCGCTCTACCTCGTGCTCAGCGGCGCTTGGCGTTTCGTGATCGAAAAGATCCGCGTCAATCCGTCCTACGACCTGTTGGGCCTCACCGTCACCCAGGCCGAGGTGATCGCGGTGCTGCTCATGCTGCTGGGAGCGATGGGGCTGTACGTCTTCTGGCAGCGACGCGACCGCGAGGCCGAGCGAGCGCAGGCGCGGGAGAACCGCGAGGCAGCGCGAGGCCGGCAGCGCGAGGAGGCAGCCCGGTAAGTCGGTGGATGGTTTTCGCTCCGCCTTGAGCGCCCGGCCAGATAGAGAACTTGCGCACCGCGGTGCGCCCCCCGAAACCACGCGACACGCACGTGAACGAGCAACGCGAGCGAAACGCCGACGGCACCCGCCGAATCGCCGGGCGCAAGCCCGTGCGCGAGGCGCTCGAGGGCGAGAGCGCTGCTCTCGAAAAAGTTCTCATCGAGCAGGGCGCCGGCGGCCCGGCCATCCGCGAGATCGAAAGCGCTGCCGACCGCGCGGGCGTGCCCGTGCAACACGTCCCGCCCGAGCGGATGCGCCACGAGGCGAGCGACCTCAACCCCCAAGGCGTCCTCGCGCGGGCCGCGCCGGTGGCCTACCGCACCCTCGACGACGTGCTGGCGGAGATCGCCCCGACCTTCAACGACGTGCAGCAGCGCTGCCCGCTGATTTTGGTCATCGACCGCATCACCGACCCGCGCAACTACGGGGCCGTGTTGCGTAGCGCCGTGGCCGCCGGGGCCGCCGCCGCCCTCGTGCCAAGCCGTCACATGGCCCCCTTGAGCGCTGTCGCCCTGCGCGCCAGCGCCGGCACCGCGCGCCGCCTGCCCATCGCCCGCACCAGCGACCTCCCACGGGC